>JAHFDY010000039.1:1287-6531 GCA_023248735.1 Myxococcales bacterium
CGAAACTCATCCTTTGGCCCTACGGCCAAAATGCGCCCCTTGGAAATCATCGCAAGGCGATCAGAGACTGAAAAAGCGGTTCCCATATCGTGCGTAACCACAACGCTCGTCAGGTGGAGCGTCTTTTGAATCGCCGAAATCAAGTTATTGATGCGTGCCGTGTTGATCGGATCGAGGCCTGTCGTCGGCTCGTCGTAGAGTAGCACCTCCGGCTGGAGAGCAAGGGTACGAGCAAGAGCGACACGTTTTTTCATTCCACCAGAGAGGTCGGAAGGGCGCATCAGCTCGATGCCCGGCAAGCCGACAAGGTGGAGCGCCTGAGCGACCCGGCCGTCGATTTCAGAAGGAGACATGCGGTCGTGGAATTGCTCCGTGAGCCCGTACGCAACGTTCTCGCCGACGCTTAGTGAGTCGAACAGCGCCGCACCCTGGAAGAGGTACGCAATACGTCGCCGGACCGCGAAAAGCTGGGCGTCGGTCATGTTCGTTATCTCTTCGCCGTCGAAAAAGATGCGACCCTGATCGATGGGGATAAGGCCGATGAGCATCTTGAGCATGACGCTCTTACCGACACCCGATGGGCCCATTACGGTGATGGTCTCCCCACGAAGAATCTCAAGATTCAGATTGTAGTAGATGCTCTTCGGGCCGAACCGCTTGTGGACTGCCTCGAACCGGATGAGCGGTTCGCCCATTGGGGTGCGCGCTTCGGGGCGAAG
Organism: Myxococcales bacterium; assembly: GCA_023248735.1. GTDB lineage: Bacteria > Myxococcota_A > Polyangia > Polyangiales > Polyangiaceae > JAHFDX01. Next base: position 2,007 of record JAHFDY010000039.1, read on the forward strand.
GAGGTCCACACGGCCAGGCTAATGGAGTGCGACCTGAGTGTCATCATGAGCGGCGCGAGGTTGAGCCTCTCGAGAGAGGCCTCCGTCACGCCGGCTTTGGTTGAACGGCAGGCCGACGCGCGAGCGATCGGGCCTCGTTGCCCTTTGCGAGCTTCGAGTCGATCCACTCGGTGAGCGGCGCGGCCACGTAAATACTTGAATAAGTACCTGCGACGATGCCAACGATCATGGCGAGCGCGAAGTCTTTGATGACGCCCGTGCCCCAGACCATAAACGGAATGACGCTGAGAAGCGTCGCGCCGGCGGTCAGGATGGTGCGCGAGAGCGTTTCAGACACGCTCAGATTAATGATCTGCGCGAACGTCTTGCCTTTGTACTTCGGCAGGTTTTCACGAATGCGATCGTAGACGACGACCGTGTCATTCATCGAGTAGCCGACGATCGTAAGGACCGCTGAGATCGTCGTGAGGGTCACTTCTTTTCGCAAGACCACGAAAACACCAAGGATGACCATCGCGTCGTGGACGCAAGCGACGACGATGCCAGGCGCGAAACGTAGGTCGAAACGGAACGCGAGGTAGAGCATGATGAACACGATCGCGATAGCGACCGAGTTACGCGCGCTGTCGCGGAGCTGCTTGCCGGCTTTCGGACCCACCCATTCGATCTTGAGCGCCTTCTCGGGCACGGCGTCGCCGAGCTTCACGCGAAGTTTCTCGAGGAGCTCATCGCCCTTCGAGGGCAGGTGAACCTCTACCTTGTGATCGAGCTTGCTGGCCGTGACGAGCAGGCGTGGGTTGCCTTCGCTTGCGCGGAAGCGGAGATCGGGCACCAGAGAGAGTTGCTCGCCAATTTTTTTTAGATCAGGGTCTTTCTCGTAGCGCGCAATGAGCTTGTCGCCCCCAGGGCTGAACTTGAGCTCGACTGCTTGTGCATCCTCGGGACAGCGGGCGTCAGTCGGGACGACGATCGGCTTGCCGTCGGAGCCAACGTCTCCCATGCACAGCGCCCGCTTGACGCGAGCCTTTGCCGCGTCTTGCAGTTCTTGTGTATCTTGCACACGAACAAGGAAGCGGTCCTTGTCGGTTGCGTGCACGACCTGCACGACGTCGGGTGTCTGGAAACCGCCGGCTTCGAGCGCCGAACGAATTTGGGAAGCGTCAACGTGCTTGACGAACGCGACCTCAACCTCGGTACCACCTCGAAAGTCGGTTCCGTAGTTGGGGCCTGGATAGAAAAGAAGGACTGTCGACGCGATGACCAAGAAGAAGCTGAGCGGGATCCAAAAGACCCGCTGCTTCATGAAGTCGAATTGCCGTCCTGGTTTGAAAAACTCCATCGCCCCTTATCTCTCCAAATTCGCGTGAACTCGAGGGAAGCACACCCCTTCCCTTCGACCTTTAGTCAGAACTCCGCACCAATGTTCAAGCGCTTAACCTTCGCGCCGCGCGCCCACCAGTCGAAGACGAGACGCGTGCAGAATACACCGGTAAACAAGCTTGCCAGGATCCCGATGAAGAGCGTGACGGCGAAGCCCTTGACCGGACCGCTGCCGTATTGCATCAGGATGAGACCCGAGATCGCCACCGTCACGTGTCCGTCGATGATGGCCGTGAACGCCTTATCGTAACCGGCGTCGATCGCCGCTCGGATGCTGCGACCTGTTCGCATTTCCTCGCGAATACGTTCGTTGATGAGAACGTTTGCGTCGATGGCAATGCCGATCGTGAGCGCGAGCCCGGCGATGCCCGGCAGCGTCATCGTTGCTCCGAACGAAGCGAGAATGGCGAGCTGCAAGAAGAGATTGAGGAGCACCGCACCATCGGCCACTAAGCCCGCCGTGCGGTAGTAGATGAACATGAAGAGGAGGACGAGCGCGGTGCCCACCACCATGCCCTTGAGCCCCTGATCGATCGCATCACGACCCAGCGACGGCCCGATGGTCGTCTCGCTCTTCTGCGAAATTTGTGCGGGCAACGCACCTGAACGAAGCACGCGCTCCAGCTTGCGCGCATTCAACAATTGCGTGTCTTGATCGCCCGCACCCATGCTGATTTGCGCGTGTCCGCCCCCAATTTTCGATTGGATCACGGGCGCTGAGTCGACCTTGTCGTCAAGGATGATCGCGAAGCGGCGATTGATGTTCGCCCCCGTCACCTCTTCGAATCGCTCGGAGCCAACCGGATTGAAGGTAAGGCTTACGCTGTAGCCCTGCTTGTCCTGGTTCGGGTTGGCCTCTGCGTTCGTGATGTGCTCGCCAGTCACTTCGGCGCGACGAAAGAGGTAGTACGTCCGCCACCCAATCTCTTTATTGACGTCGTCAGGATCGGGAACGATACCGAAACCCACTTGGCGATCGTCAGGGACGCCAAGTGTGTCAATCCAAGCTCGAAAGCGCTTCTTGCACTCCTCCATCGATTCGGTATCGAGCTTTGTGATCTGCGCGAAGTGAATCGTCGTGTACTTCTTTTCGTTCTTCTCTTTTAGGCCATCGGGGATGCTGTCTTGGCGGATCTCGATGCGTTCCGTTGCTGGGATCGTATTCGGGTCGACCTTCGGAGGAGCGAAGAAGTCGGACGTGTCCTCCATCTTGAATTCGAGGCGTGCCGTTCGGCGGATGATCTCTTTGATGTCGTCGAAGGCTTGCTTGTTCTGACCGGGGACCTCGACGATGATGTCCTCATCGCGAGAGGTGACGGCAGCTTCGCGAAGACCCAGCTCGTCCACGCGACGAAAGACGGTTTCTTTTGCTTGGGTGACGGCGCGCTCGCGAATGTTGGTTTCGACGTCCTGGCGGATCTTGAAGGTCGCCTCGTTGTCTTTGGGGCCGAGGATGAAGCTCATCTCCGCGGTGAACTTCTTTTGAAAGCGATCGTCGAGCTTGGCGCGATCGTTCTTGTCGGCAAACCGAATGCGAACGAGCGCGCTCTCCGGGAGGTCTACCTTTACCTTCTCTTCGAGTTTGCGCTTCTCTTCAACGCGGCCTTGTTCCTTCGAAAAGCCAAAAGCGATCGCGAGATCTTGGCCCATCTCCGCGGCGATGTTGTTGCGCTTCTCACCGATCGCCTCTTCGACTTCCACCTGGTAGACGAGGCGCATGCCGCCTTGCAAATCGAGGCCTTTGGCGAGCACCATGGGCACGCGGTCTCGGACGTATCTTGGTAAAGGGATTTTGCCGTTGCTGAGCATATTGGCGGTTGGCCACACGACGACGGCGGCGCCGAGCACGACGGCGGCGACGAAGCCGACCTTCATGCGCCACGCATTGTCCATCATGGGGAGACGGCTAATGAGCGCCCAAACGCCTATCAGCGAAGCCACAACCATCCCCGTGAAGATGTCGTCCAGTTGAAGCCTGCGGACGGAAATCGCAGCGCCCACGAAGAGGACCGTGGACACACGCAATCGCAGGAGCAAGATGCCCGCGGCGACGACACCAACCATCAACGCCCACGCGAGGAGCTGTTGGGTCTGCGGCAAGAGGGTGGCGACGACGGCGAGGATAAACCACGCGCCTCGGACCAGAGGAGATGAGAACGAGAATTTCGCCATAGTCAGGATCGAGCTCGAATAGGGTGCAGACGAGGTTACTTTTTATCGCCAGCGGTCGCTGGAACGGCCTTGCTCGCGGCGACGGGATCTTCTTGAAGCGGCCCGATGACGTTGGTCAGGACGGTGAGCGTCACGCCTTGCGCGACCTTGACCTTCGCGAACTTGTCGCCCACTTCCATGAGCTCACCGACAATGCCGGCGTTCGTCACGATCGTGTCGCCCTTTTTGAGTTTTGAGCGCGCGTCGGTTTCCTTTTTTTGACGCCGGAACATCATGAAGATGAGCGGGATGAACATCGCGATCATGATCCAGGTCATGCCCATGGGCGGCGATCCTCCCCCTCCGCCTCCACTTGGCGCTCCGCTGGGGCCGGCGCCGCCTGCAGGTGCTGTTGCGTGATCGGGTGCTACGGCGGGCTGAAGGACAACAGCGTTCACGGCATTCTCTTTCGTCATGGCGATCGCCACCAAAACCAGGCGACAGCGCGAGCGTTTATCGGATGTTCAGCTCACAAGGCGGCAAAAAAGACACCTACGCGAGCGGCCGGAATTAGTCGCGGAGCCGCAAAACGTCAACGGATCTGCGAGCCAAGCTGCGGAGGTTCGGCCTTTGCACAGCGAAAACCGACCGTAGGACCCGCTTCAATCGCTGATGCCCACGTGCGAGCGGTTCCGCGCGCCATCGACGGCGGGGATGCCCAGCTGCCTCCGCGCAGAACGTAACCGTTGCCCGACGAGGGTGGCGTGGCCCCCGGGCGCTCGACGTACCAATCCGCGACCCACTCCTCAACGTTGCCAGCCATGTCGAGCACGCCGAAGGGACTTGCCGCTTTTGGATAGGAACCGACGCGTACGGGCCCATTGGTGCACGATTTTCCCCAATGGCGCTCCGAGACAAGGGTCGCCGCAAGTTTGCACATCGTTTGTGCACCGCTCGCAAGACCCCATGGATAGGTGAGGCCTTGCATCCCACG
>JAHFDY010000039.1:6631-29059 GCA_023248735.1 Myxococcales bacterium
CGGGCCCATTGGTGCACGATTTTCCCCAATGGCGCTCCGAGACAAGGGTCGCCGCAAGTTTGCACATCGTTTGTGCACCGCTCGCAAGACCCCATGGATAGGTGAGGCCTTGCATCCCACGGGCGGCGAATTCCCATTCGAGTTCGCTCGGGAGCCGCTTCCCATCGTGACGGCAGTAGCGTTCGGCGTCCGCCCAACGCAAACAATTGATGGGCAGGTTCAAATCGTTACTGTCGTAGCTACATTTCGTACTCGTCTTGTGCGGCGCCGGACATTGACCGCGCGAAACACACGCACGGTACGCCCCCACGGTGACTTCAGTGCGATCGAGCCAAAACGCTGCGACCTTCAGAGGGCCTCGAGGCTGCGCGCGGGGCGTCGACGGTCCCATGAAAAAAACGCCGCCGGAAACGAGCATCATGCCGTCCTTTTCGATCGGCTTCCCCTTGGGCACGGGCAGCAGCGGCTTTGGATGGGCAGGCTTGGGCTCCGGAGCGTCGTAAGGGTTGTCGTCTTCTTTGGACGGCTCGGCCTCAGCCTCGCGATGCGGGTCTTGCGCGAATGCAGGCGCGACGGCCAACAGCATCGTCCACGCGAGCCATCGAAGCGAGGCTTCTTGCGACATCAGTCCGAGATTCTCCGCAACGACACGGAGCCATTCTACATGGAGCTACAGTAGATTCGCTGCGAGTTCGGCGAGCTCGCTGCGTTCGCCCTTTGCGAGCGTGATGTGAGCGGCGAGCTTTTCGCCGTGGAAACGTTCGGCAGCGATGGTCAAGCCGTTTGACGCATTGTCGACGTACGGATTGTCGATTTGGCCCGGGTCGCCCGTCAGGACGATTTTCGTGCCGTCGCCCGACCGTGTGATGATCGTCTTGATTTCGTGCGGCGTCAGGTTCTGCGCTTCGTCGACGATAATGAACTGTTGCGGAAGGGAGCGACCGCGGATGTAGGTAAGCGGCTCGACCTGAATCTGTCCGCTTTCGAGCAACTCGGCGTAAGCCCGCACGCCCTTTTTTGCGCCCGACGAGAAGAGGAATTCGAGATTGTCAAAGATGGGCTGCATCCACGGATTGAGTTTCTCGTCGACGTCGCCGGGCAAGAAACCGAGATCGCGGCCAAGCGGCATAATGGGACGCGACACGAGCATGCGCGTGTAGATGCCTTCTTCGACGGTGCGCCGAAGCCCCGCGGCGAGCGCAAGAAGTGTCTTTCCAGTGCCTGCCTTGCCCACCAATGTGACAAGGCGGATGTTCTCGTCGAGCAATAAATCGAGGGCGAACGCCTGCTCCTTGTTGCGCGGGCGAACCCCCATGACGCCTTCGCGCGGCGTGCGCAGGGCAACGACTTGTTGGCGCGAACCGTCGTAGCGACCGAGCGCTGTGTGGGACGGATTGTTGCGATCGCGAAGCAGCACGCAGACGTTCGGCGCCCAATGATTGCTCGCGGGCGGGGTCCAGGCGCCTTCACGGAAGAAGCCGTCGATCTCGGGGCCATCCACCTCGAGTTCGCTGATGCCGGTCTCGAGATCGTCAACCTCAACACGTTCGTTTTCATAGGTCTGAGCAACCATGCCGAGCGCATCCGCGCGAATGCGCAGATTGGTGTCCATGGTCACAAAGACCGTCGGACGTGCGGTATCGGTCTTGCGAATCTCAAACGCTGTTTGCAGGATCGCCGCGTCCATCGAGCCCTTATCGACCGCTGATGGCAGCTCCAATCGGCGCGAAGGCACCGCTACCGACAACGAACCACCGGACGGAAACGTGACACCATTCGAAAGGGCACCATGCTTGTCGCGGATATCGTCGAGCAATCGGCAGATCTGACGCGCATTGCGCCCGCGTTCGGATCCTTCACGTTTGAACTGGTCGACTTCCTCGATCACGTAGATCGGGATGACCACGTGGTTGTCCTCGAACTTGAAAATGGCTTGCGGGTCGTGCAGGAGCACGTTCGTGTCGAGGACGTAGTTCTTCTTCATCTCTAGACCACTGCGGTACCAAGGTATCGCCTCGGCGCGCAAGCATAGAGGTTGCCACCTTGTCGCGGGAGCGCTTTTAAGGGCACGGAAAGTTGATCAACACCTATCGCCCTGACCCGGAATTGCGTTCGCTCGAGCGCGAAATGCTTCGAGCCTATCGGGCGCTCGCGCCTTTGCTGGCGTGCTCCCCAGTGAACGCTGCCGAAGAGCACCACCGACTGACGGAAGCGTGGAAGCGTGGAGCCCACGCGAAGCCGGCATGGCAGTACGCGCCTCCAAACGTTGCCAACGGCAGGCGGGCGCTCGTTCGTGCAGAGCGTGCAGCACTTAGTCTTGGCACGCATCCACTTCGGGCTTGCTACGAGGCGCGCCTAGCTGAACTGTCAACTGAGTTTACGCTTGTCGAGCACGCTGGAACACCGGAGCTCGCGCCGATTGCGGCACGCCGATTTCCGATCACCACGGGTCTCGAAGCCACGGCGCTTCGTTGGGCGTCACTGCCATCGGCTTCAGATGCAGGCGAGAGCGACGGATCAATCGCAGCCCAGGTACGCCAACTGATCGGCAGGTTGCGACTGCCCTTTCGCGTGGAAGAGACGACTCGAATCTCTGCGCTTGCGGCAACCGGCGAGGACGTGATCTACGTCGCGTCTCATCGGCTGGTCAGCAAACACGTCGCCAAACGCACGGCTGTGCACGAAGTCTATGGTCACGCGCTCCCCCGCACGCTCGCGGCACGGCAGGCGTTGGCGATCTTTCGCTTCGGAACGGCGCAAGGGCACGACGACCAAGAGGGCTACGCGCTCGCGTGCGAAGAAGAACACGGCTTATTCGACGACGATCGCAAGCGCGAGATCGCGATGAGATGGCTTGTCGCGCGCGATATGCAACAGGGCGCATCGTTCGTGTCCGTCATGAAGAGTCTCGTTGCACGTGCCATTCCAGTTGAGCGTGCGTTGCGGCTTTCATCGCGTGTCTTTCGCGGTTCGGGCGGCGAGTCTCCCGGGGCCGGTCGTGAGAGTTCGTACTTGGAAGGATACAGAAGGGTAGTCCGGACCGCGCCAACGCTAAGGCGCGTCATCGCACGTGGCCAGGTCGCATGCGCTTGGGCCAGTGCCCTCGCTCCATTTGTCAATTATATTGACAGTTAATATTATTTACTACTGATGCACCCTGATTGGGACGAGCTCGCGCCGAACGTCTTGACCTTGCGACACGCGTAGCCAGTCCGGCATGACGGCGCGAGTTCGTTGCAAAGCTTGATGCAGAAGCCGACAGTTCCGAACGACGCACAGAACGCTTCAGCCTTGCCGGGCTCCGCTGGGCAAGTGCCGGCGCAAGCGAGGGTGCACATGCCGTCAGGATAGTTTTCGGCGCAGACCGCGTTCTCGTACCCGCAGTTGCCGTCTTTTGTGCAGGCATCGCCGATCCACGCGCCGGCGATGGCAGGATCGGGCGGTCCGAAGTAACCGAGGGCGTATGCGTAGTTGGAAAAAATGTTCCAAAAGAGAGATGCGCCACTCGTGAAGGTACCCACCTCGGGGTCGTACTGGTAGATGGCCGCGGTACCTGCCTCACTCGGCGTAACCGTCTTGCCGTCAAGCGTCTTGCTCGCGATCCCAGGTCCCCACCCACCTGAGGTTCGCCCGTCAGCGGCGATCGCTTTGAGGCTCGAACGCAACGCGTACGCAAAACACTCCACTTGAATGTCGAAGCCAGCAAACGCGGCATCGCAATCGCCAGGAGCACGACACCCGCAACCGAACGCGTATTCGACCCGCGTACCGTCGGACGGGTAACGCGACTCGCTTACGAGCCCTTGGTTCATCTGCGCGCGTACGAGAATCGCTATCGGATTAATGGTGTGGCGAAGCGACGCGCTCATGATGGCGCTCGCCGCACTCACCCCATTCGAACTGTAGGTCGAGAGAAAACTCGCGGATCCGTAAGGCGAGTGACGAAGAAAATTCTCGATGTAAGTGACGTCGAAAGTCGACGCATCCGAGAGCGCGGCGGCGGTGACGATGTTGTTCGGATCAAACGCCACGGCATCGGGAGAGAGGCGGACAAGATCGTCTTGATGAATGGGACTGAAGTAATCGGCGCGCTTACAAGAAACGGTGAACGCGATCAGAGTGATCAGGCACGCAAGGCTCACACGCAGGCGACGCATCGAAAGGAGCATAACGCTCAGCGAACTTCGAAGGGTACTTCAAGCCAATTGATGCCATTTCGATTGTCGTGGACTACGGCCCAAAGCCGGTACCAACCCGGCGCACTGGGCGCCCGAAATTTGTTGGAACTCTCGGGAACGCGACCCGTTTCGACATCAAAAAGCAGTTTCGCATCCGCATCGAATCTGCCTCCCGATGTGTAGTAGGTAACCCACACCTGTTCGTTGCGCGTCTTACCTTCACCGTCGAGGTCGCCTTCACGCACCTCTTGGGCGTTGTCAGGCGAGTGAGTGTCGATGCGCGCGAAAGCGCAATTTTCCGGCTTCGACTCAGTGCAACGGTTGATCGAGAAGCCGAACGGCGCAGCTTGACCGTCGACCACAAGTTGTTCGATCGGAGGGTTCTGATTCACGCGCTTTTCGTACGCGTAGATGCGCGTGAACGAGAGCACGTAGTCGTCTGGACCAAGACGGATCCCCGACTCGTCGAAGCACCCGATGGGTGCGTTCTGCAAACTGAGCGCATCGGGGTCAACCGAGACGAATTTCACACGACCCGCGCATGCCATTTGAAACACGATCGCGAGACCGTAGTTTTCTCCAGTCGGCGGTGGCGCGTGCTTGGCGATAATGTCACTTGGAATGGTCACTTTGTACGTCGACCCCGACGGCAGCAGATCGGTGAGATCGGTGTCCTTCGGAATCGGTATGGCCGACGAACCGCCCGAAAGATTCCCGAAGCAGCGGTAGTAGGCCTCGTTTTCTGGATTCGTACAAAGGAACGGAAACCAGACCAGCTTCATCGGTCTCGATCTGTCCGCGCGACCATCGATCGCGAGCGTCTCTAGCGTGACCGTGTCTCCAGGTGCTGCGTAGGGCTTGTCGACTTTTGTCGCGAGCACCCGTACGGACGAGACCATGTTGGCCGGATCGAACCCCGACTGACAGCCGCCAAACGCAAGAACAAAGAGCAGCGGATTAGGCCATCGCATCTCTTAGTACTCCCACGACAAACCGAGATTCGGGACGAAAGGCAAACCTGTCACGTAGGACCGTTTGGTCTGATTGTAATTGTAACTCACGGCCTCCACATTGCCTTGGTTGTACGCGTTGATGACGTCGAGATAGACGTGAACATTTCCCCGCGACCCGAGGCGCCATGTCTTGTCGACACGAACGTCAAGTTGGTGAAACAATGGCAATCGCTCGCCATAAGGCGGAACCGCCAGCGTCGGAAGGTACACGCCAGTATTCGCGTCGTAGAAACCGTACTGCTGCGGCGTCGTGAGGTTGCCTGAAACCAGACGGAAGCGCGCGCCGACTTCCCAACCGCTTCCAAGCTGATAGCTACCGAGCACCGTGAGAATGTGCGTCTGGTCAAAGGGCGTGAGGCGCCACGGCGAATCGGGCGTGTCTCGACGTTCGCTGCGCATGAGGGTGTAGGCGACCCATCCAAAAAAGCGCCCACGGGGCTTCCAGCGAAGGAGTGCTTCGAGCCCGAAGATGCGGCCGATTCCAGAGTTGCCGGCACGCGCGGTCACAAGAGAGTCAAGATCCTTGTAGAAAGCCTCGACTCCCAATTCGAGATCGTTTGTCACTTCACGTTCTATCCCGAGCGTGTAGTGGATCGAGCGGTTCGATCGTAAATTTTGTTGACCAAATGCAACGCTCGTCTCTTGCGGTTGCGGTGGCTGCGCGTAAACACCTGCGCCTCCTTTGATCGTCGTACGCAATTGCGTCGCAAGGTCTTGGCGAACGTTGAATCGAGGCGAGAGATCCCACGACTTCACGTCACGCGCGTAGTCGAGTCGCACGCCAGGAACAATGCGGCCGCCCTTCCAGGGGGTCGTCTCAAACTCGGCGTAGACGGCGGGTCGATACAAGGTATCGGAGTCTTGCGTCGTGATCGGGGGCTGCGACAAAAATGGACCCGACGGGGGCTCACCGGGCCTTGGCGTAGGCGGCGCACGCACTGTGATCGAGTAGGGTGTGGCGAGCCAGTCGATCCCAAAGTTCGCTGACGCGCGGGATGACAGGCGCTGGTTCAACTCACCGCGCACGGAGATCGGCGTCGAGTCCAACCGAAACATCAGATCGCCAAACGCGAAGTCGATGACGTCTTTGCCAACCGCGGCGACGAGGCGCAGCTCGGTGTTGCGAGTGACGCGGTTGCGGTATCGCGTTTGCGCGCGCCAGAAGCCGGTGTGTGCGCTGAGAGTTCCGCCTGCGGATGGCTGGGAACCCGACAGAGACGACGTGAGCAGCTGCAAGCGGTCGTCAGAGCCGAAAAAGAAAAGTCGGAAGTCTTGGTTCTTCCCAAAGTCGTGACTCGCGATCGCTTGATAGTCGTAATAGACGGGAGCGGTCGTCACCGTCGCACCACTCGCTGCGAAGACGGGCTTAAGGACTGCATCTACCCAAGAGCGACGGCCTGCCAGGGTGAGGGTCCACCCGGAATTGAAGAGAGGCGCTTGTGCGAGCAAGCGCGTGTCGATCAAGTCGACGCTACCGGTGACGTGCACCTTTCCGTCGCTCTTGGGGTTGCGAATGCCGACGTCGACGACACCGCCCATCACGCGCCCGTACTGAGCGCTAAAGTTACCCGGGTAGAAGTCGATCTTCTCGATGAGGTTCAGATCGGCTTTGTCGGTGAGCTGCGTGGGGATCACCGAAGTGAGACCTCCGAAGTGGTAAACAATCGGAATGAGCGTTCCGTCGACAAAAATGTTCGTGTCCTGGGGCGCAGCGCCGCGAACGATGAGGAGCCCCACAAGACCGGGCGGCCTCGCGATGCCGGGCAGGTTTTGAATCGACCGCAACGCGTCGCCGCCGGTACCGGGGATGCGATTGATCTCGCGATCGTCCACCGTGCGACGCGTAACCTCACGCGGCGGCCTTACGCCTCGCACTTGTACTTCCTCGAGCTGCGGCGTTGGGGCTTTCGGTTTCGGAGCCGCTGCACTCTGTGCGGCCTTCGCGAGGCGACTCATCACGCTGGCCTCCTCGGCCACACCGAGCGCTTCGTCCGCAAACTGCGACTCGTACAACGGGTGCGAAACCGCGACCCTGTACCTGCCGACAGCGAGTCCTTCAACTGTCCAGTGACCCGCGGCGTCGGTCGTGACGACCTCCTTCACCCCGCCTACCGAAGTGACTTCGACAACCGCATGCTCGAGGGGCTTACCTTCGGAATCAGCAACTCGCCCGTCGAAGCGCGACTTCGGCGGAACGAAGGTGTACGTGAACTTGATTTTCGCCGCGACGGGTTTCCCGTTGCGTGTTGCGGGCTCGAATAGAATCCTTCGTCCGGCGGAAGTGGCCGCCTCATCGATCGAAGCGACTTTGGAAGATTGATCGACCGTGGCACTCCGAACGGTACCGTCGAGCGATACGTCGAGAACCAACACGACCGTCCTCGGCTCCGCAACACCTCCCGCCAACGCCTCTCGGGGGTACTGCACTCCGTCATCCTTTTTGACCTTAGGAGCGACGACAACGGCAGCGCCAGCTTTGGGCACCGCAGACACCGCAAGCTGTCCTTGCGCGGATTTCGCGGGGAGGCTCATCAACGCGAGCGAGAGTGCCCCGAATAGACTTCGGCAAAACGCATTCATCGACGGAACGCAAGAGACTAGTCGAGAATCGCGCGGGTTCGCACGATTGTGCACCGAACGTCGAACACGCGGTTGCGGCTCGCCTTGGCAAAAGGAGAAGCGCTAGGATGCGTTTGGCCACCATGACCAAGAGCGAACTCATCGACACGCTTTCAGTCCGCGGATCGCTTACCAAAGCGCGCGCGGAGCAAGTGGTCAACTGCGTCTTCGATGCCATGGCGGTCGCCCTCCGACAGACCGACGGCGTCGAGATTCGCGGTTTCGGGAGCTTCAAGGTGCGCGCGCGGCGCAGCCGCGGTGGTCGGAATCCACGCACCGGTGAGAAGGTTGAGATTCCCGCGAAGATGCTGCCGCGATTCAAAGCGGGAAAGGAGCTGCGTGAGCTTGTTAACGCGAGCAGAGCGTTTGCGATCACCGGCGGCGATGATGAGCCGACAAGCGACGATGACTTCGACGATGACGATGACGAAGACGCTTGATGCATCGCCGATCCGTTCTTAGCGGCGCATTCACGCTCGCGCTCGGGGCGTGCAGCCCCAAGGGCGCAGAGCACGTTGAGCCCATCGCGACACCACTGGACGTCTCCGAACCGGAGCTTCTCCACGCACTCGCGGGACTTCGATCGCTACTCATCATGGAGCCGCAACGCATCCTGGAGAGTTCGGTTCACGAAGCGGTCATGCGTGTCGTGAGTGCGGAGCGCTTCGAAGCGTTCGCGGCAAGCCACGGAGGCTTCGATCTGCGCGCCGCACGCACGTTGACGATCGCGTCGTTCGACGACGCGACGCAATTTGTAACCGCCCTCGGATCCTTTAGTCCGGCCGATCTCGAGCGGTGGTTTCGAGAACGCGTTGACATCGAAGGACGAGCGATCGATCGCGGGCGAATACGTCCGTTCGAACCGCTCACGCGTACTTGGGGAGGGTCGCGCCGTGGCCGAGAACAACTTGGGATGGTGCAAAGTCGCTTCGCCATGTGGGAAGCCGGGCGCCTCGGACCACTCCGTGTAGCGCATTTGTTTGCGCAGGGTGCGTTGAAAAAAGTCAAACCGGCCGCCACCCTCGAACCGCTCGCAACTCTCCGCAAGTTCGCAGGAGACGCTCCCCTACGTTGGTATGCGCTAGGGCCGTTCGAGGGTGCCCAAGCTTCTGCTGTCGCGGGCTTGCTCGGAGCGTGCACAGGGCTGACTCTCGCGATAGTTCCGCTTCCGGGTTTGCCCGCACGGATCGAGATAAGGTGCGCGATGTTGGGCACATTTGGTGAACACGCGCGATCTCGCTTTGTGGCGAGCTTCGATGTGATCGCGAACGATGCGCTCGGGCGCCTGTGCGGGCTTCACGAGCGACTCTCCGATCTTCGGGTTCAGACCTGGGAGGACCGCATCGAGGCATCGCTGATACTTGAATCTCTTCGCACCGCCGAAGGCTTACGTGCGGCTACCGACGGAACCGTGGCCGACGTCATGAAGTGGTAGGGGCCGAAATTCACAACAAATAGCGGCAATAATCGAGGTGCGCTACGTGAACACATTGACGAGGAGCGCGTGAAAGTGTTACGCGACGTTCCCCTTGTGGATCACGCGCGATTTCGAGCGTGATTTCCCCTAACCCACCCGGGAGATCCATGCAGCGTCTCCAAAGCAACAGTTCACGGTCAACCTCTGCGAAGCGACCAGCTCAGAAGGCAGCCACAAAGCTCGCCCCCAAGACGGTCCGCAAGGCAGCGGCAACAGCACCCGCCAAATCGGCCTCCAAACCGAGCGTGTCGGCAAAAGCCATAGCGAAGAAGAAACCCCTCGTCGTCGCACCGGTGGTTTCTGCACCCGCGACTGCTCCCGCTGCTGCTCCCATTAGAGTAGAGGCGGGCCCAGTCACGACGACGATGACGCTCTCACCCGTCACACGATTGCCCACTTCGGTGCCCGAGGTGAAAGCGGCAATTGAGCGGCAAATCCGCGCGTCCCTGCCGAAGGACGTGACGTTCACAATCGGTGACAAAGCCGTGCACCCCGCGCATGGCGTTGGCGAGGTCACGGCAATCGAGAAGCGCGACATCGGCGGCCAGGTCTCCGAGTTCTACGTCCTCAAGATTCTCGAAAAAGGCATGAAGGTCATGGTTCCCACGGCCGCTGCCGGGCACGTGGGCCTAAGGCGAATCATGTCGAATTCGGAAGCAGAGGAGATCCTCGAGACCATTCGCGCACGCGAAGTCGCTGTCGACGTTCAGCCATGGAGCCGCCGCTTCCGCATCTACACGGAGATGGTGAACAGCGGAGCTGCCAGCGAAATTGCAAAAGTATTTCGCGACATGAATCGCCTCAAGTTCGACAAGGACCTGAGCTTCGGGGAACGCAAGCTGCTTGACCAAGCGCGCAGCCTGCTCTTGAAGGAACTCGCGTTTGCGAAGAATCAGTCTGAAGCCGACATGTCAAAAGATCTACAGCAGATCTTTACGTCTTAGCGCTTCATAGGCGAGTTTCGCGGTGGAATGGTGCGCAGAGGCCGCGGTGATCTTAACGGAAGATCACCGCGGTTCTCATTTCGTGGAGGCGCTGCTCGTACGATTTGAGAGCGTCGAGCCCAGCGTCGATGAACGCCTGTGCGTCGCGTTCTTCGTTTCTCATGGCATCGACACGGCGCACCATTTCAGCAGCACGGTGTTCGGCTTCGGCACCGCCGACCTTCGCGTTTGAAGCCAGCGCGCCGAAACTTGTCTCGAAGATGCGCGTCGAACCGGAGATGCCGGCACTCAGCGCTTTAAGCCGATCGAGTTTTGGCCCAGACTGGTCTTGCGCGCGTTCGTAGGCGGTGTGTGCTGCCATCAGCTTGGTATCGCCAACCGAAGAGTCGACTGCGCCATCAGCACTCTTGCGCGTCACCCGCGCGTCGAGAAGGGGCGCGTGCAGTGCCGCGACCTCTTGTTTGACGATCGCCGATTTGAGGCACACACCCGCTTCGCCGAACGAGCCAGCAGCGCCCGCGAGCCCCGCACACAACTCGGCACGGGCCTGAGAGCGCATCGCATCAAGTTGCGCTCGCTCCGCGTCGTGCATCATCGACTCCGCACTCAGCCGAAGGACCTTCGCCGCATCGCGCTGCTCCCTTCCGAGCTTGACCAAGAAGAGCGAGATCGCTTCGCCTATGTCGGAAGCGACGACCGACGGCGGCGCAGTTGTTGCTTCGCTTGTCCCTGTTAGGGGGGTAACAGACACATTCGTTGGCGTTCTCAGCCCTCCGATCGCGTCCACCATGACTTAGCTCCACGAGCGGGTCGCGACCCGTCCATTCTCGGCATCCTTGGCGACAACGTCGGCCAAGATCTCCCTCGATCGCAGCAAATGTATCGTCACCTGTTTCATTTGATCGACCGCCCACTTTGTCTGCTGATTGGCTTCGTCGGATGCAATTTGCGCAGCCTTTTCGTGAACCTTGGAAAGTGCGATGTCATACTCGACACGCGCCGTTTGTGTGCCTGCGGAACCCTCGAGGATCTTGCCGGCCGCGGAGGTTCCCGCAGCCGCAACGTCGACTTCCTCGAGCAGCCGTGTCCCCGTTGTGGGAGCGTTTGACGTCGCATTCGCAATGCGATCTGCCGCACTGAGCGACGCACCAAGCTGAAGTGCGCCAGACCCAAGCGACAGGCCAAGACCAACCCATGCGCTCGCTTCGCCGAGCACTTTCGTGTCGCGGATCACCGTTCCGCCGAGAGACGTCGCGGCAGACGTGATCGAAAGCGCAGATGCGCCACCGGTCACCAACGCTGACGCAGCCCCGAGACCCGCCGCGATGCGTTCGGACCAACCCTTGCCAAGGAGCCCGTCAAGGCACTTACTCTCTCCGACGATGGCGCTTGAAGTGGACAGAATCAGCGCCGCAAGGATGATCGCGGGCGCACTCGCGGCGCCGAGCGACAGTCCCGCTAGCGCGGCGGCGCCGACCGCGACCGCAATCTTTGCGATCGACTTTCCTATGGCCTGCAGGTCACTCCAAAGCGCCTTGCTCGTGACAAGCGGATCGAGGTCGTGACCGAGGTCACTAAGCAGACCCGAGACGTCAAACTTGAGAATGTTCCTGAAGGCATCGGAAAGTAACTTGAATAATGATCCAAAGAGGCCTGGGCCGTGACTCGCTCTCAGCTGCTTGTCCTGTTGCTCCTTAACGCGTTCGAGATGAAACTCGCGCGCCCTCTTGTGCCCCGCGACCGCGGTCGTCGCGAACGCCGTCTCCGACGCCTCTTGGCTTGCGAATGCGGCGGCGAGCAGCGCCATCGAGTCTCCGAAGGCCGATACAGACAAAGCTGGAAGCGGCAACGCTGGGGTCTCTGCTCGCGGCGTCTGTCGCTTTGTCAGAAGCAGCTCGCGCAACGCAACACCTTGAACTTCTGTGATCATGACGCGCACCGTTCGAGCTCGAGGTGGCGCAATAGATCTTCGTTGGGATCGCGCAATAGTCCTTCCTCGACTTCGTCGAGCAGTTGATCTCGAATCGTCCCGTGCTCACCAACTAAGCGCATCCTGCGCGCAAGGGCGAGTCCCAGACGTACGTCGGGTACAACGACCGTCCGACCAGCCGCGAGCAGCTCTTTTGCGATCATTAGCTGATCAATTTCCTCGTGACACTGACTCAGTGCGAGCCACCCACGCGGGTCCGTGGGGGATGCAACAATCATTGCTCGCAACACGATTGCCGCATCGTGAAACTGCTCGTTCTCGATCAAGTGATGCCCAACCGCATAGAAGACTTCAACCGCTTGCGTTGTCATCGCCTAGCCTCCTCGAATGTTGTTGATTGCGCTCATCGAGGCCTGATGATCGGTCTGCAGCATGTTCGAGAACAAAGAGATGAATTGCTGCTTCTGGGAAACGAACGATTGCAGCTTGACCATCATCTGCTGCGAGTCCGATCCAATGTCAGTCTTCGCGGTCTCAAGTGAACTACGGATGCTGTTCATTTCCTCCTCACTAACGAACTCATCGACGTGTCCAGCTACTGCTTGCTTCGGGTCTGCGGCCCGTAGGGTGGCCAGTGCACCGTCAATTCGCTCACGCGCCGGCGACGAGGTGGGGAGGTCGGCTTTTGCCTTTTCGAGCGCGCGCTCAAGATCGAGGTAGCCGTCGTTGCTCGTGAAGACGTCGCCACTTTCGCCGAGGGACCGGTGCTTTTGCGCAACGATGAGCACTGTGTTGATGACTTCTGTCTGTCTCTGTTGCGAAGTCATCCGGGAAAAGAGGCCCTCGATTTCGCCGTCAAGCCGCTCGATTTGCGTTTGAAACATCGCGATCAAACCCTCGGGCGAGAGACCGGTGTGCCTCAGATCGACAGACGCCTTAGGGCATTCGAGTGCACGTAGCTCACCGACGTGATTGCACGGAATGGTGTGGACAATTGATGTGCCTTCCATGGGACTTGCTCCTTTCTAGAGTTTGCTAACCCAATTACTAAATGGTTCTTCTCGGGTGACGATTATGCCTTCGAGTGCTTCCAACTGATCGTCGTCGACGACGACCTCGACGTCGCCAAACGTACGAATGCGCGCCGCGATTTCGCTCGCGGACATGCGCAGCAGTTCCAGTTCAGTCGCCAAGCTCGCAAGTACTTCTTGGTCCATTTGTTCCTCCGTTGCACAATCGGACGTCGGCACGAGAGGTTGCTTACTCGACGTCGATTTCGTCGATGAGCAAGCTCGCATCATTGAGCCGACGCTCGATCGCTCCGCGGTAGCGTTCACGATCAGCCAACGACAGGCCTGAAAATCGCACGCGTATGCCATACGCATTTCGTTCGACGAGGAGCTCTGTGCCGGCGAGTGATCCCTGCGCGAGCGTCATGTGAACGAGCGGTGCGGCATTCGTTCCGCCCCATGCAATACGTGACACTGTCGCCTCGAACACGGTCTCGATGTTGGGCTTGGCCGCGATCTCGAGAGTCGTCCGCGGGGATTCGGATGGTTCATCTCTTAGAGGGGACCTCGAGGCGACGGTTGCGTCTTCCCCCACGCGTGTGGGGCAAGTCGGCAATAGTGACTCTCGCGTGCCCTGCCCCGAGTCCAATTGACTCGTTTCAAGCAGCGGCTGAGCCTTATCGGCATCTGTGGACTTAAGGAGCGACGCGAAGGCAATTCGACCTGGAATCGGCGTCGGCACTTTGTGCTGAAACGCCGCCCGAAGTGCGGAGGACTTGGTCACCATTCTAGTCGACCTTAGCCGCAGCCGCGCGGTCGACCTGCCGCTCCCAAACGACGCGCCGTACAAGTGCATCGAAGCGCGATTGATCGAGCGGCGCCAATTTCTGCTCACGCGCAAGTACGCGAGCGCGAGCGGTCCACGCATCGCGCGCTTCGCGATCACCGACACCGTCGGCAGCGATGGCAAGCACGAGTGCACAGCGAAGTGCTTCATTCCGCTCCACGCACGGTTCGCGAGCCAAGATGGCGCGCGCTTCGACGTAGTCGGAATCATCGATGAGGGTTTCAGCGCGCTCGATGTGCGACCCGCATCCGGCAATGCAGATGACCATGATTGCTTTCATTGGCCTTGCACCACTGTCTTCACGCCCGACGTTGCCCGGTCCACGAGCTTCGAACAAAGATCTACCGCTTCGCTATAGCGATAGATGCGTGCCTGAAGCGCAATGAGCTCCGTCGTCGAGAGATCTGCCCCGGCTGACTGTTCGACGCGACGCAGGTGATGCTCACCATTGTCGAGAGCGCGACCCACACGCGTAACCAGATCGCCGAAAGACGACTTGTTGGATGTGTCTTCTTGGGCGGTCGGGAGCAATGGAGCTCGTACGACCGCATGTATTCCCTCGGCGCGCATCGTTCACCGAATGTTCCCGATGGCGGTCTTCACCGTCTCGTGTTCGGCCTTGAGAACGTTCGACAGCGTCGTAAACGAACGATTTTGCGCGTTCACGGCTTCTTGGATTTGGAGGTAGTAGAGGTTCATCTCCTGCGACTGCTGCAGTGACGATTCGACTGAGCCTTGTGCGGGAGCCGCCGCCGCGCTTGCGCCTCCCTCCGCAGTGAAATTCCCGCCCGGGCCGCCAGCGGATGGGTTCGAAGACACCGCTCCGGTGATCGAACCCGAAGAGCTTCGGATGGCGGTGGCGACCATAGGCCCACCCGGAAGAAAGCCGGCGGCTAGATTCGCGGTGCTCACGAGGCCCTTTCCACTCGCCGAAAGGACAGCATTGAAACTGACGCGTTGCGGGGCTGGCGTTGGCCTAGCGATCGTGGGCACCGACGTAACACCAGAACGAACAACTGAAGAACTCGGATCCATGAGCGACTCCTTTTTCAAGAAGGTCGGCCTGTGCGTCGAGTAGTTGCGAAGTTATTGTGCGAACGCGGTCGACGCACGAAACGCGCTCAGTGAACAGCCGCGCGCTATTGCGGAAGCACTCTTCCAACGACCGAGAGCGTTACCTCAGGAAGGAGCTCAGCGAAGCTCACCACCATGACCTCTGGGTAGTCGAGCTCAATGAGCCTTCGAACGAAACGACGAATATCGGGCTGCGTCAGCAACACCCGTTGCTCCTGCGCTCCCCATCCATGTTCGGCCTCGGCGAAGGCGCGCTGCACGGCATCGCCAATGTCGCGCGCAACCGAAGGCGCGAGCGCGAGAAACGCGCCACCCGAGGTCTGCTGAATGCCCTTTCGGATCGTCTCTTCGATCACCCCGTCGATGGTCACGATGCGCGCAGAGGCGGCACCTCGCGTGATGCGATGCGTGATAGCGCGCTTGTGCTGCATTCGTACCAGTTCCGCGAGCGCGAATGGATCGCGGTCCTGAGGCGAAGCCAATGCGAGCGCCTCGAGCGTTGCGCGCAAATCGCGGATGGAGTGGCCCTCGTCCACAAGACGACGAAGAATGTCGGCAAGAAGGGGTAGCGAAATTGGCTTTGGTACGACGCTTCGCACCGCCGCGGGATAATGCTCCTCAACCGCATCGAGCGCCCGCTGCACGTCGTGGAGGCCGAGAAAATCAGATGCCCGGCGACGCAACGCCGGAAACATGACGCTAACGCCCTTGACCAGTAAGTCGCGACGTCCTTCATCTTCGGCGAAAGAGATCTCAGCGAGTGGAACTTCGAACAAACAGACGCGCAGCGTGCGATCGTCAATACGACCATTCACAGACACAAATGGAGGCGGCGCACTCACGCCAAGTTCGCCGAAAAGCTGCTCCCGCAGAGCAAAGGCGAGCGAGCGCACCCCCAAGCTGCTTCCGTCGTCAGCGACCCAGGATGAGAGCGCTGGTCCGACCTCAAACGATAGAGGAACAACCACCGGGACGAAGGGCCTGTCGGCATCGCGAGCGTGAGCCTTCTGACCGCGCGGAAGCACATCGATCTCTTGCGCTTCACGATCCATCTGCCGAAGGCGAGCACGTCCAGCGATAAAGAGAGCCGGTGCCACGATGAGGAATGGAAGCGCAGGGAGACCCGGAACAAGGCCGAGCAGCAATACGAACGCACTGGCCACGAAGAGCGCTTTTGGAACACCGAACAGCTGCTTGACCAATTCATCGCCAAGCGGCGTCTCCTCGTCTTCGCTCGCAACACGCGTAACGAGCACCCCCGCCGCGAGCGCGAGAATCATCGACGGAATCTGAGAGACGAGGCCGTCGCCAATGCTCAAGATGCCGTACCGTTTGATGGCGGAGGCGGCCTCCATGTCGCGTTGCAAAACACCGATGGCGAGACCCCCTAATAGGTTGATGAGCACGATGATGAGGGACGCGATGACGTCGCCCTTCACAAACTTCATCGCTCCGTCCATCGCGCCGTAGAACTGGCTCTCACGCGCGAGGGTTCGACGTCTCCTTCGTGCATCGTTGCCGTCGATCGCGCCGCTCCGCAGCTCGGCATCGATCGCCATTTGCTTGCCTGGCATGGCATCAAGAGCGAAGCGTGCACCCACTTCGGCAACGCGCTCGGCGCCCTTTGCGACGACGACAAACTGAATGATCGTCAGGATCAAAAAAACGACCGCACCGACGACGAAATTGCCGCGCACAACAAACTCACCGAACGCACGAATCACGTCGCCTGCGTTCGCCTGGAGAAGGATGAGTCGTGTCGACGCGACATTGAGCCCGAGACGAAACAGCGTTGTGATGAGCAGCACGGTAGGAAATGTAGCGACCGCGATGGGCTCCTTCACGAAGAGTACGACGAGAAGAATGGCCACGGAGAGCGACAGGTTCGCGCTCAACAGAATATCGAGCGCCCATGTCGGAACAGGAACGATCATCAACGAAAGCACAAAGATGACCATCAGCGCCAGCGCGCCTTCGCCAACGCTTAGACGACCACGTTCACCACCCGCGAGAGACGCCGACTTCACCACACGCCGACTCTACACAAATGCAGGAGGCGGACCAGCGGCTCTGGGAGCATTCCACGCAACTTGTGGCGCCACTGAGCCGATTGCCCACGATGAAACTCCCCTTCGGGCTCGGCGCAGTCTCGACAAGCTTCTTTCTCATCGCGTGCGTGGGTGCGGCTCCACTCCCCGCCAAGGCCATCGCCCTTAACAACAATGCTGCATACAACATCGCGCGGGGGGATCTCGATCGGGCCCAAGCCGAAACGAAGGTGGCGCTGGAGTACAATCCAAAGTTCATCGAGGCGACGTACAACCTCGGCATCATCGAATACGAGCGCGGCAACTACGTAGCTGCGCGCATTCAATTCTTGAGGGCGCGCATCCTTAACGGCGACTTGCCGTGGGGGCCTTTCGGCCTCGGACTCGTCTCCGACGCTGCGGATCGACCAAAGGAAGCCGAGGGATACTACCGAGACGCACTCGCGATCGACCCAGGATTTACCGAAGCCCGCATGAATTTGGCAAGCACGTTGACCAAACAGGGAAATCTTGAGGGCGCCTACGCCGAGCTAAAAAAATGCGTCGAGACGTCTCCCGCCGTGACTGAAGTATGGGTGATGCTCCTCCAGTCGGGCACCGAACTAAAGCGCTTCTCCGACCTTGATGACATCGTGAAAGGAGCATCGCTCCACATCCCGAAGCCCGAGGTCGCAGTCGTTCGAGCACTACGTCTTCTCGCGCAAGATCGAGTGAACATCATGTCGATCGATGAAGTGGAACATACAGTGCGTGACGCACGCACGCGGCTATCGCCCAGTTGGCAAGCGGCGGTCGACGTCATGCTCGAGAAGCTCTCCGAAATCCGACAGATGAAAGCAAATTGACGAAGACCTGGTTCGCCTCTCCCGTCTACATTCACTTCGGCGATGAAGATCTACACGAAGACGGGCGATGACGGCACAACCGGGCTCTTCGGAGGCGCTCGCGTCGCGAAGAACGATCCGCGTGTCGAGGCCTATGGGACCATCGACGAGCTCAACGCATCGATTGGGTGGGCGCGCACTCAGAAGCTCCCGCCTTCGGTCGACAGCGTTCTTTCGCTTGTGCAAGTCGATCTGTTCACAATCGGTGCCGAACTTGCGTGCGTTCCGTCGAAGGTCGATTCGCTCAACATGCAGCTCATTGAGGCATCCGACGCTGGGCGTCTCGAAGAAGCCATCGACAGCCACGAAGCAGACCTTCACCCGCTCAAGAACTTTGTCCTTCCCGGCGGCACGAGCGGAGCATCAGCGCTGCACATTTCTCGCACGATCGCACGGCGCGCGGAACGCGCATTGCTCTCGATCTCACCGCCCGCTCGAAGCGAACTCGTGATCTATGTCAATCGCTTGAGCGACGCGCTGTTTGTCCTTGCGCGAGCCACCAACCACCATGCCGGTGTCGTCGACGTCGCTTGGGTACCTCATCCTCGTTGACGAAGCCTCACGCCCACGCATTTACGCCGCAAGCGGACCCGCCGTCGTCGCCAGTAACTTGCGGGCGCGGTGCAGGCGACTCATGACGGTTCCAACCGGAATCCCGAGTGTTTCGGCAGCCTCGCGATAGGAGTGCTCCTGCAAGTCGACGAGAACGAACGTTTCGCGAAAGCCGTTCGGGAGCGCATCGACGCACGCTTCTACCTTTTCGCTGAGCCACCAGCCTGCATCGGGTTCAGCCTGATCGCGCGCGCCTCGGGCCTTCGTCGTGGGGTCATCGAGTACGCGCTGCCACAGCTTGCGCTCACGCTTGTCTTTGCGATAGCGCGACACGAACACGCTGAAGAGGACCTGGTGCACCCAAGCGCGAATGTTCGTACCTTCTACAAACCGGTCAGCGAAGCGAAGGGACCGTTCGAATGTATCTTGCACGAGATCGTCCGCGAGAGCGGCGTTGCCCGTGAGGCGAAGAGCGCGACCACGAAGTTCGGGCATCAGGTGAATGAGACCAAGCTTGAAAGCGTTTAACGCAGCGTCGTCGTTGGGCATGAAAGCCAGTTGAGCAACGGGGGTGCCAAGGTAATTTGCCCACAATTTGCCACATTTCATTTGTTCCCGACGCGCGATCGTGTCTCTCGTTCAACGGATCGTGGCTCCAAAGACGCAGCTGACGTTCAAAGGCGGTCGGCAATTTCGAACGCCACCGCGTCTGCGATCTCGTGCGCCAGAACGCCGCGATCGCGCTTGAGGCGGGCCCCAGCGCTGGCGTGTAAGAGAACACCTGCGCAGGCAGCTTCGAACACCGGCAACTCGAGGGCGAGCGCAGCGATGATGCCCGCAAGCACGTCGCCAGATCCGGCGGTCGCGAGTGCAGGGGTGGCAAACGGCGAGGCCACGGGGGCGCGGTCGGGAGCCGCGATGAGTGTGTGTGCTCCCTTCAGTACCACCGTGCAAGCGGTGCGTGAGACGATCGCGCTGACCGCCGCAAATCGATCGTGCTCGACCTCCGCAGTTGTAATCCCTAGGAGGCGGGCGGCTTCGCCTGGATGCGGGGTAAGCACCACGCGCTCCGGATCGTGCACCGCGCGCGTGATCGACAGCCGCGTGAGCGCGTCGGCATCGAGAACGAGTGGCACATCGCTTTCTTCAATCACCGCATCAATGAGTTCGGCCGCGTACAAATCGAGACCGAGGCCAGGGCCGAGCACGATGCTTCGAAAGCCCGCGAGCAACTCTCGGGCTTTCGGCGATTCGATCGGCGAGATCACAGGGCGAGACATCACCTCGAGGAGCTGTCCTTGAAGGGCCGCGATCGTCTCCGGAAACGTCACGAGCGTCGCAAGGCCAGCTCCGGCTCGCATCGCACCGCGGCTCGCCAAAAGCGCGGCGCCGCTCGTTCCGGGACGACCCGCCACAATGCCAACGTGGCCGACCTGGGTCTTGTGGACATCGCGCGCCCGCGGCCGCAACCACGCCACAAGATCGCGATCCTCAAGGAGCGTTGCACTCTCGGGTAGGCTTGGAAGTGCCGTACCGATGTGCGCAACTGCGATCGTACCTGCGTGTCGCAAGCCGTTGGGCGTGAGAAGACCACGCTTGTGGGCGGCAAAAGTGATCGTGTGGTGAGCTGCGACCGCATGCCCAAGCGAGGCGCCGGTGTCGGCATCGATACCGGACGGAAGGTCAAGCGCGATGACGATCGTCGCTTCAGGGAGGCCGTGAAAGCATGCTATCGCTTCCGCAAATTCGCCTGCGATGGGTCTATCGAGACCGGTGCCAAAGAGAGCGTCGACGACAACGTCAGCACCTTCGAGCGCCTCAGCGAGCGCTGGGGCCTCGCCCTTTTCGACAATGCCGGACATCGCGACCCACATGTCGAGGGCGAGCCGTGCGTCCTTTGACATGCGCGTCCAGTCGCCGACGAGCCATGTGCGCGCATCGAAGCCCGCGAGGCGCAAATGCCGCGCAGCCACGAAACCATCACCGCCGTTATTTCCGATTCCGCAGACCACGACGACGCACTTTTTCCCGCGCGCGCGCATGAACTCTGAGATTCCTTCAGCCGCACCACGACCCGCATTTTCCATGAGGACAATGCTGGGCGCACCTTTCTCAATCGCGTGGGCATCCACTTGCCTGCTCTCGCTCCGGGTGAGGAGTGGAATCATGAGCGCGCCACGTCGAGGTGCGTTCGCATTGCCATGACCGCGCCGGGAAACGACATCATGAGGGCGTCGGCAACAACAGCATGACCGATGTTGACCTCCTCGATTTCGCGCATCGCAGCGATTGCCGCCACGTTGCTTCGTGTAAGCCCATGTCCGGCAGCGACCTCGAGTCCGAGGCTCTTCGCGTAGGTGGCCGCCATTTGTACCTTGCTTCGTTCCATTTCCTCTCCCGGCTGACCGAAGGCGTGCGCATACTCGCCAGTGTGGAGCTCGATTTGTTCGACGTCGAGATCGCGTGCCGCAGCAATTTGCGCGTGCTCGGGCGCGATGAAGAGGCTTACGCGGATCTTCTTGGCTTGCAGTTTTTGAATGCGCGCGGCGAGCGTGGCTCGCATCGCAAGCACATCGAGGCCTCCTTCGGTGGTGCGCTCCTCGCGGCGCTCGGGAACGAAAGTGACAACGTCAGGGAGAACCTCGTCGGCGATGGTGACCATTTCGTCAGTCGCGGCCATCTCAAGGTTGAAGGTGGTTCGAACGGCCGATCGCAAGGCACGAACGTCGTCGTCGCGAATGTGGCGTCGATCTTCACGCAGGTGTGCCGTGATGCCGTCGGCACCCGAAGCGATACAGAGAAGAGCTGCATGCACCGGGTCTGGATAAGCCGTGCCGCGCGCGTTGCGCACGGTCGCGACGTGATCGATGTTGATGTGCAAGCGCATTGCTCAGTCGTCACCCATCGGGAAGCCCTCGAACGCTTCGTCGTCGCCCTTTGGCGTTGCGAGCAGTTCACCGGCGGGACCATCGCGCCGAATCACAAACGATCGTCTCGTTGAAGTGTCCGGACTCTCTCGCGCGACAACGGTGACAAAATTGACGCCCGGTCTCAGCGGAAGCGACGCTTCGAACGGAAGCTTGCGGGCATCGGCCCCATTCCGGTTGGATCGATAGTAAACTTTCTTGCCACCGACGAACACGTACATGTCGAGAACCTTGACGTCGTCGATCACGGCGCCACTCAAAGGGATGCGGTCACTCGTCGCACTAAGCACGGGGGCGACCGCCTCGACCGCCGGCGGTGCGTGCACAGTGTCTTCGAACCCGAGCGGGCCCGTCCATTGCGCGACGGCTTCAGTGTCGGCACTGCGGATGAACGCGAACCTTCCTGGCCCAATCTGCACCCGTGCGAAGCCATTGGCGGTGCCGTCGGTCCCAAGGGAACCCCCGGCCATGACACGCCCGAAGCTACGCACACCTGTATCGGGCGAAGCAAAGAGTTCCGCCGGCACCTTCGTGCGCAAACCACCGCTCGCGCCGGTAAGCGTGAGCGCGGGGCGCAGTGGCAAGCGGAGCTTTTCCGCGACGGCCTCACGAAGATCGCGATCGATGATCGACAACTCGATCCGCACCTCTCCGTCAGCCCTCGCTTGCTTACTGCCCGGCACCTCGAACGTGAACGCAACCTTTCGCACTTCGCCTGGTTGCATGTTCGAAATGTCGAAGCGCCCCTCGTGTAGAAGCACAGCGTCACCTGAGAGGTTACGCAAATTTGCCTGCGACTCCTGGGAACGGCCACGACCCACATTCTTAACCGTCACATAGAGCGTGCAGAACTCGCCCTCTTGGACGCGACCATCGCCGTTGCCCTTTTTGTTGTCGGCAACCTGATACGAGTAGGCGAAAACAG
>JAHFDY010000203.1 GCA_023248735.1 Myxococcales bacterium
CAAAGTGATATCGCACCGATTGTGCCCGCGCCTTCACCATGTCAGCGAAGGCGAGCGAGTAGTTCACCTGATAGTCGACTTGGTGATTGGCAATCTGAAGGAACGCGATGGCCGATGCGCTGAAGTTGGACTGTTGAAGTCCGCGACGCGTCATATCGAGATGCGGCGCGGTGCTGAACGCGGAGGCACAAAACGTTGTGCTCGCGATGATGCACGCCTGCGCGGTGCAGAGCAGGCTGACAATGAATCTTCCGCTCATGGCTTCCTCGTCATGAAAAATCCATACTCATTGCCATCTGTTGTGGCCGAGCCTGCGATGCCGAGCGTCTTCAGCTCTTTGGAGCTACCGATCAGATACGCTGTATAAGAGGTGCCCTCGCCGACCGAAAATACCCATCGATTTGAAGCGAGGTCGCGATGGGTAATGGGCACTGGAGCCTTGCCGGTTTCATTCCAAGTCCCAACGAGCGAGCCGAACGGGTTTGTGGCGGTTCCCGGTTTGTAAATAAGGTTGACAGTCGCCTTGTGACCGTCGAGTACGGCCTCGTACGCGCCGGCCCACAACGCGGGGTTGAGTTCACTCGTCGGGTTGGGCAATGGCGATACAGCCCCTATCTCGAGGGTATAGTGCAATTCGTACTCAGCGCCGTCGATACTCCATCGCCATGAGTCAGGGAACGTCAGCAGTGAGTTGTAGTGAAGCGTCTCGTTCTGATGGCTCCTGAGGAAGTTGAAATCGAAAATTTCGTCGACGTAATCGATCTCGTTGTAATCGAGCTCAAGCGGATCGATGTCTTCAAGCTTCGCGATGCTATCGTCGGTGGCCCAGTCGCGATCCCAAAGCGATGCGTGAAGAGAAACACTCTCGCCCGTTGAAACGAATCGGCGCTTATCGTTGTCAGAAAAGAGGGTGCGATTGACCGTTGCCTCTTGCTCTTCCTCAAGTTCATCGTACGTCCATTTCGGCGCGTCCCATCCGTGGCCATCAGCGCTGTGTAGCCCCGAGATGAACATCAGCGGGCTGTCACCGAAATAGTCATAGGGCTCATTGCAGCGCAGCTTGTCGACTCGAATCTTGACGGCAACGCGTTCCTGCTTCGCGTACTCGGTTGGTGGCGCAACTGAGAACACGGTCTTCGAAGTCTTGTTGTTCCCCGGATGAATGTCTTCGTTCGAGGAGACGCGGGCCGTAAAATCGACGTTTTCTCCAATCGATGTGGGACGAAATTTCAGTTTGGCGCTCACCCATTCGCTTTTGCTCGAATCGTTGCCTTGTGCGATCTCGAGCTTCTTTGTGCTCGCGGCAACCGCGGTGTTTCCACCTGAGGTGAACGTGACCTTCCACGGCTGTGTTGATGACTTGAGTCCGGCGTTGTAGACACGCGCTTTGATGGTGATCTCTTCGTCGGGCTTCGCACTTGAAGGCGTTTGCAGCTCCGCGATGCGAAAGTCGGGACCGCTCTTCGCGAGGAGAATCGGAACGATCTTCTTGGCGACCCCTACTTGCAACTCGACGCGATAGAGCCCCAAGGCCAGGGTGCCGAGCTTGATGCTCATTCGCGCAGAACCGCTCGCGGGCAGCGCCGGGACCGCGAGAGATTTCGTTTCACTCGGCGTAGTGGAGAGTGCTGAAAAGAGCTTGTACGAAACGCTCGATGCTGATGACGGCGCCTTCAGTGCGTTCTTGACCTCTATCCCAAGCTCGGCGGGCTGACCCTCATACAGAATGAGATGCGAGGGCGCGTCGATATAGAGGTTGGCGATTAGCGGATTGGATGTTGTCAATAATACTGACGAGATGTGGAGCAGCTCCTTGGGTGCGACGTCGAGCCCAAGTAGGTCGACCTTCTTGCCCGACGCGCTGACAGCCATGCGCGTTGCGTAGTCGTGACTCATCCAGATCGCACTTCGACCGAGTGAGTGCGTCGCCGATCCGTGTAACTTCGCGAGATCTGTTGCCCGCGTCTTGCGCGTCGCGCGGTAGGCCGCCTTTGCGGAGAAGATAACGCCGTCGCGCGCGACGACCACCATGTGGTGGTAGTCCCCGCTGGGCAGATCGATCGTGACGCGTTCGATGTTGCGCCCGCGCTTCGTCCGCCTCTTGGACGTGCACTTCCAACCGTTCTTCCTGCATATCTCATGAAGGGTGTCGGTCTTGTCGCCAAGCTTCACGCCTGCAAGATCCCGCGGCACCGGCGCGGTTTGCGCATGTGCGCCTGCGCTAGCGCATGACAAACCCAGCACAAACATCGCGCGCGAAGCTCGCCCCAACTGATTCATGCCTGCCCCCCCGAGTGGTGAATCTGATCACATGATGGCTCGCGAGATTGTGTTTCGCAACTCAGCGCGTCGCCCATACGACCCAGAATCGATCCGATCTTACCAGTGTCGTCCACTCGATCGGGACGCATGCCGATCCTTGCGCCCAAATCGGGCTCAAGGCCTTGGCAGGACGAAGACGTCGTACTTGGCGTTCTTATCGTTGGGCACAAGATTCGTGGCCTTCCCGTGCACCGCAATCCACGCGCCGTCGCCCGAGATGAACGGAAGGAGCATGTCGCCGTCGGGCGTCGATCCCATATAGGTCTTGAAGAGCGATGTCGCGAGCGCAGTCTTGCGATCGTACACCCACACCTGCGTGGATTGTCCGGTAGGCGTGAACTCGAAAGCTACGTAGGAGCCATCTTTGGAGATGTGGCTCATCCCCGCTTCCCCCGTCAGGTTGGTCTTGGATGCGCGCACGATCGAACTTGCACCACCCGTTCGGTTGACGAGGTACACGTCGGCACCCGAATTCGTATCGTCGGCCGTGAGTGCGTCCTTGGTTGTGAAGGTGAAGTACGAGCCGTCTGGGGAGTACGCGCCATGTGTGACGCCATTCGTTAATTGGCCCCCTGAGGATGTAAGACTCACGCGCGTGGGCGTGCCGCCGGTTGAGACATCGAGGTTCACGAGATAGAGGTCGCTAACACCGTTTGTGTCGGATGCAACGAGCGCCGAGGTCGTGCGATACGTGATCCAAAAGTAGTCGCTTGCGCTCACATCGAGCAGAGCGTTCGCGGTAAAGAATGTTGCCGCCGAAGCGGTCACCGTGTCGTAGGCCCGAAGTGTTGTTCCCTCGGTCCAGGCGACTTGTCCTTTCAGGGTAATGGTTTGCAGCGAGCACGCGGAATTGCTCGATACCTGGACGATCGTGTTGGCCTGCAAGTCCCTCAGGTAGCAGCCTGGATGCGGCGCGCTGGGGACAAGGTCCGTCCCGAGTGAATAGAACGCCACATACCTTCCATCCGCGGAGAGCAACGGAGCATAACTTGCCAGGTTCGAGCGCACGGCTGTGGGTGATTCGGACACGAGCGTCGTGCTGCGAAGCTGCCTATCGTGAATGAAGACGTCCGCTGCACCGTTATTGTCATTGCCAATCAGGTTGGTGGCATCGGAGGCAAAAGCCACGTACCGACCATCGCTCGAGATTCGTGGAGCCCCAAGGGTGAGCATACTGACGGGACTGTAGCCCGCGCTGTGGCCGTTGCCCTCGACCCCGGTGGCATCCACACTCACCCGGCCAACGGCCGCGACATCAACGCTGGTGACGCTTAGCGAGGAGCTTGTGAGCCCATTGAAAATTGTGTCCGTACTTTGCGATGGCGAAAACGTAACCGCATATGACTTATTTCCGTCCACGAGCCCGTCATAGACGCCTGTGACGGTGACCGTTTGGGGCATCGACCAGTTGGAGGAGGTGAACACAAGTTGCGAAGGGCTCACGATGCCTTCGGCCGTATTGGAAGAGGCGAGGCCGATCGTGACCGATTGGGTGGGCTGCGCGTTCAGCTTTACCGTGAACGTGGCAGCTCCGCCGGACTCCGTGGTCGTGGGGCTGCTGGGTGCCGTTACGACGATCGATGCCGTGTCGTTATCTGCTGTCGTCCCCGACACGCTGGGTGGAGTCATGCCGCTGTACTTCGGATCGGTGCTGGTGATGGGTCCAAATTGCACGCTCCAACTCGACGCGCCATCGACGAGGAAGTCATCGACGCCGGTCACCGTGACGGTTTGGGGCACGCTCCAAAGGGTGGGCGTAAACGTCAGGGAAGTCGGTGAGACGGCCGCTTCCGATGGCTTGGAGCTCGTAACTGGGATGGTTACGGTTGAATTGGGGGGCGTACGAAGTTGAACAATCACCGTGTCTTTGGTTCCGGATTCGCTCACGCTAAGACCACTCGAGGGAGTAAAGGCGAGCCCAGCGGCGTCGTCATCGATGCAGGTTCCGTTGCGCTCAATCGCAGCGAGTGATGCGTACCCCTTGTCCTTGCTCCCTGCCGGATCGATCTTGACGATGAACTTCTTGTCTTCCGTATTGACGATGGTGTCGTCGACGCCGGTCACTGTGATGGTTTGAGCGTCCCATTTTGTTGGAGTGAAAATGAGGCTGGTCGGTGCAACGATCGCCGCACCAAGCACTGACGAGGTGACGGCAAGCGTCACCGTGTCGCTTGGTTGAACGGCCAGAGTCACGGTGAGCGTGGTGGGCGTTCCTTTTTCGAACACCGCGATGGGCGTGGTGGGCGTGACGGTGATGGCCGCGACATCGTTGTCCACGTTCGTACCTGTGACGGTTTGCGGTGCGAGGTCCTTATATTCGGGGTCATCGGTTTCGAGGACCTTCACTTCGATGCTGAACTCCTGGTCGGCGTCTGTTTTGGTATCGTCAACCCCCTTGACCTCGACGGTTTGAGGAGTTTCCCAGTTTCCAGGGCTGAAGACCGTGAGCTCGGGCGCGACCGAAATTTCTGTTTTCGGCGTTGCAGTGAGCGCGAGGGTGACCGAGCTCGATGGTTTCTTTCCGAGATAGATCCCGAACGTGGTCGTCCCGCCCGCTTCCGAGGTCACAAGACCGTGGTTGCGACTCAGAATGATCGAGGCCGTCGCAGGGCTCGTCGCAGAGTCGGAAGGCAGGCTCGCGTCCTTGGTGATGTCCTGCTTGACGCAGTGCTTTTCGATACACTCGAACCTCGCGGGACACTTCCCATTGTCCGCGCACGCGAACGATCCAAGGTCTTCGAACGAAGGCATGCACGCGGCGATCGCTGTGACGGTGAATCCTGCCACCCACCCCGCAGAGGAGAGGCGCATTACTTTCCGCCCATCAAATAGAGTGGCACTGCGACACCGAGCAGGAGACCACCTGAAATGAGGCCCGTGACCCCGAGAGTCCGCGTATTGCCCAGGGCTCCGAGGGCGTCGGTCTGATCTTGGGGGGTGGCATAGCCGCCGTCCTTCAGCTTGGACTCGATGCCGTTGCTCACCATGTACGAACCGGTGCCACCGCCGAGACTCGCCAACCCAACCCCACCGAAAATGTAACTAAGCGTGCGCATTATCGCGCTTTTTGGAGCCTTGTCGGAAGGTGGACTCGCGATGCCCGTCGGTGGCTGCGTGGCACGCGCGGTGCGATTGGGGATCGGAAGCAAGAAGAGTTGAATCGGCGAGCGGCAATTTCGGTTCGGCGTTTTTTCGTCCGTTTCGTTGCATCCGTGCGCGTCTCCCGCTTCACGAACAAGCGACTCCTCGCTGCTGGACGAAGCACGCGCGCTTCCGATCCCCGAAATACCTGCGCCTCCACTCACCTGCCCACGGCCTCCAGCCAGCATCTTGAACGCACCGATGCTGACGGATGCGATGAGGTGGGTTGCCTCAGCGCAACTGGGATCCTTCGAAGCACCGTTGAGATCGATCGATGCGCGTTTGATCTTGATTTGGCCCGCGACAATGGTCTGGACGCTGAGTCTCCCAGAGCGCTTGAGGGCGCCTTCGAGCGTAGCCGCGCCGAGCGGGAGCTTTGCGTAAAGCTCGTCGGCGTCGTTGATTTCAATCGTATCGCGCGCAAGCGTTGTCTTTGACCAATCGTAGGCGGCATTCGGCCTACAGTCGTCCACGATGCGAAGTTCACATCCCGTGTACTGGACGCCGATCGCGTTGCGATCCGTGTCAGCAAGCGTTTCATTAAGGAGCGCTTCAAGGCGTGCCTTCGATGAAGCGGACCATTCGGTCACCAAGGGTTCGCTGTGGGTTGCCATGACCTGACAGCGGCTCTGATTGCCTTCGAAGTTCCGAACGCGAATGTCGTCCGTTGTGAGTTTTCGAGGAAGAGTGCCCGCGCAGCCTGAAAGTGCCCCCTGGAACATGACAACGACGAGCAGCAAACGGGAATCCATCTCACCGAAAGGACGGTCAGCTGGCGGCATGAATTTAGGCGAAAAGGACCGTGCGAGGCGTGAATCATGACAAGACGGGAGCGAAGTTCACGGCAGGGTTTAGGGCCGATGCGGCACGGCCTTGCCGACCCGGAGGGAAGTCGATCGCGCAGGTGGCGAGCGACCTCGACCTCACGGAAATAGCGCTGCGAGTCCTCGCCGTGCGCCTCTACAGAGCACGGGGTCACAATGCTTTCGAGCTTGCTTCATAGCGAGCGCGAAGGCGAGGAAGTCAAGGCTCGACCCCGCCCAGCGAAACGCGCGAAGCGGGTGACGGGCGTCATGGCGACGACCGGTCAGTCGGGCGACGCGTCGCATACCGGACAGGTCCATCCCCCCTTGCATGTGTCGCACTTCGGGCTCCCGCAACTGCAAACGGGAGGTGGTGGATAGTGACCGCCGTCCAGCGTTGGCACTCCACATGGGTCGGGGACGCACGCGTCAACGCCGCTGTTGATGCGCGGTCCGACGTCGGTAGCGGAATCGACGGAGGCGTCCAAGTCAACTTTGGGTGTTGGCGGGCCTCCAGAATCCACAGAATTGCAGGCCGTCAATAAGAACGCGTTGAGCATAAGGAAGCGAATGTTGTACATGCGCATGCACGCCAGCACGGGCTATGCCATCTTGAGTTTGTCGAACGAAGTTGGATGAAGTGCAGGCGCAGGATGGCAATCTCGTCGTAGTGTGCCGCGCACGTGGCACACTAAATTCGTCCCTGATTGTCGGCGTTGCGCGACAAAGAAGGGTTCCACGGCTCCCCATAACGTGAACACGCAGCATGAGTTCGCGTCCCCCGCGAAGGGAGCCCACGAAGAGTGACCGTGCCTCAAACCACACGCCCATCACGAAGGGGCTGCCTGGTCCCTCTCGT
>JAHFDY010000204.1 GCA_023248735.1 Myxococcales bacterium
GCCGGAAGTACCGAGTGCGCACGTGGTCGCGTTTGGGCAGTCGCTCTTTGCGCAGCACGCATCAACGCAAACGGTGCCGCCGCAAAGTGCGGAGCGGCAGTCGCCTCCCGTGCCGCAGCCCTCGCCAGCCGATTTGGTTCCGATGCTTGTCCTTCCGACCCACGTTGGCTTCACGCAGTAGTTTCCGCCCGTACCGGGTGAGCCGCAGACGAAACCGGTGGGGCAATCGGCCGATGTGCAGCAGGTATTGCTGCATACGCTTCCGCCGGCCGCGGTGAAGACGCTCGTCGAGAGCATCGATTCGTCGGCGCAAATGAGGCCCGCTTTGCACGCACCGTCGCCGGTGCACAAACTTCCGGCCTCGAGATTGGGAAGCGTGCAAACGAGCGTCGTCGTGTCGCATATTTTCGGGACCGGACAACCCGTGATCGTGCATGCGGTTGCCTTCGATACGCAGCCAACCGCAGGCGCGCAGAGTTCGTCGGCCTTGCATGCGTCGTTGTCGATGGTGTTGTCGCAATTGTCATCGATGCCGTTACAAATTTCGGCAGCCGATGGTGAAATAGCTGCGTTCGTGTCGTCGCAATCGCGGCCGACGACGCGTCCATCCTTGATGAGCGGCTGTCCCGTTGTCGAATCAAACGTGCCGCATGAGGGCGCCTTGTCGCCGTCGGCGTCGCTGAGGTGGCCGTCGTCGATGCTTCCGTTGCAGTCGTTGTCGAGACCATCGCACGTATCCTCGCCCAACGGCTCGCATGCGATGCACTGTCCGCTCTTGCAGTAGTTGCCGCTCGGACAAACCCCGAGTGTGTTGCCCTCGCAAGTGACCTGCCCAACCGTCGTGCGGACGAGCGCTTGGCAAGCCGAGCACACGACGATCGCCGAGAGCGCGAGCAGGGATCGCGCTACGCGGTTCATTTCCAGCTGCCTACGATGCTGATGCCCCCGGGATTCGGGATGAGACCTACGCGGTTATTTGTAACTTTCGCAGTGTCGAATCTGAGGGTGTAGAGAAGCACTGCGGCGACACACCCGGCGGCGCCGATCGCAAGACCGACGTCGGCGATCAGTGCGCGCGATCCTGTCGTGTCCGCCTGCGCCTGAAGGCTCGCGTAGCTGCGCGAGCCTGTCGTGCGAGGTTGCGCTTCTGGTTGCGAGGAGAGTGCAAGAATCCCGAACGCGGTTCCAAGTGCAATGCCGCCCACACCCACGCCAGCAGTCGCGAACGTCCATCCATCGGCTTTGCCACGTTTCGGTGTTGCTACGACACGGACAGGCGGTCCTTCAACCGGCCGCTTTTTCTTGAAAGCGTCAAGCCGCTTGACGGATGTTTGCGCCTTCTGACGTTCATCGTCGGTCGTCGCGAGCGCCTCGTATTCGTGCCACGAAGCGATCGCAGCGTCGATTTCGCCGAGCTTCTCGTGCACGACGGCGAGGTTGTAGACGAGTTCGATCGCGCGTGGATCAAGGCGTCTCGCCGTTTGTAGCTCGACGATCGATTGGCGGTACTCGCCCCGAAGATAGAGGGCTTTGGCCCGTGCGAAATGCTCCTGGGCTTCGATAATCTCGCCCGGAGCTGCTTTCGGCTCGGCAGGGGGCTCGCTCGCGCCGGCGAGTGTAGGGAAGAATAGCGCCGCGCATAGCAGCACCGCGCGGCCCACTTGGCGCATGCGGGGTGAGTCACGGCGCGACATCTGCCCCAGCATAGCGGGGTCCGGTTTGCAGTCGAACCTTTTGGGTGAACGTCCTTGATGTCAGCCGCGGCGACTCTCAGGAACACGGCGATTTTCCATCACGACCACCGCCTTTTCGACCGATAGCGGTGGCGCAAAGAGATAGCCCTGCGCGAGTTGGCAGCCGAGAGCCTCAAGACGGATGCGTTGGTCTTCGGTCTCGACGCCTTCCGCGACGACTTCCATTCCCAGGTTGCGCGCCAGTGTCACGATTGCACGGATGAGCTCGAGGGTATCGTTACCGCTTTCGGTACTCGTCATTGCCTTCACGAAGCTGCGAT
Organism: Myxococcales bacterium; assembly: GCA_023248735.1. GTDB lineage: Bacteria > Myxococcota_A > Polyangia > Polyangiales > Polyangiaceae > JAHFDX01. Next base: position 2,015 of record JAHFDY010000204.1, read on the forward strand.
CGATCTTGAGTGTGTCGATAGGAAAGCGCATCAAGTAACTGAGCGACGAGTAACCCGTACCAAAGTCGTCGATGCTGATCAGGATGCCCGCTTGCCGCAGCTTGCGCAGAATCTGCGCGGCGGACTCGGTGTTCTCCATGAGGCCGCTTTCAGTAATTTCGAGCTTCAGTCGATTGGGCGAGAGCCTGAACTCCTCAAGCACCGACATCACATCACTGACGAGAGTTGGTACGGAAAGTTGACGACTCGAAAGATTGACGCTCACGTACAGCGGTTCAGGCGACGTGCTCGTCCACTCTGCGATTTGCCTGCAGGCCTCGCGAAGGACCCAGAGGCCAATCGGAACGATGAGGCCCGTCTCTTCCGCCATCGGAATGAACTCGACAGGTGATACGAGTCCGCGGGTTGGATGCTGCCAGCGCACAAGGGCTTCGAAGCCCACGACACTTCGATCGCGCATGCTCACGATGGGCTGGTAAACGAGGAAGAGCTCGTTCCGCTCCAGCGCCCTACGCAAGTCAGTCTCGAGGTGAAGCGTTGCGACCGCCTTCTTATGCATCGAGGGATCGAAGATCTCGTAGCGGGCCTTTCCCTTTGCTTTCGCGCGATTCATCGCGTTGTCGGCGTCGCGAAGAACGTCTTCTGGCGCGTCGTACGAACGAGAACCAAGAGCGATGCCGATGCTCGCGGTCGTAAACGCGTCGTTATTTTCGAGCGCGATTGGCGTAGCGAATGCGTCGTGAATGCGTTCAGCGACGCGTCTTGGGTAGTCCTCGTCGGGCAGATCGTCGAGCACGATCGCGAACTCATCGCCACCGAGTCGAGCGACGGTGTCCTGTGGTTCAACGCATTCGCGCAGAACGCGACTGGCTTCCATAAGAAGCCGATCACCCATGCGGTGACCAAGGCTATCGTTAATGACCTTGAACCGGTCGAGATCGACGAAGAGCACGCTGTAGCGGTATCGCTCGTGGCGTTGCGCTCGCCCCATTGCGGTTTCGAGTCGCTCTAAGAAGAGGGAGCGATTCGGCAATCCAGTGAGGCCGTCGTGAAGCGCTTCGTGAAGGCGCTGAGCCGCTTCGTCGCGCTGGTCGGTGACGTCGATTCCGATGCTAACGACTGCGACGCCGTGGCCGGATGCGTCCTGCAGAATCGTGCTGTTCCAAGTGACAATGCGCTCGTCGCCGCGAGAGGTCTGCAGCTCGACCTCGAATTGATGGTCAATGTCACATCGCCTCAAGCGGTCTGTGAACTCCCGAGCGGCGCCGGTGCGATCGCGCACCGAAACGAGGTCGTAGAGCGTCATCGATTGAATGTGGTCGCGCGGGTAGCCAAGGAGCTGTGCGAGGTAATCATTGGCAAACAATATTGTTGCACCGTGCCCAAGGATCATCGCGGGCAGCTGCATCGTCTCGAGAAGACGCTGAAAGCCGCGCTCGGATTCGCGCAGGACGTCATCGGTCGACTGCGGGGGTAGGCTGTCGACATCGGAAGTACGCTCGAGCTCGTCCGTACCGCTCACGCGCATACGACGTTCGGTCGTGATTCCGGACGGGGGTGAGGCGGGTTGGGGAACCAGTTTCCTTTGCACTCCAGCTCTCGAACGGCACGTTGTGTTCGATCTTTCGAAACAATCGACCCCAAGATCCGTTCGGTCAGGTGTCATGGGTGCGGGGCCCACATGGAAGAGCCAGGGAATGATACGCTCACGGGCGATGGACTCCGATGCGCTGGCTCTTGCGCGAACGATGGCTCATGCGGCGCGCGACGCCTCTAGAAGCTTGTTGCTCTCGACTTCAGATGCAAGAGTTCGAGCGCTCGTTCGGACGGCCGAACTTCTTCGTGTGGCAAAGGCCGACATTGTCGCCGCGAATGCGATCGATTTGGCCAAGGCTAGCGAGAGCGGCAAAAACAGCGCTTTTGTCGATCGACTCAGGCTCGACGACCTGCGGATCGAAGCGATGGCCGAGACCGTCAATGAGGTTGCCCATTTCGACGAGATATTGGGAACTACACTGTCGGAAAGTGTACGCCCCAATGGCCTCGTCGTACGACGCATCCGTGTGCCGATCGGGGTCGTCATGATGGTTTACGAATCGCGCCCGAACGTGACCATCGAGGCGGCTTCGTTATGTCTAAAGGCTGGCAACGCGGTCATCCTGCGTGGAGGGCGTGAAGCCTTCGAGACGAACCGTGTGCTTGCGGGCGTGCTTGCCCAAGCAATCGCTGAAGCGGGCCTTCCCGAAGAGGCGGTCCAGCTCGTGCCAACGGCCGACCGTGCTGTCATCGGCCAGTTGCTTTTGCAACACGAATCGATCGATTTAGCGATCCCGCGTGGGGGCGAGGCGCTCATTCGTTACGTTACTGAGAACGCGCGCATACCGGTTGTGCAGCACTACAAAGGCGTGTGCCACATGTTCCTCGACGAGGCGTGTGATCCTGGTGTTGCCGCACGTTTGGTCCACAACGCGAAGATGCAACGCCCGGGCGTATGCAACGCGCTTGAGTGTTTGCTTGTGCACAAAGGCGAAGTGGATCGCGTTCTTGTCCCCGTCGTCAACTCGCTCATCGATGCTGGTTGCGAAATCCGCGCCTGCGAGTCGACGCGTGCAGCCGTCCCACGCGCGGTCGCTGCCTCGGATGAGGATTGGGGCGCAGAGTTCCTCGAGCGAATTCTTGCCGTCAAAGTTGTAAACAATATTGACGATGCTATGGCGCATATTGCCCGCTATGGGTCTGGGCACACCGAAGCGATCATCACGCCAAATAAGACTCACGCCGATCAATTTCGCCAAGGTGTCGATGCGGCCTGCGTCGTCGTCAACGCTTCCACGCGTTTCCACGACGGTGGTGAACTCGGTCTCGGCGCCGAAATCGGCATCGCGACAAGCCGCCTCCACTGGCGCGGCGCCATGGGCCTCGAGTCCCTTACGACGATGAAGTGGATCATCGAAGGCACAGGTCAAGCGCGCGCGTAACGCAGCCATGGTGTCAGCGCGGTGGCTGCGCTGACACTACCAATCCGATTGCGCGGGTACACCTTCGCGGGTCGGCATCGGCACTGACACACGACGCGCGTCGATCCACAGACCGTCGAGATCGTAAAGATTGCGTGCGTCTTCCTGGAAAATGTGGACGACCACATCGTGGTAGTCCATCACGATCCAGATGGATCGCTGTTGGCCTTCGACTGCCATCGGGCGAATGTTCTTCTTCCGCAGCGAATCGTCGATCGCGCTTGCGAGGGCTGCGACATGGCGATCGCTTCGGCCTGACATGAGAACGAGAAAGTCAGTGTAGTCGACCTTGCCCGCTACCTCGATGATCTCAAGGGCGCTCGCCTTCTTGTCGAGCGCAGCTGTTGCAACACTGATCGCAACCTGACGCGCTGAGTCGCTCGCAAGAGAAGTGTCGATGCGAGGCTTCTTCTTAGGGCGCTTCTCGAGGTCAAGTTCATTGACGATAATGTTCTTCAGAGGGCGAGCGGGCGCTGCAGGCTTGGCCCTAGACAGTGCTTTGCCTTTTGGTGCCGCATCGGCCGCTTTGGGTCGAGCCTTTGCGCCAGACTTCGGGCCGGACGAGCCAGCCACGGGCTTGCCCTTCTTTTTCGCGCGAGCAGGGTTTGCACCTTGGTGCGATGACTTGAGCTTTGGCCTTCCGGCGGTCTTATTTGTAGCCACGATGGAACCTTATTGGCGGTGATAGCCACGTGTCGGCGTCGCGGCAAGCGCGCAGATGAGCGCGGGATCACGCTTACGTTTCAAGTCGCTTCGGGGCAAGGAGATACGCAATGCCTAACGAGATGAAGTAGAGCGCGATCAGCGGCAGGCTTACGAAGAGTTGAAACGCGACGTCAGGACCCGGGGTCACGAACGCGCCAACGACGAACGAGAGCAAGATCGCCCAACGACTGAACCGCAAGAGCTGCTTTGGGGTGACGACGCCTCCCACAACCAAAAAGGAAATAAAGAGCGGCAGTTCAAACACGCAGCCGCACATGAGCAAAAGCCGCGTCGAAAAGTCCAGGTAGTACTCGAGCGTCGGGCGGTGCACGAGGCTAATCCCTGAATCGCCCACCTTGCCGGTCAGCGAGAGCATGTACGAAAGCGCGGCCGGGAAGACAAAGTAGTAGGCAAAAACGACTCCGGACACGAAGAGCGTCGTCGAGAAGAAGACGAAGGGAAAGACGAGCTTCTTTTCGCGCTTGTAGAGGCCGGGACTGATGAACGCCCACAGCTGATAAAAAACAATCGGCGAGGCTGCGACGAGTCCGACGACCAAGGAAAGGTACATGTAGCCGACGAGGGCATCGCCGGGTGCGAGCGTTTGGAGTTCGGTCGCACCCGTCATGTTGCGATCGGCAAGCGCCGTCTTGTACGGGATCAGGAGAACGTTGAGGGCCTTCTCGTGGAAGGTCCACGCGACGATGGTGCAAAGGAAGAGCGCGATGAACGCCTTGAGAATGCGGTTGCGCAGCTCGCCCAGGTGCTGCCAGAGCGTCATCGAAACATCGGTTTCAGGTCGCCGTTCGGCCGTCTCGGATTCGGTGCTCGCGCCGCTCATGGCTCGCCGTCTGCCTTGGCGCTGACTGGCGTCATAGGGCCAGCTGCGGTTTTTGGAAACGTGATGTCTTGCGCATACACCGGGTCGTTCGCAAGCGGCGAGAGCGGCAGCGCGTCGGTGTAGAGTACGGCTGTGTCCGGAAGCGCGTCGTAGCTGTCGGGTGATTCACGTGGGTACTCGCGCTCGCGATCGATCGTTTCGCGCGTTACCTCCGGGTACGGGTCGTTTGGTACAGCGACGGGACGCGAGTCGAGGCGGACGCCGCTCGCGATATTGTCGATCTCGCCCCGCGCGAGCGCCCGGATTTCGCGGAGATCATCGGCGATTCCTTCGGCATGCATCACCTCGTCAATGCCGCTCTTGACCCTCAGATCGAACGCCATGCGTCGCATTTTTCCGGCGAATTGGCCGGCCTTTCGCAACACCTTCGGTAACTCTTCAGGACCGAAGACTACGAGCGCCACAAGAACGATGACGATGAGCTCGCCGAAACCCAGGCCGAACACAAAGGTGACAGTACTCTCTTAT
>JAHFDY010000205.1 GCA_023248735.1 Myxococcales bacterium
GTGCTCGATATTGTTTCATGCCTTCACCGCCGCTACATCCCTCGTGAAGCCGGTGGATAGCCTCGAGCAAGCGAGCGTTACAGTGAAGTGGTCCTGGAAGGGACGCGTACTCGCGACCCTTCTGACGATCGTTCCTCTCTCTGTGTGGCTCGGCATGGCAGACACTTCGCAGAGTCTGGTGAGCAAGGCGATCGTTGCCTTCATCGCAGGGTTCGGCTGCCTCATGCTGCAACTTCACATGATTCGCTTTCGGGTTGACGCGGGGCCGATGGGTCTCTCTGAAACCCGGTTTTGGCGAAAGCGCCACGTTGCTTGGAATGACATTCGACAGGTTGAGTGCACAGCGCAGGCCTGGCAGTCAGGAAGAATCTATCGTTGGCCCTCGAGCCCTGAAGAAGCGTTTCACATCGTCGTGCATACGCGTGATGGGCGAATCTCGGTGAACCGTTGGATGACAGATTTGGATGCATTTGCCCGAGTGCTGCGCGTTGCGCGATCGACGGGCCCTTATCGAGAAATCGCGGTGAGTGCGATCGAGCGCATCGACCCCTCCGTTCGACGTGTGACGCTCCCGACGGAAGCCCATCCATTGGTCAATCATCTGTACGATATGGTTGTCGTCGTTTTTGGAGCGCTCGCTTTTGGGCTCGCAGGACCTATCGCAACGGCCTCAATGGGCTTTGGTGTTGTAACGTCCGTTGTTGGCGCCGCGTTGATGAGTCTCGTGCCGTGGGGACTTGGGTTCCTCATTTACAAAGCGATTGTCCGAGTGCGTCGCAGGCGCTTCGGCGCCGAATTTGAGCGCCCTCACGAGAGTGTCGCAAGTAGGGTATTGCTGCTCGCCGCTCTCGTTGGGGGAACGCTGCTCTTGGTTGGGTTCATCCCGCGCGTGGTTGCGAGCACACGAGAGGGCATGGACTTCGGGCTGACGTTGTTCGGACTGCTTCTGTGTTGGATTCCGATCCGCCGCGTCTATCAGTCATTGACCCAACTGTGACGTGACGATGGAGCCCCCCTCGGCCAGCCTCAACTTGCGCGGGCCGTCTCTGTCTCTCTCGGAATGTGAACCCCCACATTCACGGCAACGTTCGAGCAAATCACGTCGGTCATTTCGAGCTCAAGTGCGGTGCGCCCCTCTAAGAGCAACCACGACAGATCATGTTCATTCACACCACAGCTTCGAAGCGAAAGCGACTCACCGGCTCGTCCGACTTGTTTGAGCATCCGCGCCCACGCGACCCTTTGTTCGGGCGAAGGATGACTATCGAATTCGCCTGCAGGCATGCCCAGCGCTTCTTTCACGTCAGCCTCGAGTGAAGCTGACGATAGTTCCACATCTTGACGAAAAAAGTTATGAATCGGAACTTGATGTTCGATGGCTGCGCAAACGAGCACCTTCGCGCGCGCGTCGAATCGAGCGGACGCGCGCAAGACGGCAACGAACGCTTCTTCGAAGGTTGATGAACCATACGCGGTAATGGCCCAACGATCGGCCAGCACTTCTTGCAACCTCGACGCTCCTTGCGAGATGCGGAGGTACACTTTGTAGTACCCGCGCACGAACCACCATGCTGGGTTGTACCAAGCGGCAGCGTTGCCTTTTGCAAGCGCGACAATGGTGTGCATCAAGCTGCGGCGCACCGCGAGGGTGAGCGTGCCACCCGCGGTATCGGCATTTTGAAAGTGGCCGTACTCGTGGGCGAGAACAGACTTCAATTGCCGAACCGTCAGAACGTCGAGCAGTGCGGCACCAAGAATGAGGCAGCGTTCACCGCCGCCGCGCAACTTTTGAATCAGCCCACCGCGTTCGAACACAGCAAGCTCCGCACCGGGCACGAGAAACACGCGTTGCACGGCTCGCGTTCCAATTTCGCTCGCGACTTCGTGAAGCGTCATCGCGAGTTTCGGATGCTGCTCAATGACGAGGAACTTTCCTGGATCCTCATCGTCGCCCGATGCAAACGCGGCCCAGATGCCCTTGAAGAGCGCAAACATCGTCACGCAAGTCACAACGATCACAAGAAGGACGAGCTTGAGCGGAATGTGGCCTATCGCAATGAACCCCCAGACAATCGCGCCGCCAAGACCTACGACCAGGAGCGCGACGAGCGGTAGCGACGCATAGAAAAATGCCGCGGACGCTACGTTCACAGCGCGATAGAGGCGACGAAGTGTCGCGCTGAGGCCTATCGCGGTTCCCCCTTGAGGAGACGGTGGCGCCATTGCCGCGCCGAGCGTCGCCCGACTGAGCAAGATGCCCGAAATCCAGAGGGTCGCAAAAAGCAAACTCCAGGCACCAAGCGCAGGAAGCACGAGCGATGAGAAGTCGTCCATCGATTGGGTAGGGCCGGCCTCGGCGCGCTTGTCGCACGCAGGATTTCTATTTCGTGCGATTTGTTGCGAATTCCGTGGATGGTCGCCCCAACGCCGCTTTGCGACATTGTTTCGGTCGCCGGCTCATCACACCGATGCGGGCGAGATCGATCTGATCCTGAGTCAGATGATGTGGAGAAATAGCCATGCCAAAGAACCCACAGAAATTCGACGCGACGACCTTGCTGAACGAAATGCACGAACAACGGCGAGCAGATGCGAAGCTGACCACCGCCGAGCTTCTGAAGCTTCCTGACCATCGGCTCGTTTCGACAATCGGGCTGCGTGGTTCGAGGAAGCTTGCGCTGAGGCGGCCCATCTCGCGTGCTGAGAAGAATGTCGCGCTTGTGTCAATGCTCTACGCCGAAGTCAACAACGGAGGCTTCGCGCAGTTCTTTTCCAATTCTCCCGGCGATTACGCGAGCGAACTCGCGTTGGCGCTTTGCGAAGTGGGACTGACAGACGACTTCAAGATGTACGAAGAGGCGCTCGGTGCTTTCCCGCATGTCCTATCGACCGACGTTGAAGAACGGCGCAGCCAGCTAGACAGCACGCCCTCTAAGACCGCCGGAGTATGGCGAGAGCTTGAGAGTCGCTTCTACGCCGACAAGGAACGTTCGAGCCGAGTGGATCAAGCGCTCGCAGCGTATGCACGCGCTCATGCGGCGGAGCTTTAGCGAGTGAATGATATGTCGCGATAGACTTGGGTAAGTTGCTTGACCGCACTTGTGACCGCGACAAGTTCGGTCGCCAGGCGCACTTCAGATTCAACTTGCCTTCGCGCAACGAGGTCTAGTCGACCGGAGAGCTCTTCGCGCGTTGCGTCGAGTCGCTCATTGGTCGCTTGGATGTCGCTACGCATACCTTTCATCTCGTCGCGCATACCTTTCATCTCGTCGCGGATCTCGATGAGGATCTTTGTGCTGAAGCTGGGCATCTCGTTCATTGTAGCAGTGGTGTCGAAGGATGCATGCCAGGCCGGAATGTTGCGATTTGTTGGGGATTGGTGGGCTACGAATCTTCGTGACGGATGACTCCTTGTGCCGTGACAAGTTGGCGCGAGCTCCACTCGGATGCGGTCCGCACGTTCACGACCCCGTCACCGTTCGATGTCGCAACCTATCGGGCCACGAAGATCGCTTTACGTGGAACCCATTCGGTGCGGCCGTCGACAAACTGTACCGCCACATTGACGCCAGAGTTTCCTGCAACCCGACCCGGCTCGGGCTGCCAATCAGGGCGGCGAACCCAAACAGGCGTACCAACGGCAATCGTTGGCGATCGCAGGACAAACCAAGCACCGAAAACAACCGCGATGAGCAAAGCCATATAGAAAAAAGCCTTTGTCCCGTAGTAGCCAAGTCGCCGGGCGTCAGACTCGAACGTGCGCTTATTGGCGCGCGAAAACGCAATCGTTCGCAAGTCACGATCCACCGCCGAGCGATATGCGGCCGCATCGGAATTGTTTGAACCGATGCTGAAGACGGCGACGTGACCATTCCGAGCGATCGCATACGTGTCGGATCTAAAGGATCCTTGTAGTGCGGCAACGTGCTGATGGAGCATGTCTTCGCCGGCGATGCGCTCCGAGACAATACCGTCATTCTGAAGGGTGACGCCCTTAGCAGCTTGAGCGTCAACGATAGCCTTGGTGGTCTCGCCAATGGCTTCTCGTGCGTCGTCCTTGGTGCCCGGAGCCTCTTCGGCCGCGACCACATAGTAAAATGTGCCTTCTGTCAGGCGCGCAAGAATCGTCGTCGACGTGATGTTTGCAAACGCAGCGGTATCGATCAGCAGGCCCTCGCAAGCCGCCGGATTGTGCTTCTCCTTCGGGACCACGAAACACATCGGTCCCTCCCCAATGTGCATCGAAAGCCCGACTCCTGGCAGCGCGAAGGTGTCAGAGCTCTCGGCGTTCGCGTGATTGGCCCAAAGAAGAACGGCGACAACGGCGGCGGCTCTCAGCGTCGAACGAAAGCGATGAACATCCATTTCTCTATTGAGCCCGCAGCGCCAGCCCCTGCGAACTCTTCCTCCGCCTCGCGTAGCGCGCCAACGTCGCGCGCTCTTCCTTCGCCAATACCAGCGCAGCTTTCGGTCGACCTCGTCCCGTGCTGCTAGAAACCTAGCAGCAACGATAACTATTCCAACGAACTTCTGTGACAGGAGACTAGGAATGTGTCGGGCAAAAAGCTCGCCCCATTCCGTCGTGACTGGTCGTTCTCGGCAGCTAGGACCAGCAGTCCACGACGGGTAAGCAACTTGACCATGCGATGAACCGCCTTCTCGAGCACCTCGCCGACTTGGCGCCCTCCTTCGAGGATCGCGAAGCGCGTCGTTTGTAAGTGGCCGAGTGGCTCCCATGTTGGGATCGCGGCGTCTGCGACGGTTGCACCATCGGGGAAGATCGCATGCAGGTGTGGGTTGAGTCGCATGTCTGACGAGGTCCGCTGAGTCACCGTGACCGAGCCGCTTCGACCGCTATGTGACTGCGCGTAGAACGCGTGCACGGCGTCCGTGAAGATCCGCGTCAGGGCGCCAAGCAGCTCGCCGTCCCACGACAGCCGCTTGCGCCACGCGTGGGGCCGCGCTTCGTGACACCCGAAGGGGTGGAAGGTCAGAGCGTTGAGCGCTCGGGACGGCGGCCCTCGTAGACTGCGGTGGGCACGCCTGTCGGGTCGGACCGTAACGCGGATGTGAGCAAGCGGCTTTGCGACACACGACACTTCCGGATAGCCAACGGCGCCACGCCTTGCGTGCGTATTTGCGCGCAGTTGTTGCGGCCCAATAAATAGACAACTTACTTGCCCATTTGCGTTGCCGGGGATCCACTAGACGACCATCGTGGCGAGAAGCGCTCGTTCACTTCGGACCGCGCAGACGTACGTCGACGACGCGAGCAGATGATCTACTGATCGCAGCACGACGCGTGGGCGCTTGACAATGGGGGGTTACTTCCTACACCCCGACGATTTGAGTTTCGCGTAATACGCTTCCAAGGTCAGATCGGGACGTCGCCCATAATCGCTGTCGCTTTCCCCGGTGAGCCTCGCTTGGGGACTTTGTGGGGAGGCCTCCAGCTTGGCGCAAACAGCGCTCTTGCTTAGGACGAAAAGAGATCCCTCGAATGTTCGGATCTTCGATTGGGGCATGAGGATCGCCGCATACACAACGTCCCCCGCCACGTTGCCGGGAAGGACCGGCTTCGAATCCGCAATTCTGCCTCTGGTACTGCCGCCAGAAGCCGGGGCGCCCACCATCGCCCCGAGCACGTCAACGGGAAACGATAGGATTGCCTTGAGCGGGTGGTGTCTGCCACCGGCAAAGTCTAACGATTGGGCAAAGACCGATCGAAAATAGGTGGTGTCTGGAACGCTCGTCCCTGTGGGAGGTGCCTTGTTGGTGTCGGCAGCATACGCGCAGAGCGAAATCGTAAATCCGAGCGTGTTCGAACCTTCTCGACTCAGCATGAAGTCGATAACGTCGTCATTTTTGTTCACGATCCATGTGAAAGCCAATGGCTTGCCCAAGTTGGTTCGGCTCACCGAAACATGGACGTTCCCGGGGGACGAGATGGATTGCACTTTCAGGTTTCCGGGTTCGGTGAGCTCCGCAGCCTTGGATTTTTTTGCGTAGAGCTCGTTGTACCAGTGCTTATACGCTGCAAAACGTGCGTCCGTTCCGTTGCAGACATCTTCTGCGAAGGCCGATGTGGTTATCAAAAGGCCAAAAATCCCTGACAACAGTCGCACTGCTTGCATGTTTTTTCCCCTTGTCCATCCCTCTGGCGAGCGGAACGCCGTAGCTAAGGAGTCATACGGTTCGAAATCGGGGATCTTTAGGCGGCGACGCCTTTGCGTGAGCGGCCAGCGCGCGATCCTCCAAAGCACGGGTGCTGCTCCAATATGGCGGCCCGCGTGGGGGCGCTCGCGGCGGAGGCTGCGTGGCTTCGTCAACACTCCTGACGTAACGCGCAACGCTCGCCGCGTCGAGCAAGCCATCGCTTGAACTCAGCGTCGCTTACTTTGGCCTTTTCCGCGTCAATCGAGCGCAGCGACCGCAGGTCCTTCAGGTGCTCGAGTCCCGCATCGCCCACGTCTGTGTGGCTCACGTCGAGGGTTTCCAGCGCCGTGAGGCCTTTCAGGTGCTCTAGCCCCGCATCACCGACACGCGCGCAGCCGCCCAAGCGGAGCGACCGCAACGAGGTCAGGCCTTTCAGGTGCTCAAGGCCCAAGTCGCTCACGGGGGTCTCACCCAAGTTGAGCAAGGGCCAAAGTTCTACTGCGTTCGGCGACTGCGACCGTGGCTCAGTTGACGGTCATGGGACCTCAAAATGAGGAGGGCGTCTTCAGCGTTTCGGCATTGACCCCCAACGAACGCGCGCTCGTACGCAAAATCGCCTCCGCGGGCGATGAGGTCGAGGTCGTTCTCGAGTCGACGCGTGCGACTTACCATCAAGGTAGCGACGGCACGCCAGAGATTGTGAGCTACGCGCTGCGCGACGCGATCACGACAGACGGCCCGACAGAGCGCGTGCCGAATTGGTCGAAATGGGAAGGCGCCAAATACAATCAACCTCTGTACGAAGCGATTTTCAGCGAGGCGCCGCAAAGTCGCGACGTCGTCGTCGTCGCACAATTTGTGCACTTCGACGGCGATGGCGTGCTGCTCCGAACGTATCACCCGAACATTTACGAGGCCGGTGATCTTCTCTAC
>JAHFDY010000206.1 GCA_023248735.1 Myxococcales bacterium
GCAAAGCGATAAATGGGTGGTGACGTCCAGCACTTCCACGCGAAACGCGCCCGCGATTACGCGAGGCACAAGCAAAGCGATAAATGGGTGGTGACGTCCAGCACTTCCACGCGAAACGCGCCCGCGATTACGCGAGGCACAAGCAAAGCGATAAATGGGTGGTGACGTCCAGCACTTCCACGCGAAACGCGATCACCGACTCAACTCAGTTTCCGATTGCGGGCTTCGTCGGCAGCGAGAAGCCGAACCCGAGCGTCATCATCTGATTCCACTTGAAGGTGCGGTCTTCGCCGTCAATCTTTTGGTCGGGGAATCTGCCGTCGTTCCCGGTGCCACGCTGATCGAAGCCGGCGCGATTCCATGAAAACGGAAGCGCGCGGTATTCAAGGTTGAACGACATAAACCGAGCGAAATAAAAGTTGAGGCCAACGCCTAGCGTGGGTGCGATCGCAACCCTTGAAGCGAGCGCGAACGACTTCGGATCCGAGCAGCTAATCTGGCTCTTCGCCGTGTCGCCGCATGCGCCGCGCTCCTGTGTTCCAACGAACGCAACCCCGAGGCTCGCGTACATGTCTGTATCGGTGAAGAGCTTCTGAAAGAGCGCGAGCTTTCCGCGGAACGGAACGAACGTGACTTGTGGAGCAGCAACCCACTGCATACGGGCGGTCTGTGCGTCGAAACCACCCTTGGTTGGGGCGATTTGCGTTGCTGTTTGCACGCCGCGGGGTGACTTGTCATCGATCTTGTCGGTCAAGTCGGTTGACCCACTGACGATGCCGTAGCCGCCCCAGACGCCGACGCCGAGCCAATCCTTGAAGTTGTATTGCACGCGTGCGCCGAGGAAGAGCGTTCGTCGGTACTCGTCGAGCAGGGTAAAGGACGCTAGCGGCGCGATTTCAACCCGACCCTCGCGGTAGACGCGCAAATGCCGTACGTTTGGCGCGCCCTTGAGCGGTCCGGTTTGCTGAATTTCTTGGGCGACTGCCGTCGACGCAATGAGCGACGTGGTTCCTGCAAGGAGCAGCGCAACAAACTTCCGATTTGGCTTCATCGTGGTCCTCATCCGCGGTTCGCCGCTCATTTGTCGAGCTTGTATTTCCAAGAGAAGGGCACGAACACGCTCAAGCCGAGCTGCGCCTGGATATTGTTGGTGATCGATTTTTCGCCATTCCACGTGGCCGGATCGGTCGCGCAATTCTTGCAGTCTTTGACGCCTGAAGCCGCGACCGCCATGTTCTCAAGTTGCTCTTGGAAGATGTAGTCACGCACTTCGAGGTTCATGGCGAGCCACCGGTTGAAGAAGATGCGCAGGCCGAGTCCCAAGTTGAAGTTCAGCTTCGGGCTATAGGAAAACTTGCGATTGTCGGGATCGATCACCGGGATGGGACGGGTCGAAAGCAACCCCACCCCACCGACGACATACGCGTCGTAGTGGAAGATGAAGTTTCCGAATCCTGAAGCGAACTTTCCGTAAGCTGGAACATAGGTAAAGTTCGCGTTCGCTCCCCACTGGTATTCGTTCAAAGGAACGGCGATGCGGGCGGAGCGGCGGTTCTGGAAGTTGAAGTCGGAGTCACCGTTCAGTCCGGCGTAGATGTTGCCGTTCACGCCGACGGCCAGGACCTGGGTGATGTAATAGTTGGCGGCGACGCCGGGTGCCGGGTGGCTCACGAATTGGTCGTTGAGCGAGAATGACCAATACGGACTGATCTCGACGCGACCCTTCCGCATGACGTAATTCTGTTGGACGGCGTACACCTCTGCGCGCACATCCTTGAGTGGTGCAGCGCCAGGCCCGCTAATGGGCGCGGTTACCCCGCCCTTGCACTGAGGAAGATCGGGTGAGATCTGACAGATGTCAGTGTCTCCGCCTGGATCGTCCTTTTTCGCGTCTTTCGGGTTCGCGTCTTTTGCGGCGTCTTTGGGCGTGGCGTCATCACCAGGCTTTGAGGCCGTTTCCGGAGCGGACTTCTTGGCGGCGGCAGGTTGACCGTACGCAACCGAACCGAGCGTCGCGAACGCCGTCAAAAGAAGCCACGAGCGTGCTTGCTTCATCACTTTTCCTTCTGCGCGACTGCACCTGGCATTGGCGGGGCGTTGGCTGGCGTTCTGTCTTGCCTGCCGCTAACTATGTGGAAAGATTGACAAATTCCAATCGCCCGACAACGCCGCGGGACTATATCACGCGAAAATTCGCCGGCGCAATCAGATTCTCCCTACATCATGCTGCTTGTGATTCATCCGCGTCGCCGAACAGGGCTTCGACGAACGCCGGCGCGTAGAACTCGCGCAGATCTTCGGCTCGTTCTCCGAGGCCGATGTAGCGCACGGGCACCCGCAATTCGTCGCAAATGCTGACCACAATGCCGCCCTTTGCGGTGCCGTCGAGCTTGGTGAGCACAATGCCGGTGAAATCTACGGCCTCTTTGAACATCTGCGCTTGCGTGAGTGCGTTCTGCCCGGTCGTTGCATCAAGGACGAGCAGCGTTTCGTGTGGTGCCCCGTCGAGTGCCTTACCGATTGAACGTCGAACCTTCTTGATTTCATCCATAAGCGGGGCCTTCGTGTGCAGCCGCCCAGCGGTGTCGATTAACAAAACATCGACGCCCGCTTCGATTGCCCGCTGCGTTGCCTCAAAGGCAACGGCTCCTGGATCCGCGCCTTCCTTGCCGCGAATGACCTCGGCTCCGACGCGTTTGCCCCAGACCTCGAGTTGGGCGACGGCGGCTGCGCGAAATGTATCGCCTGCGGCAAACATCACCTTCTTGCCGTCCTGCGCGAACTGTGTGGCGAGCTTACCGATCGTCGTTGTCTTGCCAACGCCGTTGACACCGACCATGAGCACGACCGTGGGCTTGTGTTTCAGCTCGAGTTTTCCGGCGCCGAGGTCGAGAATGGCGCTGGCTTGCGCACGCAGCGCGGACCAAACTGCGTCGCGATCCGCGAGGGCTTTGCGTTCGAGACCTTCGCGAACACGCTCGAGAAGAAGCTGCGTTGTCTTCGCGCCCACGTCACTTGTCAGCATCACTTCTTCCAGCTGCTCGACCAGATTCGGATCAAGCTCGCGCTTGCCCGAAAAGAGCGACGCCAGCCTCGCGATGAAGCCTCCGCGCGATGCGCCAAGACCTTTGCGCAGGCCGCGTACTTCGTCAGCCGAAACCTTGCGACTTGGAGGCGGTGGTGGCTCGCTCGCCTCAACCACGTTGGCCGACGCGACCTCGGCGACCGATGAAACATGTCCGGCGCTTGTCCTCGTCGACACACGCTTGTTCGAGGCGCGATCAGTCGCCGCCTCGATCGCCTTCGTCTTCGCGTCGTGAGTTTCCGCTGGGGGCAGGGCAGGTGTGCTCTTGCTGAATGCAAAGAACACCCCGAGCGCAGCAACAACGAGCACTGCGATGATGATTGCGATTGTCATGGAAGCTCCTCGCGGCCACGGAATGGCCCACGCTAGGCCCGACTATAGGAATCGGTGCGGGACGCAGTCAACGAGCGTCTTTGATCGTGTCATCAGCCGCCGGGACCGTGCGCGGCTGGGCCCGGCTCAACTCCTCATCGCGCGCCTCGTCGATCTCGCCGTCCCCAAACGCGGCGCTCTCGATCGCGCGGGCCCAAATTGCAGCTTCCCCGACCTGCCCTGCGACACGCGCAACGTGTCCAGGAGTCGGCTCGGGCTTCTGGTCAAATGGTGTCCCGACGGCTCGAGCCCACATGATGAGGTCTTCGACCAGCGCGTGTCTCCGCTTGCGAAGGCGGACAAACGAGAGCTCGCTACTGGTGACCTCGCGCGATCGGTATCCAACCGCAGAAACGGCCCAGCGCTCAACGCGACTCTGCGCACCAGCTATTTCGAATTCGCCTCGCGCATCTGTGGTCACGTTCACGACGCCTCGCAAGGTGCCGTCTTGGGTTGAAAATGTAACAGCGATAGGCCGTATTGTCGCGCCGTTAATGGGTGTGCCCGTGTACGCATCAACGACGCGTCCTGAATAGCCACGAGCAGCGTTCACCCGCGCGACTTCGGCTGGACGCGGTTTGAATCCAAGCGGGGTGCGCTTTCGCAAGAGGCGCTCAGCGAATTTGCGCAACGCTTCCGATCGCCCGAAGGCGAAGAGACCGAGCGCCACGAGGCCTCCGAAAATGCCAAGAGCGCGGAGTACTTGTCTCGGTCGTGCGTCGATCGTGATGTGGATCGGGACCGCGACGAGGTGCTCGCTCGCGGATACAAATCGCAGCTCGGCATCTTGGGCGCCCACAAAGAGCGACGTATCAAATGCAACTGAGGACGCATTATTTTCGACGGGTGCGTTCGCGATCCTGCGACCCTCGAGCCAAAGCTCAATCGAGCCCGAAATAGGAAAGGCGCACGCCACGCTGACATTGGCAATTTCGGTGCCGGCTTGCTCCCAAATGTGTAGCGCGCTCTTCCGCGTCGACATGGTCGCCGTTGCGGTGCGCGTGACCGTGAGCCGCGCGTCAGCGGGAAACCAGCTTTCAGTCCCTTCAGCGCGAATCGCCCACGATGCAAAACCCGGCGCGCCGGAATTCTCGACGCTCAAGGAGGCTTTTCCTGCGGCGTCCGTTTCCGCGCTCGCGAGTGGTCGGTCCTGGTCGTCGAAGAGTACGAGTGGGACACCTGGCGCGGCAGCGGCTCCTTCGCGTGCGATCACGACCAGCACAAGTGGTTTTCCGGCCGTTGCGCTGACAGCAGCTGGCTCGGCGTGCAGCTGCAGTGTCCGATGCGCCCGCCCGAGCTCGACTTCCTTCGCCACCTTGTCGACTAACTCCGAACCTGAGTAGCTCAGCCGTAGAATGGTCGATCGCGCAACCTCACCGGGCGTCGATACGCAGAACTGTCCGCGCCTGTTCGTGCGCAGCCTGCCGCGTGATGGCCCGCGTGATTCGTCGCAACTGGTTAACGAAATTGACGATTGTGAAAGAGAGAGATCGATATCGGCGTTCTCAAGCGGATCGTCGGCATCGTCCGCGATCACGCCACGAACTGTGATGCGATCCGCTTCTCTCCGTACTTCAGTTGTGAAGTGTGCCTGTCCGCGAACGGTGACCAGGTGTGGTGCCGCCAATGCGTGGTGCTGTGTGCCTACGTGCAGCGCGCAGATCACACCCACCCCGAACAATCGCTTCGTCTTGCTGATTTGTGGCCCACTCAACTCAAACTCACCGATCCTTAATCCGTTCATTCAAAGTTGCCTGAGACCGCCGGTCTAGACAAGGAGGCATGTAGCGTGAGACTTGGTCCAGCCCTCATCGCGATCGCGCTTACGACCCGTTTGGCTAACGCCGAAGGGGTCGACCCGACTGCGGACATCGATCGCTCTTTGTGGCTGGCTGCGCGCGCCGACGACGGTTCGCTTCCGGAACTATGCAAGCGGGCACGCCACGCGCGCGCGCCCGAGTCGCGTGAAGCAGCCGGACTCGCTCTCGGCAGATTCGCCGCCGGACCGGTCGACACGTGCTTGTCACGCGAAGGTGTTTCTGACGCGCGTACGACCGACGCCGTACGCCGAGGCCGCGCCTTCCGCCGCGTCGCAGGACTCGTTGTCTTCAGCAACAACAGGGACGCCGCGAATCTCACCAAGTTCACAAAACTGAAACTGTTCGAGCGCGGTTACATTGTTGCCGCAGATCGGCCCGTGGGCGCAGACCTGCGAGAGGGTCACCATTTTCCACGCGCACACGGGTGGTTTCTGGACGTGCGCACGGTCCGCTGCGAAATCGTTCGCACCTCTGCCGGTACGCGATCCGAGTTTCACGTGGTCGCGAATGTCTACGCGCATCCCGGGCGGCAGCTGCTTCCTGTGAGCGGTCCACTTCGTGTCGATGGCGCCATTGAAGGAGGCGCCTCATGCGTGCTCGATGGCGGCGTACTTCGTCAACTTGGTGAAGTACTCGCGGACCGCTTCGTTGACTCCGAGAGCATCTTTTTGGCTGCACGTGGACAAATGTAGGGAGAGGCCTGCATGACGCCGAAACGCGTCAATCGAACGCGCTTTCGATGTGCTCGAGTTCAACCCGAGTCCCTTCAAACGCGACGGTCACCACGTCGTAGCGAACGCGCTCCAGGTGCGTTCGCGATTGCAACCAGCGTCTCCACACGCCCTCGATGGCTCGCCGAATTTGCGCCTGCTTTTTCGGTCGCACGCTCTGCAGAGCGGTTTCGATCGCGTGGCGCTTGCGCGCCCGAACCTCGACGACGACCAACAAGTCGTCGCGTTCGATCAGCAAGTCCAGTTCAAGGGGCCCCGCCCTGACGTTTGCGCCGACCGCCACAAAGCCAGCGGCGAAGAAATAGTCAGCCGCGATGGCTTCCGCCAATCGTCCAAGCCGATGGCGATGCGGAAGAGCTCTCGGCTGCCGTCGTGCTCGTTCCATGCGCGCGTCCGACAGCGACAACCGGCGGTGCTGTCCAGCAATTCCACGCGAACCGCGAGACGATTGGGTCAGCGAATTACTGCTGATACGTCTTGCCGCACCCGGTCTTTGGGTCATCGGGCTTGGTCGCATCGCACGTACCGCTGCACGTTGACGAAGTCGGATCGTAGAGGGTGCCCTTCTTGATGCAGTATCCTCCGGTCAACCCGGTGTCGCCCGCGCCAATCGAGTCGACGAGGTGCTTGCACTCAAAGCCGTCAGGGCAAGCGCAGTAGTTTGCGCCGTCGTTCGTCTTGCCATCGACGTTCATGCAGCGACACGAACAGTAGACGGTGAGGTCCGCTTTGCGCTCTCTGCACTGCGGCTCTACGTACGATTTGTTGGCGACCGTGCTGTCTGGGAGCCCGGTGACAGGCTTCGTCTTGTCGCCCGGAATCGAGCAGGCTTCCTTGGCTGCGCCAAGTGTCTTGCCCTCGCTCTCTTGACCGTACGGACAAGTGACGCGACCTTGAAAGTTGTTCACAAGGCACAAACGCGTTTGGCACTGAAAGCTCTTGGACTCAGTATTGATCTGACCAAGCGCAAAGCCAGTGAAGGTGGCGTCGTATTCTTGCTCTGGAATGCACGGATCGCCGATGCCAGACTGAGAGCAACCGCCGGTCCCACCAAGCGAACCCGCTAGAACACCAGAA
>JAHFDY010000040.1 GCA_023248735.1 Myxococcales bacterium
CTGACCCAACATTCGCGATCGCAAATCTTGGCGCGCGCGGTGGCCCGAACGGCTCCGGCATGGTGCATCGATCGCGCGAGGCTACGGCGGACGTTTCGCGGCTGGGCGCAACTTGGCTGGGCGCAACAACCCTCTGGAGCAAATCGAAGAAGCCACCCATGCTCGGTGCGCACTACCTAGTTCAGGTAAAAGCCCACTCGAGGCATTCGGAAAGCGTCTTGGCGTCAAGCGCTACAAGCACCCCCGCAGTCGTCGACCTCGTTACGAGCCTCGAGTCGCTGGAGCGCCGGGTCTACAGTTGTTACAAGGAAGCCAGTGATGCCAACCCGACGATCGCAGGTCAAGGCCGCGTCGATCTCACATTCGAAGTCGGCTCGAGCGGTAGCGTTGAGAGCATGAAGATTCGACACAGTGGAATCGGACGAGCCGTGTCGAAGTGCATCGTGGACGAAGCACAAAATGCCTTCGTCCCGGAAAGCGGTATTAGCGTGAAAGTGTCCTACACCCTCCGTCGCAAGTGGGAGTGGCAGGAGGAGTATAAGGCGTGCGTGAGCGATTTGGACCAAATCCGTGATTTGCCGTAGCCCATGTCCTACATTGTGAGTGTGCTCATCAATTCGCCGTCGCATCTGAACACTCCGGCGCGCCCGCGCACCGGACCCTTCATGGCGAGAACCCTGTGAACCGCCAAAGGGCAACTGAACACCGTGTTCAGCCTTCTCGTTGACATGCCGTAAGTATCGTTTGTACATTCCACTTTCGGGTCTGGAGGATCACGTGAGCGCAACTTATCGCACCAACTTGCAGCGTCTTGTTCCGCGTTTCGTTGCGTCTTTCGTCAAGAAGGCCGCGGTTGCCGTCATCGTTCTCGGAGCAGGGTCCGCACTCGCGCAGCCGGCTGGTGGAGCGCCCGCGGGCGACGGCGACGTTGGCTTCCGACGCGAGGTCAAGCTCACACCGCGCGAACAGCTCGCCCAAGCGGACAAGTGGGTGTCGCATATGTCTGACAGCGCCGGCGGCGTGCGTCGCCAACTCGAGCGCGCCCGCGAGGGGCGTGACGTGGTGAAGTCGCTTTGCCTCAACGACAAGTTGTCGCAAGTCGACGTCGCGGTTCGCTCAAGCAAAGAACGTCGTGGTGCGCTCGAGAGCGCCGCCAATCGTGGCGATGAAGAATTAGCCCGTCACGAATTTTCGGTTCTCGGCGTCCTCAAGCAGCGCATCGAGCAGCTGTCCGCCCAGTCAAACCAGTGTGTCGGCAACGATATTATCGTCAGCCAACAAACGAAGGTTGTGACTCAAATCGATCCGACGCTCCCGGACGATAGCCAGGTGAATTCCTCCCTGCCTGAAACGAATAACTCGCTTCCTAGCGACCCACCGCAGTATAGTTCGTCGAACTTCTGATGCCGACCCGTTGCTTTGCCGTGAAAAGCGACGGGGGTGTGTCTCCCGCGAATGCTTAGGTAGCCCGCGACAATGACCACGAGACACCGAAAAAATCGAGCGTTCGTCACCGCCTTGCAGTCTGGAGCCACCGCGAAATTAGCGCGTTCGAGCCGCGTTGCGCTTGTGTCCTTTGCGGCGATGGTCTCGATCGGCCTCTCGTTTACGAAGCCGGCGTCGGCGCAGGAGTGGCTCAAAGATCGTCGCTTCTCCGAAGGCGCGGGTGCGCGTCTCGGAAACTTCGAACTTCACCCCGGCATCGCTGCCGAAGGTGGCTACGACTCCAACTGGTTCTACAGAACCTTCAAGAGTGGCGCCAACATCGCCAACACCGGCGTCGTCCCCGCCGGAATGCTCCGCATTACGCCGTCGCTATCGCTTTCGACGCTCGGCGAACGCCGCAAAGAAAAGAACGACGGCGACGTTCCCGAGCTGCCGCAGCCCGTCCAATTCCGTGGTGGTGTCAATGCGACGTACCGCGAGTTCTTCGGCGAAGAGGCTATTCGGAACCAGCGCAACGTCAGCGGGAACGCAAACATGCGCGTCGACTTCGGTGTCGCACGACCCACGGGCGGCGATTTGTATGCGGCATACACGCGTTCCATTCGCCCCTCTTCTTCAGGCGACGCCAACCTCGGATTCAACCGCAACGAAATCTCCGGTGGTGGCGACTTCGTCATCAATCCGGGTGGTGGCACGCTCGATTGGCGATTCGGATATCAAGCGCGCGCTGAGTTGTTCGAAAACACCAGCCACGGCGAGCTCGACAGCCTGACACACGAAGCAAGCACACGTGGTCGATGGAAGTTCCGCCCCCGTACCGCGTTTGTTTACGACGCCACATTGCGGTTCACGAATTACATGAACCCAATCGGACTCCGGAATAACCATCCGATGCGAACGCGCATCGGTATGACCGGTCTCGTTACCCCCCGGTTCGGTGTCACCGGCATGGTGGGTTGGGGCGCCTCGTTCGTCGACACAAGCAACGACAACACGGGTGGGCAGATCCCTCAATTTGACAGCGTCATAGGCGAGGCGGAGCTCCGCTGGTTCTTGACCGCAAACCCGGCGGCGGAACAATCTGGGGACGTATCGCTTGCGCTCTCCTACTTGTCGTTGGGTTACAATCGCGACTTTCAACCGAGCTTGATTTCAACGTTTTATGGCATCGATCGCGGCTTCGTAAAGTTTGCTTACTTCTTTGGCGGACGCGCACTCGTTTCCGCGGAAGTCGGTGGAGGGGCCATCAAGTACCCGAACATTTTCGGCAGTTCGGGCGCCGCGATCAAGGCGGGCTTCACGGACGTGAGAACCGACGCGACTTTGTTCGGCGAGTATCGTTTCAGCGACAGTTTTGGCATCAATCTCACGGGTAAGTTCACTGGCAACTTCAGCAAGAACCAGATTCCCGCCGATCTGTCCCTTGGAGCGACGACGGCAAATCCGGCCGTTGTCGATATGAACTGGTTGCGGGTTGAAGCGTTCCTTGGCGTTCGGTGGTTTTTGTAGAGTCGGGGATCGCGGGTCGCGTGGGAGTGCCGGACGTGCGGACCTTCGGTCCCTCCTGCGCTGGGCCATAATGTTCGCAGAGCTCACATTCTGACCCGCTCGGAGCCTACCCATTTATCGCTTTGGGCTGATGCCTCGTGCGTGCTTGTTCGCGTGGGAGTGCTGGACGTCCGGACCTTCGGTCCCTCCTGCGCTGGGCCATAATGTTCGCAGCGCTCATACAGGAGCCTACCCATTTATCGCTTCGCGGCTGATGCAAGTGGATGAGCAGCGCCCATTGGCGCTTCGCTGGTGCTTGCGAGGGAAAAGACTTGGCTCGTGCAACGCGGGGGCGTTTCGTGCACCTTAGGGATAAGAGCTATTGCCGGAGGTTCTCGTTGCGAACGTTGAGTTTCATTTTTGCGCTTGTGTTTGCGGTGTTTCTGCCCGGCTGCACGTCGCGTCTTTCGGGTCTTTCGCGGAAGATACCGCCGCCAGTGCTCAACTATTCGATCGCGCCGGGTGATCTTTTCGAGATCACGATCTTTGGTGAGGACAAGCTCACCAAAGAATACCGCGTCCATCCGGACGGAACGATCGTGGTTCCGTATGTGGAGCGGCTTCAAGTGGCGGGCCTCGAACCCCAGCAAATCGAGGATATGATCACGAAAAAGTTGCTCGAAAAGCGTATTTTGAAGAACCCGCAGGTCACCCTGGTCGTCAAGCAATACGCTTCGAAGAAGGTGAGCGTGATCGGCGCGGTCGCCAAACCCGGCGTCGTACCGTGGACAGAGGGCATCAAGCTCGTCGACGCGATTTCACAGGCCGGTGGATTCTCCCCGCTCGCCGACAAGGGTCGCGTGATCCTGACGCGGCAGGTCGCGCCCAAGAAGTCTGCGACGTTTCAGGTCAACGTTGAAGCAATCATTCGCGGCGAACAGCCGGACATTCCGCTGCAGGCTGGCGACAGCATCAACGTCGAGCAGGGCGTGATTTGAGCCGGACTTGCTCCAACAAGCGTCGCAATTTGGCGGTTGCGACGGACTTGAAACGAAGTTTTGAGCGTATTTCGTACATTGTCGCGTTTACCGTGACTTGATTCTTCCGCTAACATCGCGGCCCCCGTGGTGCCGACAGTGGACCACACCGCCGAGCGCCGCGCGCTTATGAGGCCGTATGAAGCAGACGATCGATATTCTTCGTGGTGAACTTGAGCGTCATTTCTCGCTCGACGAAATGGTCCAGCTGTCTGATGCCTACCTTGGCCTCGGCGCCGGCGAGTTGGGCGGCGCGAGCACGCGGGCGAGTTTCGCTCAGGCCCTCGTTCAAGCGTGCGCCTCTTCCGATCGCATCGACGCACTCGTTGACGTCCTTCGTGCGCTCAGACCCTCGGGTCTCGATCCTCGTCTCGCCAATCTCGAGGGTCTGCTCGAGGTCGCTGAGATCGCAGCAGGTAAGAATGTTGACGATTTTGCGATCTCCCGCAAACTCGGTGAGTCAGCGCTCAGCACGACCTACCTCGCGAAACGTAACGGTGCGGATTACGTTTTGAAAATGCTGAAGCGGGCGGCGCGCCGCGATCGTTTTGCGTTGCAGCGGTTCTTGGCTGCGAATCGATTGGTCAAGACCGTGAAGCATTCTGGTCTGCCCGAAGATGTCGTTGCGAAGGAGCTCGAAGACGGCACCGTTTACGTCGCGTATCGCGCCATCGACGCACAACCGCTGTCGGCACGGTTCGCACGCACGGGCGCAAGTCACATCAACGAACTCAAGCCGCTGCTCAAGCTCACGCTCGAAGCGCTCGCGGCACTGCACGATGCGAAGATGGCGCATGGCGACGTTAAGATGGACAACATTCTTGTCGGTCGAGGCGAAGCTGGCGAAGCCTTCCGTGTCTTGTTGGTTGACTTCGGCGTGGACCGGTTGCGCAACCACAGCTTGGTGACGAACGGGTACACCGGTCTCGTCACCATTTTTGGTTCGCCGAAGACCGTCGCGCCTGAGCAGGTGCGTGGCCTCGCGGGGGACGCGCGCAGCGACGTCTATTCGTTTGGAGCGATGCTCTACGAGCTTCTGACGGGTAAGCCACCGTTTGGGGGCGACTCCTCACTTGACGTTGCGCTTGGACACCTTCACGCGCAAGTGGAGCCGCCGAGCACAAAGGCACCGCGTGGTTGGGTCACGAAGGAGGTCGACGACTTCGTTCTTGCGCTTCTCGAGAAGGAGCCGGTGCAGCGGCCACTCAATGCACACGAAGTGCTCGAGCGCATGGCGAAACTCGGACAGGCACGTACGCCCAGCTTTACGTCCGAGCGCATCGACGAACTTGTTGAAGCATTCGTTAACGCTCCTGACAATCACGATGCGGCGCTTGCCCTTGAGCAGGCGGTTGAGTCGGGCGCCGAGGTTGTGCGCATTGCCAAGGTGTTCGACGCCGGAGCCGAGAAGGTCGACGACGCGGAGCTCAAGAAGTCACTGCTATTTCGGTCGGCTCGGTCCTTCGTGTCTGCTCGCGACCACGAGGGCGCAGAGCAGGTCTACCTGAAACTCGTCTCGATCGACGCCTCCGATGAGGTGGCGCAACTTGGCCTCGAAGAGTCGCGGCATGCCCTTGGGCGTTTCGCCGAGATTGTCGAGACGCTCCTCGAACGAAGCGAGGTCGTTGATGCGGGCGAGGCGCGTGCTCGCGTGTTCGCGGAAATCGGCCGCGTATGCGCGCACGAACTCGAAGACACGGAGCAAGCGCTCGTTGCATACACGCAGGCCTTCGCACAACTGCCCACGCAACGTGAGTGGGCAGACGTGATCGAACGCATCAGCGGCGATCGCAACCAAGTCTGGACCGACACGCTTTCCTCGCTCACGGAGAGCGTCCACGCCGAGCACCTCTCGGCGACCGAGAAGAACGCGCTCCTGCTCGCTATTGGTAACTGGTATAGTGCCAAATTGGCGCGTCACGATCTTGCGCTCGCCGCATTCCAGCAAGTGCTCGCGACGGACCCAGCGAACGAGATTGCGTCGGAAGGGATTGCGATGATCTATCGTCGCGCCGAACAGTGGCCCGAACTCGCACAACTCCTTCTTACGCGTTCGCAGACGGCTTCGTCGCAGCCGCGAGGGCGCGATCTCAAGGTTGAAGCTGCAGAGCTCTTCGACGGTAAGCTCAATGACGCGGCACGAGCGAAGGAGCTCTTCCAGCAGGTACTTGCCGACGATCCCGTTCATGAGCGAGCTGCTGCGGGGTTTGCGCGGCTCTGTGAGCGTGGCGGTGACCACATGGGCCTCGTTTCGTGGCTCGAGCGGCAAGTCGTTTCGGCGCGCGGCGTTGAGAAGGCGGAAGCGCTCCGTCGCATTGGTGAGGTCTATGAGGATCACATCAGCGATCTCGCGCAAGCCGAGCGTTGGTACCGAGAGGCGCTCACCGTTGAGCCCCATTACCTTGGAGCGCTCAAGGGGCTTGACCGCGTCTACAACCGAACTGCCAAGTATCGCGAGCTCCTAGAGAATTTGCAGCACCAAGCCGACGTTGCGGCGACACCTCGTCAACGTGTTGCGCTCTATGAACGTATGGCAGCGCTTCATGAAGAAGAATTTCTCGATCAGGCAGCCGCGGTTGCCGCTCTCGAAACGATGCTCGCGACCGATTTGACGAACGTGAGCGCGTTGACCAAATTGCCGCGCCACTATCGTGCGCTTGGTCGGTGGGAAGACCTCGCAACGCTTCTTGACCGTCATGCGCAAGTGGAGGCCGACAAGTCAAAGCGCGTTGCGCTTCACCTTGAGCGCGCACGGCTCTTCGGCGAGGAAATGGGCGCACCCGAGCGTGCGCTTACGGAGTACGACCGCGTACTCGCGATCGATTCGTCGCACTCTGACGCCTTAGAAGGAGTGGCCCGGTTGCGAGAGCGCGCGGGTGATACGCAAGCCGCGCTCAATGCGATCGAGGCGCTTAGCCTGCGTGCGACGACGCCGGAAGCGCGCGCAGATGGTCTCTTGCGCGCCGCAAAGTTACTCGAGTCGCGTGGCGACCTTGATGGCGCCATCGAACGTTACAAGTTGGCGCTCGAAGCGAATCCGCGCGACGTCATCGCGTCCGCGGCGCTTCGGCGAAACTATGGTGAGCGCGGCGACGCGCAGAGTGTCGTTGCGCTCCTTGAAAAGGAACTCGACGTTGCCGAATCGCCTCACGCGCGCGCGCGCCTCTACGGAGAGCTTGCTCGTGTGACTCGTGAGCGTCTGCACGAAGATGAACGTGCTGAGGGCCATGCCCGGCGTGCACTCGATCTAGACCCGACGAACACCGAAGCCCTCGTGGTTCTTGGTGACAGCGCGTTTGCACGGGAACACTTCCAAGAGGCGGCGCACTACTACGACAGCATCGTGTCGCGCGTGAAGTCACTTACGCGCGTCGATGCTTCGCGCGTCCTTGTGCAGTTCATTGAATCTGTAGGTCGGTCGGCATCCTCAACGGCGCCTGCCTCTACGGGTCCAGGTTCCGTGCCGCCTCCGAGAATATCGTCACTGCCACCAAACCCGCGTTTGCACGTGGCGGTCGAAACGTTGCTCGAGCTCGCAGAGGACGCGACAGTTCTGAGCGCTGCAGGGCGCGTGGTGTTCGAACACGGCGATCCAATGATTGCCCGTCGTGTGTACGAGGTGATCGTCGAGCGCTTCGGTGCACAGCTTAGCCCGCGCGAAAAGGCGGAAGCCGTATTCCACCTCGGTGATTGCCTGCGACGCTTGGGTGCGCTGACCGAAGCGCAGCCTCTGCTGGAGCAGTCGCTAGCGCTAGATGCGCATCATGGTCTCGCACTGCGCTCGCTCTCGCGTTTGCACGACGAAAGGGGCGACTACACAAAGGCAGTGTCGCTCCGGCGTCGTCGTCTCGAGACTGCAGTCGGTGACGAGCGCTTCGAGCTCTTGCTCGAGATCGGCGAAGTCGAACTTGCTCACCTAAGCGATCGTGCGCAGGCGGCACGGACGTACGTGCAGGCACTTGAGGAGCGTCCCGACGATCGCCGCTTGCTCACGAAACTGATGCAGCTTTACTCCGAAGAACAAGATTGGGCGAAGCTCGTCGAAGTGGTTACACGGCTTGCTGAGTTCGTAGACGAGCCAAAGCAGCGGGCAAAATATATGCAAACCGCAGCTATCGTGCTCTGGCGGCAGCTGAAGGACGGTGACCGAGCGCTCGACTTCTTCGAGAAGGCCCTTGAGCTCGATCCGACCCTCACCAAGGCTGTCGATGAGTCGGCAATCATTCGTCGTGAGAGAGGCGACGTTGCCGAGGTCGAGCGTCTTCTTAAGCTAAAGCTCGAGCGAGCGAAGCAAGAGGGCAACAAGGACTCGATGATCAAGCTTCTTGACGAGCTTGGCGGTCTTTACGAAGGCGCTCTTAAGGAACCCGAGCTCGCAGTGGATGCGCTCGAGGCGGCGCAAGCGTTCGATCCCGATAACCGTGATCGCGAACACAAACTTGCCGACATTTATGCAAGCGAGCCGACGAAGTATCTCGACAAGGCGGTGCGTGCGCAGAACCAGTTGCTTGCGCGCAATCCGTATCGCGTAGAGGGATACAAGTTGCTACGGAAGCTCTACACGGATTCGCGTCGCGCGGATTCGGCGTGGTGTGTTTGTCAGGCTCTGGTGACCCTCAACGGTGCTGAGCCGGACGAAGAGCGCTTCTACCAGAAGCATCGTGCGGAGAACGCTGCACCCGCTCAGGCCGCGCTTCGTGACGAGGACTGGCTCGAACGACTTGCTGCTGACGACGCGGGCCTCACTCAGATTTTTGCGGCGATTGAACCGATTATCGTGCAAAAGATCGGAAGGCCAGCAGCGGCCCTTGGGTTTGATGCGCGCTATCAAGTCGACCTCGCGCGGCATCCGTATCCCATCTCGCAGATGGTTCATTACGCGGCCGGGGTCCTGGCGATCGCGCCTCCACCTGTATTTCAGAACACCGAACTCGACGGAGGCCTTTCGTTCGTTCCGAGTCAGCCACCAGCGCTGCTTCTTGGGCGCGCGGCGTTTGAGGCTCAGGTGTCGAACAGCTCACTCGCGTTTGTGGCGGGTCGGCAACTCGCGCTTTACCGACCGGGCTACACGGTTCGGCAGCTCGTGCCTTCGGTCGGCGCATTGAAGGCTTGGCTCTTTGCGGCGATCAAGCTCGCGGTTCCACAGTTCCCGGTAGCTGCCGACAGTGCGAACGAAGTGAACGAATCACTCGCGCTGCTCACCAACGGCCTTGCCGGCGGTGCTCGGGACAAGCTCGTGAAGCACGTGCAGAAACTGCTCGCTGCACAGACGGCGATCGACCTAAAGAAGTGGATCAATACTGTTGATCAGACCGCGGATCGCGCAGGCTTCCTCCTCGCGCACGATCTCGAGAGCGCATCGACTGTTATCCGTACGAACGAAGAAGGGTCGCGCGATCGCATCAAGGACCTCATCCTCTTTAGCGTGAGCGATCGCTACTTTGCGCTCCGCGAGCATCTGCGAATCAGCATCGGGTGAAGCGCGAGATGGACGACCGTGTTGTCACGCGCTGAGGGCCTCAGCGTGCGGCGTTTTCGTCCGACGGTGCTGGTCACGCAAGGAAACGGCTGGATCACCGCTTCTGACTTGATTTTTGGTGCGGTTGAGACGACACAGAAACCCATGCGATCTCGTTCAGCAAGCGTGGCCACTTGTCTATCGATCCTCGTGTCACTCGCAGCCTGCGACGACAAGACGACTTCTGCGAGTACAGCTCATGCGCCATCGTCATCGGTATCTGCGCCTGCAGTGATTGCGTCTCACACACCTTCAACCGTCGCGTCGGCGAGTGCGGCAACCGGCAAGCCGCCGGGACCTCTCAACGTGGTGCTTCTGTCGGTCGATAGCCTTCGCGCCGACATGCCGTGGGCGGGTTACGCAAGGCCCATCGCGCCGCGTCTCACTGAGCTCGAGAAGAAGGCCGTGAGCTATACGCGCGCCTACTCGGTGTCCTCCTACACCTCGATGAGTCTAGGAGGATTGCTTGGCGGCAAGATCCCTTCGGGCCTTGTTCGAAGCGGGTATTTTTTTGGCTTCTACTCATCCGAGAACCTCATGTTTCCGGAGTTGTTGCAGAAAGCCGGCGTCCACACGATGGGCGTCCATGCCCATTTCTACTTTCAGAAAGCCGGCATGGAGCAGGGCTTCGACAATTGGGACGTCGTGCCCGGCATCTCAACGGACAATACGACGGACAAGAACATCACGTCGCCGCAGTCGCTCGAGTTAGCGATGAAGGCGCTCTCCGATGAACGATGCAAGACGCAGCGTTTCTTCTTTTGGGCTCACTTTCTCGATCCGCACGACGTTTACATGAAGCATGAGAACGTTGAACCGTACGGCAAGTCGGAGCGAGACAAGTACGATGGCGAGGTCAAGTACACCGACGAACATGTAGGCAAGTTGGTTGACTTTGTGCAGAAGCAGCCTTGGGCTGAGCGTACAGTCGTCATCATTACGAGTGACCACGGCGAAGCATTTGGAGAGCACGGTATGTCGCGGCACGGTTTTGAGGTTTGGGAAAATCTCGTGCGCATCCCGCTTTTCATTCTCGCTCCCGGTGCGGGCGCGCGGCGTATTGACGTACGCAGAAGCGCTATCGATCTTGCACCAACCATTCTCGAGCTCACGGGTACGCCCGCCGAGCCTTCGTTCGAGGGAAAGTCACTCGTAAAGGAAATTTACGGAGAGAAGCCCGAACCGCGAGACATCGTAGTTGACCTGCCGACCACGTCGGACAGCGATCGGCGTCGCGCGCTCATTCACGGTAACGACAAGTTGATCTGCTCAGGCAATGACAAGAACTGTCGCTTGTTTGATCTCGAGGCCGATCCAACTGAAGACAAACCCATTGCACGCGGCGACAAGTTCAAGTCGATCTTCGCGCTCTACCAAGACCATGCGAAGACAATTGCCGAAAAGCCAACGACGAAGTGCAAAGCTGGCTGTCTGAACGGCGCCTATGCGCGCAACAAGGAGCCTTGATGTTCACCGTCGAACCGATCGCCTGCCTGCGCGACAACTACGCCTACTGGCTCACTTGTGGCCGGACCGGTGTTACGGCTGTCGTCGACCCCTCGGAGGTCGACCCTGTGCTCGCCTCAGCCAAGGGACGCGAGCCTGCGCTTGTGCTCTGCACGCATCATCATCTTGATCACGTTGGGGGCGTTCCGGGTCTCACCGCGAAGTTTCCTAGGATGAAAGTGATCGCATCTAGCTACGATAACGGGCGCATCGATGGGCAAACCGATAGCGTCAGTGACGGGGATCGCTTTTCGGTCGGCGACGTTACCGTTGAAGTGATGTTGGTTCCCGGTCACACTCTTGGCGCGATCGCGTTTGTGGCGCGCGCGGGCGAACGGACCGCCGTCTTCACGGGCGACACCATGTTTCTCGCGGGGTGCGGGAGGCTCTTCGAGGGAACGCCCGCCGACATGCATCGATCGCTTCAACGTATCGTTTCGCTTCCGGCGGACACGCAGATCTATTGCGGTCACGAATACACGGCGGACAACCTTCGATTTGCGGCGATGCTTGAGCCCTCGAACGAGGCAATTGCGCGGGCGGTTGCTCGAACGTCCGACCTTCGCGCTCGGGGGCTCCCAACCGTTCCCCACTCAGTGGCCGAAGAACGTGAGATCAATCCGTTCGTGCGTCCACAGTCAGCCGACCTACGAAAGAACCTGGGCCTCGGCCTTGGCTCGAGCGATGTCGATGTAATCGGCGCCGCACGAGAAGCGAAGAACAGCTTCAGGTAAGCTCGTCGGGAAGATAGTCAACATAATTGACGTGACTGTCGGCGACGTTATTCCGCGTTTGCCGGGACCGGAATGCTGATGCGCGACGGCGCAACTCGAGCCGGAGCGCGTGCGACTTGAACTCCCTTTAGCCGAACGATGCCGAACGCGGCGAACATGCGGATGATGAGGTATGCGGGGTCGATCTCGAACCACCGCGCGGCAAACGTAGGGCTCTGGCCGAACTTGTGATGATTGTTCTGAAACAGCTCTCCCATCGTGAGGAAGTCGAACGGGAGAGTGTTGCGTGAGTCGTCGCGTTCGTTGAAGTTGCGGTAGCCGACCTTGTGGCCGAAGTAGTTCACGATAGCTCCGTGAATCGGGCCCATGAACCAGTGGAGGGGAAGAAGCAGGAACTGCCACCAGTGCGTCGCGAAGGCGAAATAGAACAACGTATAGGCAGCGGCCCATGCCATCGGCCACCCCCACCCATCTTGCGTCTTGTCAAGTAGCGGCCACGAAGGATAGCGGCCGTCATCAAAGCGCGATTCGACCTCGAGAGTCCCATCTTTGACGCCCGAATAGATCTTGCCGGTCCGCAGCATCATCTTGAGGACATTGGGTTCTTGCACGGGAGAGTGTGGATCCTTCGGCGTATCGCTGTATGCATGATGCATGCGATGAAGAATCGCGTAAGCGCGAGGGGAGAGATAGCTCGAACCTTGGGTGACCCAAGCCATCAGGTGGAAGATCCGCTCCCATTGGCGTGACATCGTGAACTGCCCGTGCGCTCCGTAGCGATGCTGGAAAAAGCTCTGAAAGAAGACCGAACTCTGCCAGTGGAGGAGGAAGAAAATTGCGATCGTCACATGATCGATATAGCGCCGTCCGGACGCACGCGCGTTCATCGTTCGGTCCGGGTCGCGTCATGATCGGGTCACATAGCCCAAGCTCAGGCGTCGTCGCGCCGCGTCACGATGCCATCGTAGTGCGCGCGCTCGCCGACGAGATGCCGTGCGATCGCCTTGCTCAGGCGGTCATCGGCGATGAAGTGCGCGGAGTAGGTGAGGGTTGAATCAAACCCGCGCAGATACTTGTGCTCACCGCCGGCGCCCGGTTCGAATGTTTCGCAACCGTTCTCAAGCGCGTAGGCGACACCTGCGTAGTAGCAAGTGTCGAAGTGAAGGAATGGCACTTGCTCGCCGCAGCCCCAGTAGCGACCGTAAAGAGTCTTACCTTTTTTTACGTTAAACGCGCCGGCCAAGATCGCGCCATCACGCTTCGCCACGACCCACGCCAGACGTGTCGCGAAGCGCGTTGCAATGTCTGAGAAGAACGCTTCGTTGAGATAGACATTGCCCCAGTGATGCCGCTGTACCGTCGACGCATAAAAATCGTACATTGTCTTGACAATGTGTGGCGTCAGTTCCTCCGGCGTGAGCCAGTGGTTGTTGATGCCTTGGGCGCGAAGCGATTGGATCTCGTGCTTGATTTGACGCCGTCGCTTCGACGTAAGTGACGTTAGGTAGTCATCAAACGTCGCGCGCCCATTGCGGTGAAGGTGAAACTGAACATGCTTGCGGAGAAGGAAGCCGGCGTCGGCCCAAGCTTGAGCCTCGTCGCGCGTGGCGAAGAGCACGTGTACGCCCCCAAGTCCTTGCTTCGCACTCCACTCCGCGACGAAAGGGCCAATCTCCGAGATGAGAGCGTTCCTTTGCGAGCGATCGCGGCACAGGAGCCTTCCCCCCGTGGCCGGCGTAAAGGGAACACCGATGACAACCTTCGGATAGTAGAGCGCCCCCATCCGCTCGGCTGCGTCGGCCCACGCGAAGTCGAAGACAAACTCGCCCTCGCTGCTTGCGCGGATGTAGGCAGGCAAGGCCGCGATGAGTTTGCCATCGTCTTCGACCAACCAGTGTGCGCCGAGCCAGCCAGTTTCCCTGGTGGCGCAGCCGGAGCGTTCGAGCGCGCTAAGCCAAGTCCATTCAACAAATGGTGAGTCGTCCTCGGCGACGAGTGCGTCCCATTCTGACTGGTCAACGTCATTGACAGATTGGACAATGCGTACGTTTCGGCTCACGAAGCGCGCGTTGCCAGCCAATATGCCGTCCCAACGCTTGCGGCGGTGAGGAGTACGCCGAAGACCACCCATGCGAGCGACTTCCAAGAAGTTTGAGCCACAGGGCGCTGCGTTGCGGCTTGCGCCCACGCTCGCAGCTCGGCGACATCGAGGCCGCCCCGCATTTCGATGTTGGCCATTGAGGTCCCGCGCATCGGGGCCGACACTGCGACTTGCACAGGCGATCCGACAGCGACTCTCGCGCCGAGCGACGTGGGCTTTTCGAGTCGTTCCTTCACCGAATGAGCCTTGTCAGCGTCCACGATTGCCGCCCAGCGACCATCGCCGCGCTCGACAAGTTGCACGTTCTCGTGTTCTGCGATGCGCTCGAGATCGCGATGGCTCGTTCGCGGCGCTTCAATCGCCATGACGACGACGTTGCGATGAACCACCATGCCTTCCGTTAGGCGCGCGCGGCATTGAGCACTCGCACTGAGACGCAAGAGCGCGTCGTTGAGATCGTCGGACAGATCGCCACCGCGCACGAGCGCGAGCAGTGGCTCTTCAACCGGATCGCCAATCGCCTTCGCGTCGATCGCGCTGCTCGCCAGTTCGCGCAGCGTTTCCTCGCGCACCTCTTGCTCTCCGAGAACCGCGCGCGCGGTCGAAAGTGCGTGCCCGACCGCTTGCGCAACGCGTGACTCGTCGATGTGCAGCAGCTCGGAGACTTCATCGTCGTTGAGAGAATCTTCGAAGACAAGGGACGCGAGGAGCGCATCAGGGGGTGAGAGTTTGGCTTTGATTGCATCGAGTTTTGCGCGCGATGCCGCCGCGCGCGGATCGGTGAAGCGGATGGTTGGCAGCTCAGGCAGGTCGCCGTCGAGTCCCGTGATGTCGCTGCTGATAGCCTCGAGGTCGTCGCCGGCGGCGACTTGCTCCACGAGCATGTGCCTCCGTCTCGCGCGTCCGTAGGCATGCCGCGCGAGCGATCGAATAAGAGCGTCGGGCGATGCGAGCGCGGCGGAGTCGAACGCTTTGGCTTCGAGCATTTGGCGAATGACGAGTTCGAGTTCGGCTACGACGTCGCTCAAAGCAAGCGAATCGCGTCCTTGTTTCAGACTTGCGCGCGCGTGCTTGACGAGAAGCGCACGGTTCGCTTGAACGAATGTTGTCACGGAAAACGAATGTATCAGACGTTCACGTCTTCGCGGACGAGGACAAAGTAAGCGTCCTGAACTTTCCCTTTTATGGTTGCGCGACCGATGGTGACGTGTTGGCTAATGCCCCGAAGGGTGTCGACCATGCCTTCGTAGACGAACCGGCCGAGCTTGGCCGAGTTGGGAATGATCTCCGGCCATCCGGTGCATTTTTCCGGGGGCAACACCGTGTAGTCGACGTCCACTTCGCCCTCATTCGCGCCCGCGTGAGTTACGAAATAGCCAGGACCTGTGAAGGGTGTCATCGACTGGTGGTTGTAACCCCAGAGTCTGTCTGTGACCGCCTCGTCGGAGGCGCGGCAAAACCGCTTTTGAAAGTTGCTGAACGTAGGCAGCGTGTTCTTGCCATGGTGGATCACTTCGCGAAGAGCGTCCGTCGAAGGGGGCACGATGTCATCGACCGTTATGGCGCGGTAACGCTTCGCCGCTTCGAAGAGGCGCGCTTGAATGGCCTTGTCCCATTGCTGAGTTTGATAGATGCGACCACTGTGCCCCAGCTCGTCGAGGTAGCGGGTCAACTGTGGGAGAGTCGCTTCGGGTTCGAGGAACATGCGCAAGTTCATACGCACTTGATAGGAGCATAGATTTGCCCGCATGCAAGCCGTCTTGTATCCCGCCGCCTCAGCACGTTATGTACTAGCCCTGTGCGGGTCTGCGTCGTTCAGCTCAACAGTCAGGAGAACGTCGAGGCGAATCTCGATCGCGTCCGCGCTTGCGTTGCGCAGGCAGTGGCTCTTGGGGCAACGCTCATTGCCCTGCCCGAGAACTTCGCCTTCGTCGGAACCGAGGACGAGAAACGTCAAGTAGCGGAATCACTTGAGGAGCCCGGCCCGATCGTTCAAGCGCTGCTCGAGCTCGCTAAGAGGCACGGTGTACACATCATCGCCGGGGGCTTCCCAGAGGCAAG
Organism: Myxococcales bacterium; assembly: GCA_023248735.1. Taxonomy (GTDB): domain Bacteria; phylum Myxococcota_A; class Polyangia; order Polyangiales; family Polyangiaceae; genus JAHFDX01. The sequence continues at coordinate 15,892 of JAHFDY010000040.1, forward strand.
CGGTGATCCGCAACGACCGTACAACTGTTCGCTTCTTGCGGGTCCCGCCGGGATTGTCGCCGCCTACCGGAAGATTCATTTGTTCGACGTCTCGCTCGCGGACGGCACTGTGCTGCAAGAGAGCAAAGCCACGCTTGAGGGATCGGAGCCGGTCGTGGCCACGGTCGAGGGTGTCGGCATCGGCATGACCATTTGCTATGACCTTCGTTTTCCTGAACTGTTTCGCAAGCTCCTTGACGGAGGCTCGCGAGTCGTAACAGTGCCCGCCGCATTCACGTTGACCACGGGCAAAGATCATTGGCACGTCTTGCTCCGCGCGCGTGCGATAGAGAACCAAGTTTACGTTCTCGCGCCCGCGCAACACGGCAAGCATCCGCTTGGTCGCCAGACATATGGAAAGTCGATGGTCGTTGACCCATGGGGCGACGTCATTGCGCAGGTGAGTGAAGGGGAGGGAATCGCCATCGTGGATCTCGATTTCGCTTACCAGGATCGCGTGCGAGCAGGCTTGCCATGCCTGTCGCACCGAAAAATGTAACGTGCGTATTCCATTTGTCGATCTCACCGGACAGCACGTGCCCTTGCGCACCGAGATCGATGCTGCCGTCGCTCGCGTCATCGATGCGGGATGCTTCATCGGCGGAAGCGAGGTCGCTGCGTTTGAGGAGGAGTTTGCGACAGCTCTCGACGTCCCGCACGCCGTGAGCGTCGCATCGGGGACGGACGCGTTGGTCGTCGCGCTTCGTGCGCTCGGCGTCGGGCCGGGCGACGACGTCATTACGACGCCGGTGTCGTTCGTCGCAAGCGCACAAGCGATCGTGCGAGTTGGAGCGAGGCCTATTTTTGCGGATGTTGACGCGTTCGATTGGAATCTCTCGCCCGCGGCCGTTGCCTCCGCGCTTTCTGATTACGTACGCGCGCCAGATGGAACCTTGCGAGCGGTTGATGGGAGACGACTCGCGGCAATTCTCGTTGTGCACATTTTTGGTGCGCCTGCGGACGTCGAGCTGCTGGCGTCCATCGCTGCTGAGCAACGGATCTTTCTGATCGAAGATGCGGCCCAAGCGTTCGGCGCAACGGTGCGCGGTGCGAGCGTTGGCGGCTTTGGCGACGCAGGGTGCTTCAGTCTCTTTCCAACGAAGACGCTCGGCGCGATGGGCGACGGCGGTGTCGTCGTGACGCGAGATAGTCAAGCTGCCGAACGAATGCGTCGTTTGCGTTCACACGGAGCGAACGCGTCAGCAGGCAACGAAGTTTACGAACAGGTCGGGTACAATAGCCGACTCGACGCACTTCAGGCCTCGGTGTTGCGGGTGAAGTTGCCTCATGCGGAAGCGTGGAACGAAGAGAGGCGGGCACTTGCTGACGGATATCGAGAGCGCCTCCGCGGCGTGCCTGGGCTTTCGCTGCAGCAGTGTCCGCGTGATCAGGTTTCGCGCGTGTTCCACCAGTTTGTCGTGCGGGGGACGCGTCGATTCTCGGCGCATGCGAGATTGCGAGACGCAGGCATCGAGACCCGTGAGTACTATTTGAAGCCGTTGAATGAGCAGGTCGCACTTGCGGGTTTGTCGCGCGTACCGAGGCCGCTTCCGTGCGCCGAAAGTGTGTGTGGCGACTTGCTCGCGTTGCCCATTTTTCCAGGGCTCACGCACGAAATGGTCAAGCGTGTTGCCGATGAGATTGCGGCGATTTGCACGAGTGAGACGTGAGCGTCGCCTAGAACGCGAGTCCTCACACGCGCGCGCCTCGGGGGGACAGGCACGAGTCCACCGCTACGCGTCGTACCGAGACACGATCGTTGCGTTGAGTTTGTGCGGTTCCACAAGATTCCCTCTTACGCTCTCTACATGAACGGTACGAGACGCGTGATCGCGTGCGGTTGGCTTTCGACGCTGATGGGGTTGCTCGTCGAGGCTTGCTCAGGCGGTGGAGGCTCGCAACTTTCTTCAGCAGGAACCTTCGATGGCGGCGACGCGACGTCTCTCGTGGGATCTGACGCGAGTTCTGATGCAAGCGAGACTGCTGACGCACTGATTGAGGACGCGAAGGGCAAAGACGTGGCCTCTGTTCCGGTCGGAATTCCCTTCGGACCCTACAACCTCTACGGAGGCGGCGAGGCCGGACCCTCTTCTTGGGAGACTCCGATGTCCGTCGGAACGGCTTCCTTCACGTTGAGTTCCGACTACGCAGACGCAACCGGCATCGTTCTGCGCATCAACTCAGCACGCCAACGAAAGCTCAAAATGCTCACCCACATGACCGGTGGCTCGCACAGCATCTACATCACGAACGGCAAGTTCGATTTGGCCAAGTGGAAGGCGGGGATGGACACCTACAAGACGTCGGCCATCATGTCGGCCGTCAGCACCGCCGTGGCGGACGGCACGATCATCGGGAATTCAGTGATGGACGAACCGAACCACGACAGTTGGGGGGGCGTCATGACGAAGGCGATCGTTGACCAAATGTGTGCGTACCAGAAGGGAATTTTCCCGACGCTTCCTGCCGGTGTCGTGCACAACCACGATGCCTTGGAGCCGACGAAATCTTATGCAGTTTGTGACTTCATCGTGGACCAGTATGGGCACCGCCTTACGATGGGAGACATCGCTGCGTTCCGCGATGCGGCTCTCGCCTTGGGTACCCGTGATCACCACGCGATTTTCTTCAGCCTCAACATTCTCGACGGAGGCATTCAAGACACAAACAACAACGGCGCGTGGGAGTGCCCGACGCCATCAACAGAAGGTCAAGGTACTTACTCACCTAACTGTCGCATGACGGCAGATCAAGTTCGAACGTTCGGCCTCACGCTGGGCGCCGCCGGATGTGGTCTCACGATGTGGCGGTATGACGCAGCCTTCATGGCTCGCGCCGACAACCAAGCGGCGTTTCTTGATGTTGCAGCGAGCCTCGCACTCTTGCCGATGACAACGTGCAAACGTTGGTAGGCCATTGCGCCGCAACGACGAGAGCCCAAAGACGAATGCAACGTGAAGGCGCAACCCGGGTGATCACTTGCGCATAACGGAGAGCGTCGGAGCGTCCCCAGGGGTGTCAGACTTGCGTCATTCTGAGGACAACTACCTTGTGGCGGATGCATCGCGCGCTCTGGGTTCTTTGGTTGTCGTCATTGTCGCGTATCCGCTATCCGAGTCTTGGGCGTACGCCCAATTTCGGCGCGAGGGGCACGCTTGGGGAAACACATCTCGCACACTGATGTTGGCGTGGAGTGCAACCGCCGCGGTCGACGCGTTTCTCGGCGCATCGATCTTGATCTATCTTCGCACCAGCGCAAGTCCTTGGGAGCCTACACGGCAGACGCCATGGTTCTGGTTCACCGCGGGAGCGGCCTTGGCAAAGGTGGGATTCTCGTTGATGAACGCGTCAACGAGCTTGATCTTTTCGATCGGTTGGGCGAACCGTTTCAACGTGCTTGCCCCCTTCGTGTGGTGCGTGAACTTCGCAATGCCGGTAGCGTCCTTGGTGCTCGTGGCCAATCTGGTTCGATCGCGCCGTAGAGCGCTGCCAAGCGCGCTGCCTCCGTTGCAGTGGTCGGTGGCGCCACCGTGGCCTTTGAGCCATGGATCCATTCGTACTTACGGGCGCGCTATCCGATGTTCGCCAGACACGACTGGCGCTGCGCTGAGGTACGAGCCTCGTTCTCTACGCGACTCTCGGCGCGTGGATCTTAGTTCGCTTTCGCAGAGCAGCTGAGGGCGCCATCGCAAAGTGCTCCCCGACGCAAGTTAATCGGCTTTGCGATCCGCGGTCGTCGTTCGGTACGCACCGAGAACGTGCGCGCGATAGATGAGGTCCCAGTCTTCGGGGCTCATCTTAGCAAACGATGTGTCGCGCAAAATACCGGCGTTGTTGATCAAAATGTCGACTTGGCCGAACGCGTCCATCGCAGTCTTGACGATCTTGTCGCCGTCTTCGACCGAGTCGTAGTTCGCAACAGCGTCGCCGCTGGCGCCTTTGATCTCGGCAACCACTTGGTCAGCAGCGGCAGAGGACTTGCCACCGCCATGAATCGAACCGTCAAGATAGTTGACGACGAACTTTGGCGCCACGGCGTGCGAGAAGAAGAGCGTGGGCTCGGCCGAAGCCAGCACCAGCGCCGGTGACGATGGCGACACGATTATCGAAGCGCAACTCAGATATGCGTTAGGCGTTCCTCAGGGACCACTGACGTCAACAATAACGGGGTCGCCGCCGACCGCGATTGCGATCGCTGCAACACTTGAACTCGTCTTGTCACGCACGTTCCAGCGAACAACGTTGGCGCTCGATGTAAGGCTCATCATGTCGATGACCGCATCTCCATCGGTCTCCTTCCAGAGAATGAACCGCCGCGTGCGTTTCGTATCGCCTCGAGGACCCACCGCGATTTCGTGACAAGACACACCCGCGGCCGCAAACGTATCAATCTGTGTTACGTAATCGGCCACATTGGCTTCGTCAGCGCGAAGCAACTCCGCCATGCCCCAAAATGGTCCTGGGTAGATGGCCTTGCGCTGCGATTCATCGAGCGCATCAATCGACTGCGAGCCCGTCACCGTTGGCGTCTTGACGTTGAAGCTACTCGTGTTCGGGTGTTCTTTCTCCCACCCGACAAAGTCGTCGTAAACGTCTTGCATGGTCGACGGCTTAAGAATCACGTTGCCTCGCGCAGACTTCTTGCCCTGTCCGAAGTTCGTCGTCACCCACACGATGTACTTCTCGATCTCAGCCCGAGTGTCGGCTGGGCTCTTCGTGTCATGCGTCATGAAGCCATAGCTCCAAACCTTGTCGAGCGGCTCGCCCGTGCGCTCGGCGTAGAGGCGATTGAGGTAAATCTGAAGGAACCCAACCTTGTGATGCGCCAAACTTTGGTCAGCATATGCGCCGGAGCCGAGAGCGCCGTGGTAGTCCTGCTCTAGGAACTGCGAGTAATGGGTCACGAGGATGACCTTTGACGACAGGTCTTCTTCGAGGAACGTCCCGCCGACGCGCCAAGGGTGAAACGGATGATGGCCAAGCCATTGTTCCGAAATCTCCTCCTTGCCTCCGCCGACGATCGTGTATCCGCGGCTGTTCATGCGCGAAACAAATTGCTCATCGTGAGTATCAAAGGGAGTGGCGCTCGTGATCTTCACGTCCGGAAGGAGCGCGGTCAGATACTTCTCGTGCTGCTTCCACAAATCATCGACGAAGGCCTCATCCGCCGTCTGCTGAAATGTCGCCGTTCGCCAACTGTGATTGCTCACCTCGTAAACCGCGTGCATATGCGGACCCACGATGTGCCCGTTGGCAAGCCACTTGCGCACGATGGGTTCGTCGCCCTGTTCCTTTGCGTATTGCCAAAACTCGCCGTTACCGTGAATTGACAATTTGATTCCGTACTTCTCGGCTATCGCTCGCACCGCTTCGATGTCATCCCGGCGCTTCTTGTACTGATCGAGGGTGGTCTGCGGCTCGAAGTGAATCTTGAAGACGAGGTCGATGGGGCGTTCGTATGTCGCCCCACTCTGCGTCGCTGACACTTCGGCCTGCGTACCCGCGTCGCTGCTCGTTCCTCGTACCGAGGCTGCTCCACATCCCAAAAGGAACAATGCTCCAAAAACAAATCGCGTCATCCAACCCTCACTTCCATTTTCGTTCTGGCCTTGGCCCCTTCTCAGTGCCGCCGTCGCGAAGGTGCGCTCGAGGTTCGAGGCGCTCCGTGTGATAGCTGGCTCATCCGCGATCAACTGCAACAAGAATTGTTACGAATAAGCTGGGGTTCGTATGGCGCGAACTCCCTCATCTGCGTGCACGTGCCATTGTTGTTCCAAGTCGGGCACATTCGAGAGATTGGGAAATACTAGTAACCTTCCACGCCCCAGCTGGACGACAGCCGGTTCACAGGGGTGAACAGTTGTCCCAGCGCGCACGTCGCCAAAAGCGCGCGCGAGTTCGCGGTCATAGAAGGCGTCAACCCGAAGAGCCTAAGCGGTTGCAAATCACACTTCGCGCGAGAAGCGCGAGAGCGGTCAACTCAGTTCGTGAAGGCTCGCGCAACAAGTCAAGTAATGGAACCATCAGTCCCACTCCGAAGTTGGTGCCCGCGATGGGATTGTTTTACGCGTCACAGAAAATTGCGATGAAGCTTTGCTGCGCAAAGTGGTGCGAGCACTTGGTGAAGCGCGCGGAGCCCTTCCTCCGTTTCACTCAAAGTGATTGGTGGGACAAGACTTGCGTTCAAGAAGTCGCCAACACAAAGTGTTGCCATTCTGTTGCTTGCGCGATTGTTCCTTCGCATTCGAGCGTCGTCATCGACTTGTTAACAAGTGTGAGGCTGGACGCATTGCCCGTCGCACAATGCCTTACGCAGATAGCGACTTACGTCGTGCGGTCTAAATGCAGCCGGACCGTCAGCTTGTTTCCCTCTCGCACCTTAGTCGATCACACTCATGGGAATGCTGCGACGGGATTTTTCAAGATTATTGGGCCTTTCGGTTGGCACGGTCTGGGCAACGGGCTGCAGCACCGGCGACCCGGCCATCTCAACACCACCGCAGCCCGTACCCACCGCCGCGACCCCGACGTACGTCGTTGGAACGCAAAAAAAAGCGTTTACCGATAGCGCCGTATTTCGTATCGATTCGAATGGACACAAGGTCGTCAAGTTACTTGCCGATGGTTCAGATGGCCTGACCCTTGGCGAAATTGGAACAGCCGCTCCTCCAACGTTGAACTATCCGGTGGCGATTGAGACGACCAAAAGCGGCCAGATCCTCGTGCTTGAGCGCGGCTCATCGTGCATCACGGTCTTCGACAAAGACGGAAAAGAACTCAGCCAAATCGGCAAGGCGGGAACGGGTCCGAGACGCGGCCATCTCGCCCGTTGCGTCGTCTACGAGCGCCAACATGTGTTGATGACAACCGTCTTCGCTCTCGAACCAACGGTGCTTACTGCCGTCGAGATGGACGAACATGCCCCGCGACGGTTTGCGTTCTCGCCGCCGTCGATAGGTCTCGCGCTTCGGATGTCTACGAATGTAACCCAGCTCGTGCAGTAACGCGGCACACTGCAAAAGAGGGGTAGTCGCGATGCGGGGCCCAGCGAAGGAGAATATCGGCGCCGTTCGTTGCGGCGGGGAGCACCGGGGGTATCCCTTGGCCGGCGCGGCGCTCGCCCGGGGCTGCGGGCGAACCAAAATCGAAGAGAAACGTCGACAGCAAAAAGCTTGTCGCGATGAACCGATTGCGCATGCGCTGTCCCCTCAGCGGCGCGTCTTTGGTGGCGCGCTCTAACACAGCAGAACAACCAACGGGCGTACGAGCAACCTACAAAGACGCGCAAGTGCAGGAGATCACCGGCTTCTCATCGTCGATCGAGGGCTCTGCGATAGATGCGCGAACCCCAATCGCTCACGTAAGAAGGTCGATTGCGGTGTCGCCCATCGGCAACATGGGCGCATGTTGTTAAGCCGCTCCCGTTGAGCCGTAGCCACCGGCCCCTCGCTCTGTTTCGTCGAGGGCTTTGGCGCACTCCAATTTCGTGATGGCAACGGGCGCAAAATAATCTGGGCATCCTAGCTGCGCGTTTCCGCTTCGCAGAAACCACTTCCCGCGACTTCGGTGATCGCGATGCCGCGTCTTGTGTGAGTCAGTTTGCGGCGAGATTTGCACCGTACCCATTCAGTGAGAATATCGTATGCAACATGCGCGCACTCTTTTGCCTGCTCACTGCCGCTGCGCTTCTCGTCGGCTGCTCGCGAGACGCTGCTACGTCGCCGTCGCCGAGCGCGGAGGGAATGGTCACTTTCGACAGCGCCAACGGGACGACGCTTGCCGGAACCTTCGCTCCTGCGGGTGGCGGTACGTCGGTGCGGTTCACGGTCACCTCTGATCCAGTCGCGGGCACCGCCGAGGCGAAGTACACTGCCGGTTCGACGACGGTGAGCAGCCGCTTGCTCGGTGACGGCAGCGCCACGCTCACCTGGTCGGGGCTCGAGCTCAACGGAATCGGTCGGCGCACAGATGCGGAAAAATCCGCGCTCACGCAGCTCTCGACCAGCACCCTCGCGGGTGCCCTCGCGCGCGTTCCACTCGAAATCGGCTGCGTGGCCAACAGCGATGCGCCGCAGCTCGCGGCACTGCTCTTTCCCTGGCAGATGCTCCTCAAGTATGTCGACGCCAATCGCGCGACTTCGGTGAAGACATTTGCCAAGGCCGTGTCGTGTGCGTACTTCCATGAGTTGACGCTCGACGGTGGCGCGTATCCGCCAGCGACGAGCCGGCTTCGCCTTGAGAACGACACGCTGGTGCCCAACGTATTTGGCATTTTCCCGTTCGACAAAAACGGAGCCGCTGAACTCACGGGCGTGACGCAAGCGCTCGTCGGCGATGCGATCGGCCCATGCGGCGCGCTCTGCCGGGGCGCGTGCGGTCCCGATTGCACGCCGAACAACTGCCAAGTTGGGAGCGTCGATCGCCAATGTTCGCGCAACTCAGATGGCACCAACAATGGCATGGCCACCTCGAACGTGAAGCTCTCGTGTGGCGTTCATCAGGGTTGCATCGACCACGACCAATGCTACGACGACTGTCACAAAGACAACGGCTGCGGGACATGGGCTGCTGCTTCTTGCCGTCGCGGCTGCGACACTGCTGCTGCGGGAACGTGGGGCGTCGAAAATGCGACGAGCTGGATGAACGGCGGCGGACCCTTTGCCAGGCAGCAAGAGTTTCTGTTCACTGACGTCCACACCGTTTACGACCCCACGCACTGCCCGCCCGGTACACCACCCGGTACCACGTGCACGGTCACGTTGAGTGCCTACGCGGCAGGCGACGGCGGCACCAGCGATGGTGGCGCAAACGACGTTGCGTGCGAACTTGGCGCCGGCCGGTACGTTCTCGATCCCGGTTCGTTCGCCGGGTGTCTTGTCACAAACAGCTGCAAAAATTATTGTCGCAGCTGGGGCGCTGACGAGGCCAGCTTCTTCATGGACTACGCGCTCTATGACAAAGATGGCGGCGTCGTCGCACAGAACTTTTGCGGGCGGCCTCGGGGTGGCAACGATACGTGCGACCAACTGCGTGCGGTCGTCTACGGAGATTGCATCAACTGTGCACGCGACCAGAACTGTGCAATCTGCAACTGTCCCGGCGGCTCCTATCCGTGGCATGGGCCGGGCCGCGTCGTCTTCAAAGCACCTCCGAGTCGCGACTGCGCGCCGGGTTCTGACTCGCTCATTTGCGACCAGTCAAACCACTGGAGCGGCAGCATCACGTTCAAAGTTGTGAGCTGCACCGGCTCTGACGGGGGTCTCCCTGGGTGCCAGTGAGTGGGGTTTCGACCCAGGCGAAGCCAGCAACGCCGCTCTGGTGCGGGACAGCGTTAATGCGCTCGCTACACCTTGCGCTCGAGACGCGCACACCAAGGTTGTCGTCCGAGAGACGTTCTTGCGCACCGAGACACGCATCGAACTTTGTTGATGTGCAAGGTGCACACGCCGTCAAGATCATTGACGACACCCGGAGGGACCGAAGGTCCGGCCGTCCAGCACTCCCACACCGCGCCCCGCGCGCGCAGCCCGCTGCATCAGCCAAAGCGATGAATGGGTGGTGCCGTCCAGCACTCCCACCGCGCCCCGCGCCCAGAGCGCCCGCTGCATCAGCCAAAGCGATGAATGGGTGGTGCCGTCCAGCACTCCCACCGCGCCCCGCGCCCGCGGCATCAGCCAAAGCGATAAATGGGTGGTGCCGTCCAGCACTCCCACCGCGCCCCGCGCTCCCCGACTCGATCAAAGATGACTACGTGCAACATCCGCCCAAGCGCCCGTCGGCTCGAGTTCGAGGTACTGCTTCCAGTGAATGCGCGCGCGCTTGCGGTCACTCGTCCGTTCACACGCAAGCGCTAGGTTGAAGTGCGCATCTGAGAAGCGTGGATCACGCTCGAGTGCGAGGTCGAAGAACCGAATCGCGCCTTCGTAGTCTTGGCGATCGAACATCATGTAGCCAAGGTTGTAGTGTGCCTCAGGCTGGCCTTCATCATATTGTAACGCCTTCTGATACAATTCTTGCGCGACGTCGAAGTTGCCTTGTCGAAACTTGATGTTGCCCATGTTCGTGTAGACGATGGCCAACGTCGGATCGAGTTGCACCGCACGCTCGTAGAGCTCGATCGCTTGCGGAAAGGTTTCAGGCCGTTCGTCGAGAGCGCTCGCCTCGAGGTAGTAGTCGTAGGCCGTCTGGCGCTTATCGCTCGAGATTGACGGGCGCAAGACGCGAAGGACGTCATCTTTAAGTGCGCCCACTTCGAAGTCGAGGAGCATTTGCCCCGTTACGGGTTCGAAGCTCCCATCGCTGCTGCGAACAACAATTTTTCGCCCATCGCTCACGATGCGAAGTTCGTGAAGCGGCCTTGTGACGCGGGGTAACGTGTAGCGAAGCGCACCGATCGCTCGGGCAACGTCGCGCGGACGCACGTGGCGAGCGAGCAGTTCTCTCGTCGCGCGCAACGCGATCAAGTCTTGAAACGTATAGGCGCGCTTGGTTCCCTTTTTGCTCGATGGAGAGACAATTTTCTGCTGGTCGAGCCAGCGGAGCCTTGATTCGCTTACGTGGAGCAATCGCGCGACTTCGCGACGGGAAAATACGTCGGTCAGAGGCTCGTTCTCACGAACGGGAACCTCTGCGGTGCGCAACGCTGACTCATGGACCGCGCTCTCCGCTTCCTCGGGGCTCGACGCAGGAATGCGCCCACCACCTGGCCCAAACGCAACGTGAATAATGCGTCCACTCTCGTCGCTCCTCGCGGAGCGTTCGCCGCCTCTTCGATCACTCGTGCTTGCCATGGCGATGGAGACGTCAGCCAGAACGGCTGAGCGTCTTTCCTTTGAACGGTGCTTCAACGTCGACGTCAATCCTGATCGCGGTCTCTTGCGTCACGAAGGTGAGTTCAGCGCGCACCGTCTCTAACGGTGAAGGTGAACGTGTCTGCGCCTCGCGACACGCTTCGCGGAGAGCGCGCACACGCAAATGCAGATCGCGCTCGGCTAGCGCGGTGATGAACGCGCGCCACGGTGGAGAAGTTGTGGAAAGATTGAGGACGATGCTCGTTGTTCCAAACCACTCGTTTCCGTTTGGGTCGCCTTCGCTGACGACGTCCGCAGTTTCGAAGAGCGCTCGCCAATCGACGTCCTCAGTACGAACAAGCGTGCGCGTGCGCGTTCGAACGAGCGGCTGCGGATAGGCCTTACGTAAACCAGGACGCGGGCCATCGCTAGAATCGCTCACAAGGCGATCGTATAGAGCCGCGTTCGCGCGCGTCTACTTTTCGATGACCGGCGTGGCGCTGGGTCCGGCTTCTGGCCTCACCGAGGAGGGTGTCAAAGGTACAGTAACTTGATCAACAGTGACGCCGGCTGCCGTGCTCTCAATCCACGTGGCGTGGGCCACTTGAGGCGGCAGAGCAAGTGAGGCGCGTCCGTCGGGTGCGTCACCGACGCTTCCGACGTTGATGACTCTGACCTCGCCGATCATGCGGTCAAAGGGTACGTGGCTCATTCCGCAGACGATGACATCAGCCGGGTCGTCGCCGATGAGCGCGTTGATCTCCTCGTCGCTCATGTCGAACGTCATTGCTTCCGAAGGATCCACGGGTGAACCATGACAGACCAGGAGTTCCCTGCCGTCTTCAAGGGGAATGCGTACCTCGTTGGGCAGGCGTCGAAGGCGCTCGAGTATCAGCTCACCCAGCTCGTCGTGCGTTCGCTTGAATTGGGCCAAACGTTCGCGCTCGTGCGCGGTAACGGCCGTAATGTTCCCTGGTTCAAGCATGGCGAGCGCCTTATCGCCGAGGCCTTGGATGAGCACGGCACCTGCCGCTGTCAGCCGGCGCCACGTTTCGAGAGGTGATGACCCGGGAAACACAATGTCGCCGGCGACAATCAATTTTTGAAAACTACGCCGCTCTGCGGTTGCGAGAACCGCGCGGAGGGCATCGAGGTTGCCCTGAACATCTGAGAGGCACAGCATCAACATGTCGGTTTTACGTCTTGGGGCTCATGCGTCTAGTCCGTCACGAAGCGAGGATACAAGCTTTTCTGCGGCAATGATGCGGGCTTTTGCGTCGCTCGCATCGCCAATCGCGTTCACGAGGGCAGAACCTACGACTACGCCGCTGACGCCATTTGCGGCGTCACGCGCCTTTTTCACGGAATCGATGCCAAATCCAACGACGGTCGGAATGTCAAGTATCTTGAGCACGTGCCTTCCGCGCGCGCTTGCGGCGTCGGCGTCAATCGAGCCCGCGCCCGTCACGCCCGCGATCGACACGTAGTAGACGAAGTCGATCAATTGAGAACTTGCGTGCCTCTTCAACTCGGCGAGCCGCGCGTCAGTCGTCGTCGGCGAGACCAGCGGTACCATGCTGATGCCTGCCGCACGTGCGCGGTCTCGCAGGTTCGCTGGCTCATCGAACGGCAAATCAACGCACAAGATTGCGTCAACGCCGGCATCGTCCGCATTCTTGACGAATCGCTCCTCACCGTACACAAGGAGCGGATTGTAGTAGCCAAACATGAC
>JAHFDY010000041.1:0-16201 GCA_023248735.1 Myxococcales bacterium
AGACGACCCCGCAGCGGCAGCCAATGCGGTGGCTTCCTACGCTCGCGTCGCAAGTTCACTTGGAGACCCCGAAAAAGCGGCGGCCGCGACAAATCTCTGTGGCTGGGCGGAGAGTGCCTTCCCCTACGCAAAGGCAAACGCGCTGGCAGGTTTAGGTCTGCTCGGTGCCAGATGCGCCCACGTCCGCCCGGCATTTGCAAAATCGCAACCATTATGGTTACAATTAGCAGCCGCGAACGCGCTCGGCACAGAGGGCTGCGCTGAGCTCCGCGAACGCGAAGAGACTTCGTGTTCGCCGACGCCGCCGAAAAGGCTCACACGAAGCGTCGCGCTCGTATTCGTCTACGGTCCTCGTCGGAACGCGCAGACCAACTTTCCGTTTAGCGTCCAGTTTCGAAACGGGTTCATCCGCAGCGGGTGGACTGACGCGCGGGGCGCCTTCCTGCAACCTGAGGCCGAAGGCGAGACACTCAAGCTTCTGCAGAGCGCCGCCAGCGGCGTCATCGCCGAGTGAGCGGGTCGCTGACGTTGCGCACCACACGTGCTAGAGCCGTTTTCCGATGTGGGAAATTAGCCAGGAAACCGTTGTCGCCGCCGCACACCAGCTCCGATTTGCGCCCGGCGAGGGCGAGAGGCTCCACGGACACAACTGGCGCATCAAAGCTGTGGTTCGTGCGAATGCACTCGCGTCGAGCGGTTGGGTGATGGATTTTAACGAACTCGGCACCATTCTTCGCAACTTGGTTGAGCCGTACGAGCACGTTTTTTTGAATGAAATCGCGCCTTTCGACGATCTCAACCCGACGGCGGAGAATATCGCCCGCGTCGTGGCCGACAACCTCGCCGCGAAGATCGACGACGATCGCATCAAGGTTGCTCGCGTCGAAGTTTGGGAAAACCACACCTGCGCGGCGACGTTTTTTCGAATCGCTTCGTGACGCCGTGAAAAAGGCGCGGCGAAGATCGAAGCTAAGCGCGCCGGAGCGCATCGACACCGTTGTCGTTCGTGCAGGCGAACAACGATTTTCGCCTAAGCCTCCACCCTTCCCGCTTGAAATTTGGCGGGACTGCGTTGGGCCTGCGGTTGCGCGCAAGAGTGAGCCGATCGCGTTCGAACGCGGAGAATTGCTAGTCCGCGTTCAGTCGAGCGCATGGGCGCAGGAACTGTCGCTGCTATCCTCTACGTTTCTTCCGCGCCTCGCAACCCGCGGCATCGTCGCCGAAAAAGTGCGCTTCCGAGTTGGTCAACCAAGTTACGCAATTCGTCCCAGCATCGAAATGGTCCCAAGACCCATCATCGAAGGCGTCAAGCTCGACGAACCACTTGCGATCGCCATAAGCGACGTCGGTGACGACGAGTTGAGGAACGCTATTGCGGAAGCGGCGGGTCTTAACTTGGCCTGGCAGCGGAGTATGAAAAAGTAGCCGAGCGCCTACCGCAAGGCCGCGAGCCGCTCCAGACCCTCAATACGCTGGACCAAGAATCGATCCGCAGGCCCAAGTATCGCGGATCGCTCGCGGAGCTGTGCGATGTACGCGCGGAGCTTCCGCATATCGACCGCGTTGACCTTTCGGAGCGCATGGTAGAGTTCGTCGATGACTGGCGCTGGAGCCGGGCGCCCTTGCGCCGAGTAAAGCTCCACGACGTAATCTGCCCACGCGCCCTTGCCGGTCGCAGTTGCCAGTCGCGCAGAAAAACGCGCCGCCATGTCGCAAAGAGACGACGTTACCTTTTTCCCTCCTCGACTCGCCTCGATGACGTCGGCAAGCGCCGAAGCCAAAATGCGTTCCGCTTCGTCGGCGCGACCCATCGCCAGCGCCTTCTCCGCAACGCCACCGAGAAGCACGAGCGAGTCGGCGCGGCGGATCATGCTGGGCTCGAACTCATCCGTATCGCCACCGAGATCGTCGAGAGGCTCTGAGATAACAACGCGCGGCAAGGTGCGATTGCCGGCCTGCGAGGGGTGCGCGGCCGGTGTGTCACGCTCGCGATTGCTATGGATCGAGAGCTCCTGTGCGCCGATCATGAGGCGGTCTCCCGGCTTGACTTCAACCGAACCGCTAATCCGAAGGCCGTTAACCAGCACACCATTTCGGCTTTGAAGGTCTTCAAGGAAAACGCGATCTTGATGGACGGTGAAAATCGCATGCCGCCGTGACACGAGCGGATCATCGATGGCGAGTTGGCAGCTCGAATTGCGACCGACCGCAAACTGCCCTTCCGGCAGCTCGTAATCGTGTTGTTGGTATCGCAGTCGAAAGCGCATTAACTCGGTTGCCCCAGCCCCGCCCAGTCCCGAGAAAGCGGGCCGTCGCAGCCACCTGGTGAGCGGCGTCTCTACGTGCCGAATGTAGTCGACGCAAGGGCGATTTCACACCCGTAATCAGGAGGACAAGATCATTTACTGAAATGGATCTCGCTTTGCTGACGCGAGGACTGACTCTGTCTCAGGCCCCGGCATCGCTTCTCCGGCGACGAGAAAAACGAGGCTCTCACTGCCAATCGTGATTTCCGCCCCGTGTTTGAGCAACTCGGGCTCGACAACGCGATGGCCGTCGATGATCACGCCGTTTCTGCTCCCCAGATCGGCCAAACGCGCGCCCGAATCGTCGACGGTGAGCGCGGCGTGGTGCCGCGAAACCTGCGGGTCGTCAAGCGTCACCTGGCAGTCAAGGCTCCGGCCAATGTGCGTTGTCCCCGACGGCAAGTCGAACTCATGCCGCCCGTACCGAAGTCGAAACCGCATGACAAACCATCGTAGCTTCCTCCGTCGCAAACCGAGTAAGCTTTCAGCAGTGAAGCCCGAGTTCTCAGAGATGATCGACGTCTGCACCCGATTTCTCGCGCCGCTCGTCGAAGCGGACGGCGGGGATCTCTTCGTGGTAGCAGCCTCGACCGACGAGGTGCACCTCCACGTGACCGGCACGTACGCCGGATGTCCGGGCGTCCCATTTGCGGCTGATCACGTGTTCTTGCCCATCGTTAGGACCGTGCTACCCAACGCCAAACTCACGATCACTTCAGGGTGGAAGCCCCCAGAAGGCTCCGTGCGGGCGTCGTCAACGAAAATGGCCTAAGCAGCGCCCACTTCATTTAGGTGCGCCTGCCTTCGGTGCGGGCGTCTTTGGCGTGGGCTTCTTTGGCTTCTTGCCCTTGGGATCCTTGGGGTCCTCGACTTTGCCATTTCCTGCAGTCGGATCGCTGACACCGCCCTTCGTCGCCGCAGCGACTTCCGGATCGATGGTTGCCGCCGCATCCTTGTTCTTGCGGAACGTTGCAAGATTCTGCAGCGTCACGTTGTCCTCAAGCACCAGCCAGAGCTTTCCTGCCTCTGGCTCGACAAGGCGAATGTGGGTGTCGCCGTCTTGCCATTCGTTCTTTGGTGGTGGTGGCTCTGCGGGTTTGCCTGGCTTGGCGCCAGCCTTTGGCTTGGCGGCTTTCGCGCTCTTCGCGTCCGCGGTTTTTTTTGCCTCCGCGACTTTTGGATCGTCGCCGGCCGCCTCTTCTGCCGGCTCTTCGCCGACGAGCTTGGCAACGCTCAAACGCACTTTCTCGATCGTATCGCCAAGGGGTGCGGGTTCGGCGGTCGGGAGGTCGATGACAACCTTCCACAGCCGGGAACTGGTCTTATCGCCGAAGAAAAAGAAATAGCGCTTTCCACCACCAAAAAAGGTGTGCAGAAGCGATTCACCGTTGCGGTACGTGTATTCGCCCTTGAGAGGCGTCGCATCGTAGCCATTCGGCGTATCGCCGAATGTGCTTCCGCTCTCGCCAAAGGTACGCTTGTAGTTGTCGCGTTCGGCTTCAAGCGCCTTGAGGCCGACACCAGGCTCCATTCGTCCGACAATGGTCACGTACTCACGATCAAAGAGGCCAGCGGTCGATGAGTAGACGGCAATGACCTGCTTTTGCGTAAATCCCCAACTCAAGTCATCGAGCAAGGGTGCAAACTTCGATTTGAGCGACCCCTTCGTGATGCGTGCCGATTCCGGCACACTGAGCAGCTCTGGATCGATTTGCCGGTCAACTTGGGGCGACTTGGGAGGCTGCGAATTGCACCCACCGATTGCCGCGAACACTAGCGAAACAGTCCACATCGAACGTCTTGTCATGACAGCGCTCCAAACAGTTGTGCCGATCCTTCGATCGTTTGTGACATCACCCACGCGTTTTTCCATGGCTGGCCGGCCTCAACAAGCCCTAATGAGGAGTTTACCGCATGTCGACAACCAACCCCGTTTTCGTCGCCGCACTCAGGCTAACTCTCTGCGTTTCATTGGCCGCGTGCGGCCCCGCGGGCGAAGCAAACGTTCCAAAACGCGCGCTTCCGACCTATGTCGGCCATGAAACGGAGCTTTTCGACGACGGCGTTGAGCCTCGAGCGGTGGGTCTCGAACTCGAGACGCCGGACCATCCTCTCCACGACCCCAAGTTCAAGGAGAGGATAGAAATCGCCGATTCGGTGGTCCGAGGGCGCGTTACGACGGTTACGGCACGCGAAGAAGACACGGGTACGGCCTACCAAGTGAGCCTAAAAACCGTCGAAAAGCTCACGGGCACATTTCCGCCTTCCGAAACGTTCACGCTCGACATCGATCGTCGGAGCGGCGCAGTGGGCGTTCTTCGCAACTTTAACGGTCGCCTTGTGGGCATGTCGTTCGTCGTGTTTTTGCGGTCGTACGTTCGTGCAGACGGCGACCAAGAGTTGCATTTTCACATCACTCAAGACGCCGACGACGTAAAGAAGGCAGTCGTGGAGACCGCCGCAACCATGGGCTTCTCAAAGTGAGTTCTGCGTGCGATTGGGCCGACTGAAGCAGGGAGCATAGACGTGGGCATTGACATCAAGAACGTGCGCGACATCGAAGCGATGCGCGTCGTTGGCCGCATGGCTGCAGAGACACTGCTGATGGTTGGCGAGAAAATCGCGGCGGGGATGTCGACCGACGACATCAATACACTCGTGCACGAAGACACTCTCGCGAGAGGCGCGCGGCCAGCACCTCTGAACTACCGCGGCTTTCCGAAAAGCGTATGCACATCAATCAACGAAGTCGTCTGTCACGGCATCCCCGGCCCGGAAGTGATCAAGCCCGGTGACATTATCAATGTGGATGTCACCAGCATCTTCAACGGATTCTACGGCGACACGTCGGCGACCTTCTACATCGGGACTCCGACACCAGAAGCACGACACGTCACGGAAGTTGCTCGCCGCTCGCTCGAGCTAGGCATTGCCCAGGTTCGCGAAGGCGCATACCTGGGCGACATCGGCCAAGTCATTCAGGAGTACGTCGAAGGCGAAGGCTGCAGCGTCGTACGCGACTTTGTTGGACACGGAATCGGCCGGCGTTTCCACGAAGACCCGCAAGTAAAACACTATGGCCGCAAGAACACCGGCGACCGCATGAAAGCGGGCATGACATTCACGATCGAGCCCATGGTCAACTTGGGGAACTATGCGGTGAAAGTCGACCCATCAGACAAATGGACGGTCAGGACAATTGACGGCTCCTTGTCTGCGCAGTTCGAGCACACGATCCTCGTCACAAAGAAGGGTTACGAGGTTTTGACCGCAAGACCAGGTTCGCTGAGGAATTCCGAGAACGCATCGGCCGTTTTTTTGATGTCGTAGGCCCTTCGTCGTGGACGAGGCCTTCTCTGCGAAGAGACCCAGCAGCCTCCTCCCCGAGGATCACATCTGAGACTCGGTGGACTTCGTGTCCTTATGCTTCTCGCCCATTTTCATCATCTTCATCGTCCCAACTGCTGGGGCGGCTGGCGGGGCCACGGCAACGTCGTCCTGCGTGCCTTCCGGCGCAGGTTCTGGTGCGCTTCCACAGCCAATGGCAAGCGCGGAGGGTATGAGCAAAATTGAAACGATGCGCATGGTGGGCTCCCTAAAATGAGTTGAACGCGACACTAGCGCGGGCGTGCAATGTCGCCAACCGTTCCCACCTCAGCCGCTCAAAACTCGGCCGTTTTTTTAATGTCGTAGGCCGACACGTCTTTTCCGCCCTCGTTACGCCGGCCGCAGCATCTCCGCCGCGGCCTTCCGTGTGGTGTCACTCACCCTCACGCCGCCAAGCATCCGTGCGATCTCTTCGACGCGTTCTTTCGCTCCAAGCGCGCGCACCTCGGTAAACGTCCGCCCGCCGCGCTCCGCCTTGCCAACCACAAAGTGCGCACTCGCGAGCGCCGCAATTTGGGGCAGGTGGGTAATACACAGCACCTGCCTGTGCTTACCGATGTCCGCGATCGCGTGCCCAATCACTTCGGCGATCGCACCACTCACCCCAGCGTCCACTTCGTCAAACACGTAGAGACCAGCGGGCCCTCGGTCCGCAAGCACCCGTTTTAGCGCGAGCAACGCGCGCGACAACTCACCTCCGCTCGCAATCTTGCGCAGGGGCTTTGGGTCTTCACCCCGATTGGGTGCAATCAGGAACTCAACGCGATCGATGCCCTGGCGCGTCAGTTTCGCGCCATCCACGGTTAAGCCGGACTCTCCTTGCGACGGCACGGGTGCTACGTCGACAAGAACCCTCGCGCGCCCCATCCCCAATTGGGCAAGCTCCTTACCTATCGCATCAGCGAGACGCTCTGCGGCTTCGCGTCGACCCTTCGAAAGTAACCGGACCTGTTGCGAGAGTGCTGCAAGCTGCGACGCCTTTTGTTTCTCGAGCGCTGCGATGCGATCGGTTGCGCCTTCGAGCCCTTCGAGTTCGCGCAACGTGGACTCGCGGTGCGCAAGCAGTTCCACCGTCGTTGGTCCGTACTTCCGAAGCAACTTCTGCAACTTGAACAAGCGCTCTTCGAGTTCTCCCAGTCGCGCGGGGTTGCTCTCGACACCGTCGGCGTATCGCGCAAGCGCGCGCGCCGCGTCGCTCAGCTCCGCGCGGGCAGCTTCGATCGTTCGCACCAATGGAGCGAGAGATCCATCGACCTCGGCGGCGTGCTCAAGGTCGCTGGCAAGACGTCCGAGTTCATCGCAAATGGCCCCCTCACCTTCGTAGAGCCGGTCAGCCGCTCTGCGCGTTGCCTCGGTCAGCCGCTCCGCAAAACGTAGGCGGCCACGCTCCTGCTCGAGTTCAGCTTCTTCGCCGGGTCTCGGAGCAAGTTCGTCAATTTCCTTTACCTGGTAGCGCAAGAAATCCTCGCGTTCGGAGCGATTGCGCTCCTTTGCGACCAATTCGTCCATTTCATTGACGATTTGGAGGAGGTTCTCAACTGCAAGCTCCACGGCCTCCCGCGACGAATCGAGAGCCCCGAACGCGTCGAGGTAGCGAATGTGGGTCGCTGGGTCCGTTAGACTCACGCTTTCGTGCTGAGAAGCGATGTCGCACAAATCCTGGCCGAGCTGCGCTAACTGAGCCAGGGTCACCAGTCTTCCATTGACAAAGGCTCGACTGCGCCCTTCGGCTTGAACGACCCGTCGCACCACCAGCTCGCCGTCATACTCGATGCCAAAATCGGCAAGTGTCGAAAGCGCGCGAGCGCCTCGACCGAGCTCGAAAAGCGCCTCGACCTCGGCTTCTTTCGCACCCGCGCGCACGCTTTCGGGCTTTGCGCGCCCGCCTAAGACAAGACCGAGTGCGTCGATAAGCATCGACTTACCGGCCCCGGTTTCGCCGGTCAGCACGCTAAACCCAGGCCCAAACTCCAGCGAAAGCGACTCAATCAGGACCAGGTTCGCAACGGAGAGATGAACCAGCATGGGCTCGGTTTCTATCATGGCGAAGTTGATCGCCAAGGGCCTACCTGCGCAGCTTGACGGCGCAGGACCATCGCGAGTACCGTCCGCGCGCCAGCGACTAGGCGCAGCCCCTCTAAAGACCCGATCTATGGCTACCAAGACGTCAATCCGCAAGGAAAAGGCCGCAAACCCCGTACGCGCCTCCGAGCCGCCCCGCCCCAAGTCCATCGAGGAGCGGACGGCCTATCTCGAGGCGCGGCTTCAAAGGTCGTCTCCTCTCGTGCAAAGGCACTATCGGGACAGCCTCGACTTGTCGTGGATTGCCCACGACTCCGCCATAGAGGGGACCGTTTACACCATCGAAGAGATGGCCGCAGCGATTGACCCGAACACCGACGTCACCACCCTCGACACGAGCGTGCAGCCCATCCTAAACGATGTAAGGCGCCACCGCGAGGCGCTCGATTTTGTGCGCGACTACGCCACGAAGCGAAAGCTCCCGATCACGATTGACGTCGTCAAGAAAATTTACTGCATTCTTCATCCAGAAGAAGGCGACATCAAGACCGTCAAATATCGAAGAGACATCCCCCAGCACCGTCTCTACTTTCACGAGTACGCGGCGCCGGATAAGATCACCGCGAAGGTCCGCCAAGTCATCGATTGGGTCAACGACCCTGAGACCAACAAGGGGCGTTCAACGATTCGGGTCGCAGCGCGGGCGCATTACGATCTGCTTCGGGTGTTCCCGTTCCAGCACGACAGCGGCAAGGTCGCACGCGTGTTCATGAACCTGCTGCTTTTGCGAGGGGGCTATCCTCCCGCGATCATCCATTCGACTGAACGCCAGCGCTACTACGATGCCCTCAAGGGATCGAACGCGACCATGGTGCAGATCGTCCAGGAAGCGATCGACAACAGCCTTGCCTCGATCGAAAAGTTACTTGACGATCTCGAGCGACGTTTCGGCGCGAGCGCCTGACGGTGGCGCGCTCGTTCGAGTCCACGCCAATGTCGGGTGGCTTTTCGGGTGGCAGCGATTCGGGCGGCATAGAGGCGTCTGTCACGCTTGAAGAGGTCATCGCGGTCGTCTCCGAGAAGCGGGTTCCCTTAGCGCCGGAGCTCGGCGGTTACATTGTGCTTGAGATCGCAGCGCAAGCTGAGCCTCGCGACGGCACGATCCACGCGTCCAACGTTGTGCTGACCGAGGAAGGCGTGCTTGCACTGGTTCACCCGCGTACCGCCGCCGACGGCGATCCGGCGCGGGCGATCCGATCCCTCCTGCAGACATTGCTCGGAGCCAGTGGGTCGACGACACCCGCCCTAACCGCAGTCGTACGACGAAGCGAACCGAGCTCAATCGCCAGCGTCGCTGCCGAACTCGAAGCAGCGCTTATTCCAGTAAACCGGGCCGCCGGCAAGCGCGCAACCGCACGCCTCGTCCGTGAAGTTCGCCGCGTACTCCTAGGCGTCGGCCGCAACGCATCAAGGGAGCGACCGAGCAGCATTCCTCCGTCAAATCATCCGCTCCGCCCGTCGAGGCCCCCCGTCGTCAAAGAAGTCGAACCCGCGAAGAACGAAGAGGAGAACATTGGCGTACTCCTAGACGAAATCGCCGTCAAAGAGGGCTTAACCCCCGAGCCCGAATCAGCAGCAGCGCCCAATCCCGCTCCTGTTCCTAATCCTGCTCCTGCTCCTGCTCCTGTTCCTGTTCCTATTCCTGTTCCCGCTCCTGATCGTGATCCCGCTCCCCAAGACGACGCCCCTCTCATCGTCGGCGACTTCGACATGCCTCCAGGCGATCCCGAAGTGGTCCTCCCGCCCGTTTCGATGCCCGCGGCAGAGCGCAGCGACGTAGACAAGTTACTTGCCCAATTTGCAACCCCGCGCGTCGACGCCACTGATCTGACTGCCATGAGCGCTGAGCTCAAAAGCCTCGCTGGCCTCGATCCGACCCCGCCGCCACCTTCGGTCGCACCGGCATCCGCTGCGCCTTCGAGCCCCATAAGGCCGTCGAGCATTCCACCTGAACTTTCGATCCCTGGCCCACCGCGCTTGCCGTCCGACCTTAACCCAAACGCTCCACGTCGCGGAAGCGCACCATGGCGCTGGTTGCTTCCCATGGCGATCGCCGGCGCCGCGATAGCCTATGTCGCGACCACGCGAGGACGTGCGCCGCGCACGAGCGCGTCGCCGATCGGGTCTCCATCCGCGGGGCCGACGTGCTTCGCACGCCTCGAGGTGACCGACGTTCCAAGTAACCACGACGTTTACATTTTCGCGGGGCGTGCACCTGTCGACGTCGCGAACGTACCGGTAGGGCCCTCGAATGATTTCGTCGCGACCCTTGACGGTTTTGCTCCGCGCCGCGCGAGTATCATTGCAGGCACTTCGTGGGAGAAGACGGCGGGGAGCCCTCGCTATGAGCTCGCCGTCCAACTCGAGCGAGGTGACGTTCTCTGGCCGACGCTTTCGGCCTCTCCGGAGGCGGAGGCGACCGGGGTTGGAACCGTTCACCTCGTCAGCGCCCCACAAAATGCGCAGATCTGGTGGCGGATTGGCGCGTCCCCGCGCGCGATTCTCGAGCATGCGCCATGTCACGATGTGGAGCTGCTTGTCGCACGTGCAGGTGGTGCGCCCTCACGATGGATCGTTCCACCGTCTGCCTTCACGCAAGTGAAGCCGGGAGAATTCTCGGCCCAAGTTCGCGCGCGATAGCTTGTTGACTCGCGCCAAGTGCTCGAGCGATCCTCTTCAGCATGCACACGCAAGATTTCGCAATTATTAAGGCTCTCGTTCCGGTGGCTTGGGCAGATGGAGACTTTGCCAAGAGTGAGCAGGAGATGCTGCGTGCGCTCCTCGAGGCATACGGTGCGTCGACCTCGGAGTGTGACGAGCTACTCGGCTACGCGAGCACGAAGAAATCGCTCGATGACATCTCGCTCGACGAGCTCTCAGCCAACGACCGACGCGTCGTTCTGCAGCACGCGGTCGTTCTCTCATTCGCAGACGGCGTCGAGTCGCCGAGCGAGACGGCGATTCTCAACGAGCTCGCAAAACGCCTTCGCATCCCGACAGATGAAGCAGCGACGCTCATCAAGCAGAGTGCCGAACGCGCAAAAAAGCACCTCGGGCTATTGTCAGCGTAGTCGTCTTATCGCCTCGGCTTGGGGTCGACACTCACCCAAATGAAAAACGTGCCGTAAGCGTCACGACCTCCCCACGGCCGCTCACTTCCAGCTGGGCACCGATCCAAGGTGCGAGCTCTCGCGCCATTTGAAGCCACATCCCCGCTTCGCCAGCACGCGCAAACCGACCGGTAAGCTCACCAAAATCTGTAACCGTGAGAGTTACAAATTCTGAGGTCGCAGACATCTCCCAGGTCGCAACCTTAGGCGATGCGAGGGCAGCCTGCGCAAGGAGGGCGTAGATGAACAAACGAAGGGATTCCTCCGGCGCGTAGAATAAAATAGGGCAACGTAGGTTACATTTTATCGACAAGCCTCGCTTCGTCAATTGGTGGCTCGCGTTGTCAGCCACCGCGAGCAAATCGATCGATACGCGAGGCGCAGTGAAGTCGAGACGTCCGAATTGGAGCAGACCATTGACGAGCGGCAAGTCCGACGCACCCGAGGCCGCGAGCGCTTCGCCGATGCGCCCGCTGAAGCGCGCAAACGCGGAAAGCCGATCGACGCGCGCTCCGTTAATCGTTTGCAGGTTCGGCGAAGTCGGAAACTCGTCAACGTCGATCCCCGCTTGCATTTCGGGAGGGTCAACCGCAGCAGGCAGTGAGAGCACCTCGGTGGACGCCTCGATCAGGAGCTCGCCTCCGTACCAAATCGCCATCCGACTGAGCCAACCGCGCTCCGCGTCGGCGCGAGGCGACGCGTCCGGACCCAATGTCACTTCGATCTTCACAAATTGGCCCGCACGGCTGATGCGCACTTCGCGCTGATGCTCGTCACCGAGCAGCACGTAGATAACCCGCCTAAGGTCTGCATCTTCGGCCCAAACATCGAGCCCATCACCAGGCTCGATCGAAATTCGTGCTTGCGGAAAGAGATCGCACGCGAGTGCGCTTACGTCGATACGCCCCCTGCGTGCGGATTGAACGGGGGCACGATGCAACTTCGCGAGGGTGCGCATCGCGTCGTCGAGAGCGTCGAGCGTCGGCTCGACCTCAGCTTCGCCGGACGGCGCGTGCGCCTTAAGGGCCAGGACGCCATCTCGTAACCGAACAGCCGCACCCTGTGCCTCTTGGGTCAAGAGCCAGCTGAGTTCGTGCCGGGTTAGCCTTCCTCGCGTCACCGAACGGAGCATAACGGCCTACTTGAGCATGTGTCACGCGCCCATCGCCGCGTGAACGCGTTTGACGACGAGGCCTTCAAGCGCGACTCTTTAGGAATGCTCATCGAATGTAACGTCGACAAGTGGACCGAGTCCTCCGCAGAAGTGACGCTGCGCGGGCGGTGGGGGCACGCGGAGGCCCCTTCCTCCACAGGCGAATCCTCGCTCCTGCTCAGCGCAAGCGGCCGCCTTATCGGAATCGTCCTCGATTCGCCAAGCGGCGCTCGATTCATCGCCATGCGTGGTCCTCACGACGAGGTAGCGACACAAGTACGTCATCCCGCACGGTTCACACTGCAGAACGACGAGCTGCTCGTTGTGATCCCACGCACCAGCGGGGTGTTACTGCTTCAATAGGCCCGCAGTGAGGTCAGCGCGCTTTCTTGGCCTTCGCTTTCGCATCCGCCACGCCTCCCGGTACCGAGGCTGGAAAGTCCTGATGACCTGGGCAATCCGCAGAGAGCCCGCCCCCAAGACTTGCAGTTGCACCAGCCAATGAAACGTCGATCGCACCCTTCTTCAGCACTTGCGCGATCACCTCAGGTGTTGCCACAAGCGCGGCGATCCTGAGTTGCGCAAGCGCTGTCGAGAGCATCCGCGAAACGTAGGGAACGACGATCGCGCGAACGTCCGTGCGACGAAGCGCGAGGTCGGCAACGCGGAGACCCTCGTGAGTTGAAGACGCCACGACGGCGATCGATTCGCCGGGGCTCCTCGGCACCTTGGCGAGCTCAAAAATAGTCAATTTTCCTGACGGAATCGCACCCTCGATGACAGGCGGTGACGACAACTCGGCGGGCGGCGGAAGTTGTTTCTTGTCGCGAATGATGAGCACATCGTCCGTGGGAAGCTCACGAGGAAGCGTAACACGTGGCGGTCGTTTGAAGCCACGCGGATCTCCGATTTGACCTGCGGCTGCAGCGAACGCCACGGTCTCCGGTGAGGCTACGAGCACGCGACCGTTGCGACATCCCGGATCGAGTTCGGTCGTGCGGATGCTGACGCCACCCTCAGGCGGGGCGTACATGTCGCCCCGAAGCGCACGACGATCGGGTTCAACGAGACGAACGCCGGTTGCGATGAGCGCTTGCAGCGCACCGGTGGATGCCAGCACTTCAAGCGCTTGTCGCGAAGGCCACGCGAGTAGAAGGTCAAGCGACGGGAGTACGCGCTTGGAGGCAAGGAGAGCCGCGACAGCCGCAAGATCACGAAGAGGTGCACCGAAGTCACCTCCGAGAACGGCCTGGCGAATCGGCGTTCCGTTCAATTCTCGAACGGTGCGAACAGCGCCTTTTTCGTCGATGAGCAACGGGTCGACGAGCGACATGTCCACGCTCATCACATCTGCGCACGAGGCGCCGGCGTCCGAGTGGAGCACGCGATGCGCCTTCGACCTACGCTCGTCGCGGAGAAAGCTCTCGGCGCGCTCGTCGCTCGGAAACAATGCGCCCATCGCACCAAATTCGGGCGCCATTGACGCGAGGAGTGCGCGGTCAGGGACCGATAGCAAGCGGACGCTTGGCCCACCGAACTCGAGCACAACAGGTGCGCCCGACTGCTGCTGCGCGCGCTCCACTTTGTCGCGAAGGCCGCGACGCAGAAGCTCGAACGCCACGTCGCGCGTGCTCACGAACGGTCGAGTTTTCCCGCTGACGAGAACTTGAACCGTGCGCGGCGCTTGCACGGTCGCCGTACCGCGGACCAATGCACGCGCGAGCTCGAACGGCGAAAGGAGGTAGGTCAGCATGCCCATACCGCCGAGACCGACCATGCGGGGATCGTCGGTCACGCAGATGCGAGACGGACCCGAGAATCGTTCGAGGTGCACCGCCGCGGAATACCCAACTCCCGAACGTGCCCAGGTGACGCCGTGAGCAACGAACGCCGCGATGTTCGCGGGAACGTCGGCTTCGGCATCATCAATCGCACGGGGCGCGTAGGCGACCGCAACTTCGACCGGCGATGACTTGAGACCCGCCTCCTTGGCGAGAGCAAGGGTACCGCCACAATCGCGCGCAAGCGCGACGTGGTCGATTTTGACGTCTAACCGGTCACCAGGCGCAAAAGATTGCGGGTGGCGTCCGGCGAAAATTTTATCGGCCATCGTGCGGGGAGGATCCCCGGCTCGCGCTCGCATACGTTTTCTCGCGGTTTTTTGATGAAAACCAGGCAGATAAATTCCCACCCGGAAGGTTGGCGTGACCCTATCTGTACGCAATCATGATGGTCAAGGTGGATGTGACCCCCGTGGCGTTTTGTTTGGGCGTCAAGGGTAAAGGAGGGGGCAGATCGCCTTTTCTTGGATTGTTGCCCCCTCGCCGGGCGGCGCATACCTTTTGATTCATGTTCAAAGAAGCGCTCCGCGAAATTGTCGAGAGCACCGACGGCAGCGTCGGCGGCGTTGTGATGGACGCCGAAGGATTTGCCGTCGAGACCTATGCGCGCGACGACGCGACGCTCGATATTAACACCGTGGGCGTTGAATTCGGCGTTGCACTCACCTCAATCAGGCGCGCAGCGGAGTCACTCGAGGCCGGCGAGGCACAAGAGATGGTCGTCGGAACCGAACACCTCACAACGGTGATTCGCACGCTCGGCGCCAACTACTTTCTCGCGGTTGCCTACGGACCGAACGCAAACGTCGGCAAGGGACGCTTCCTCATGCGGCTCGCGGTACCGAAGCTGATGAGCGCTCTTTCGTAGACTCCAGAAAGGCGCACGCAGACGTGAGCACACTCTCGATCCTCTGCATCAGCGGCCCGAACCTGCAGCTGCTCGGTGCGCGCGAACCGTCAATTTACGGGACGACCACGCTCGACGAGATTCACACCGCGCTCGCCGCTGCTGCTCAGGTGCTAAGCGCGACGGTCACTTGCCGACAAAGCAACCACGAGGGCGACATCGTCACTTGGATAGGCGAAGCGCTCGGAAAGCACGATGGCATTCTCATCAACCCAGGAGCACTTACTCACACGTCGATCGCAATCTACGATGCCATCAAGGCCGTCGCGATTCCGACTATCGAGGTGCACCTTTCGAATCCCGATGCGCGCGAATCGTTTCGACGTCGCTCGCGCGTCGCCGCCGCCTGCATGGGTCGGGTCGCCGGCTTCGGCGATGAAAGTTACCGGCTAGCACTCGAAGGACTCGTGCGAGCCCTGTGGCGAAAAACGCACACCCCCTAGCGTTCCTCACAGAATCAGCGGGTCAGTGTGACGCATTGCAACATTTTTCGCGCTTCGCCCTTCGCTGCGCGTGACGTTTCGCACCACGTGGATTGGTTCCATGCCTCCTTGTGGTGTTACAGACCGAGCAATGCCGTTGGATCTCACCCTCCTACGAGAACTCGTGCTCCTGATGCGCGAACACCAGGTCGCCGAAGTCGAGCACATCGACGGCGACGCGCAGCTGCGAGTCTCGATGGCAACCGGTCGAGTCGCAGCGCACGAAGCCGCACCGCTCGCCAAAGCGCACGCTGAAACGGCCATGACGGCCAAACCGTCAAGTGATTTTATCGTCGTCACAAGTCCACTCGTCGGTACGTTCTACCGATCGCCAGGCCCGGACACCTCGCCGTTTGTCGAGATCGGCTCGGCCGTGCGCAAGGGCCAAACGGTATGCATCGTTGAAGCGATGAAGCTGATGAACGAAGTCGAAACCGAATCCGCTGGCGTCGTTGCCGAAGCGCTCGTTGAGAACGGGTCACGCGTCGAATACGGTCAACCCCTATTTCATCTGCGACGCTCATGAGCAACACGGTCCTCATCGCAAATCGCGGCGAAATATCGGTTCGCATTGCACGCGCATGCCGTGCGCTCGGACTGCGTTCGGTAGCCGTCTTTTCCGAAGCCGATCGCGGAGCGCTCTTCACGAAAGTTGCTGACGAGGCGGTCTGCATTGGGCCCGCACCCGCGAGGCTCAGCTATTTGAACTTTGCAGCCATCGTGAGCGCGGCGCGTGTCACCGGCGCAAATTGGATCCATCCTGGGTACGGGTTCCTCTCCGAGAACGCGGACTTTGCGGAGCTTCTCGGACAAGTGAACATCGGCTTCGTTGGGCCCCGCCCCGACAGCATGCGCACGTGGGGTCACAAGCTGCGTTCGCGCGAGGAAGCCAAGAAGTACGGCGTCCCCGTCCTTCCCGGAAGCGACCCTCTC
>JAHFDY010000041.1:16301-28217 GCA_023248735.1 Myxococcales bacterium
AGTGAACATCGGCTTCGTTGGGCCCCGCCCCGACAGCATGCGCACGTGGGGTCACAAGCTGCGTTCGCGCGAGGAAGCCAAGAAGTACGGCGTCCCCGTCCTTCCCGGAAGCGACCCTCTCTCGGACGCTCCACACGCACTCATTGAGGCGAAGCGAATCGGCTACCCTCTTATGCTCAAAGCGACGAGTGGCGGTGGCGGGCGTGGCCTCCGCGTCGTGCGCAGCGATCGGGAACTTGAACGAGCTTTCGTCGACACTCAGAAAGAGATGGCGATCGGCTTCGGCGCCTCGCAATTGTATCTCGAAAAGTTACTTGAAGAGCCCAAGCACATCGAACTTCAAGTTCTCGGCGACGGTCAAGGCAACGTTTGGATTTTCGGCGACCGAGAGTGCTCGCTCCAGCGCCGCCATCAGAAAGTGATCGAAGAGGCTCCGAGCCCGACGCTCACCGATCGTCAACGTGCGGAACTACTGCCCCCGGCCATTTCTGCGATGCAAGCAACGCGCTATCTCGGCCTCGGAACGCTCGAGTTTTTGCGCGGCGCGGACGGAAAGTTGTTCTTCGTCGAAATGAACACGCGGCTTCAAGTCGAGCATCCCGTCACGGAGCTCGTGTTTGGAATCGATCTCGTACAGTTACAATTGCGCGCTGTACTCGGCCGTCCGCTTGGCCTGCCCGACCAACAGGTTTGGCGGCCACGTGGTCACGCAATCGAATGCCGCGTGAATGCCGAAGATCCTTGGCGCATGTTTCCGAGCGCCGGTCGCGTCGATACTTGCTCCTGGCCCGGAGGCCCCGGCATCCGGGTCGATACGGGAATCGAGGCCGGTTCGATCGTTCCGCCTGACTATGACTCGATGCTCGCGAAAGTGATCGCCTTTGGTTCCAATCGCGACGAAGCCATTTTGCGGATGCGTGGAGCGCTTCTTGAGACCCGCGTGACCGGAGTTCGCACGAACGTCGATTTGCATCTCGCGTTGCTCGAAAACGCCGAGGTGCTCCGCGGAACGATGACAACGCAAACCCTTGATCGAATGATGAAATCTTCGCAAGGATCGGCCGCAGAGGTGGCGAAGGCCCACGCCGCAGCGCAGCTTTAGTGCATGCGAATCACGCAGTTACTTGTTTCTCTTCCAGTGTTAGCCCTCGGAACGGGCTGCATCGTTGTCGACGATCGCCCCCATGGTGCATCGTATCGGGGCGACACCTCATACGAAGTGCGCAACGCGATCGTCTTCGAATACGGTCTCAACCTGAATCAAACCTGCGTCGCAAGCAGCGATAGTTGGCGGGTCGCTGCGCGTGAACTCGGTGAGGAGGGCTCCGCCAGCTGCGGCGAGGATATCGCCTTCGGCAATTTGGTAACCGGCGAGACGATCACGTTCGACATCGAGGCCTATCAAGGCGACGCACTGTGCGCTCAGGGGACCTGCGTCATTACGGCCGAAGCGGGCTCGAACGTCGCCGATTGCGCAAGCCAGATCACGTATTTCTGCAGGTACTAAGCGCCTAGCGATCAAGTGGAACCCGCAGCAACCCGATTGGGCGTCGGCGCAGGGCCAGCGCACTGCAATTGCGCCAGGCATGTGCTTTCGAGTAATGAACACCGGATGGTTCGCGTTTGGTGCACGGCTCTCGTCGCGGTCATTGCCTCTGCGGCCTGCGCGACGGCCCCAGCGACGTCAACTCTTCCCACCTACACGGCCATCCGGGTTGACGCGTCTCAGCTTTTTTCCGTCGTTGGCTGTGGCAAGCGAGACGGCCAGGCCTTCAAGTATTACGCAAGGGTCATCGAAACGAGCCAGTCCGGCGTGTTCGACTGCTACGCCGACGCCGTTTTTCAAGTCGCCGCAGGCACCTACACGCTGTCGATTCGGACCTTCGATGAACTCCGCTGGGACGAAGCCGCAAGCACGGGAGTTCCCGCCGATCGCGCCAACGCGATCCTCACAACCGATTGCACCGCTGTCGCCTGGGACCGCACAGTGACGACGGCCCATTGCCCAACGGCCACCGCGTCGGACGCCGGCGCCAACGCTGACGCTGCCCCTGACGCTGACGCTGCCCCTGACGCTGACGCTGCCCCTGACGCTGACGCTGCCCCTGACGCTGACGCTGACGCTGCCCCTGACGCTGACGCTGCCCCTGACGCTGACGCGCTAGTCGACTGAGTCCTTGCGACGACGCGTCCGCGTCTCTACCTTAGAGCAATGAGAGAGACGGGATTCGACCTGCCCCGTCCCAGTCGGGCCGTAATCGGCCTCATGGTCGCTCTCGGGTCCATCAGCCTTGCGTTTGCGGTCGCGCGACTCGCCGGCGCTGCGTCGCTATTCTCTTACTTGATCTTTGACGCAAGCGCGTTCCTCGGCGGGCAAATCTGGCGTGCGGTTTCATCACCATTGCTCACCGAGCAATGGCTCAGCCTCGTTTTCGATCTCCTCGCGATCTATTTTCTCGGCAACGCCCTCGAACAAAAATGGACTGGCGCGCGCGTCGTGCGCACATTCTTTTTTGGCGGGATTGCGGGCAATCTGATCGTGCTCCTTGCGTGGGCTGTCCTACCCGTCACGTTCATGCTCAGGCCAAAGGTCGATCTCGGACCCTCCGCTGCGTTGACGGCTTTGGCGGTTGCGTGGGGTGCCGAATTTCCAACCGCGCAAATCCGGTTGATGTTCTTCATCCCTGTGCGCGGCGCGTGGATGAAGTGGATCACGGTCGCTACCTGCACACTTGCGACGCTCTACGATGGACACTGGGCACCGTGGGGGGGCCTCCTCGCCGGGCTCGCGTTGAGCGGCAGCCCCTCGCCTCTTCGCAAGGTCTACCTGCAACTGAAGCTGCGGTGGCTCTCCGCTCGCGGGCAGCGCATGACCGTCGACGACATTCTTGGCGGCCCAAAGAAGCCGAAGCCAAATCCGCACAAGTTGCGCGTCGTTCCGGGAGGCCGCGATGAGAAGCCGCCAAAAGACTGGCTGAACTAGCACCTTGCTTCTTGGTGGAGTTTGCGTTGACGACCCCAAAGATGCGCGCGATAGGTAGGACTGCATGTGGTCGCGGCCTCATTTGTTGGGCATCGAGGGCCTGAGCGCCTCAGAAGTCAGCCATTTGCTCGATCGCGCAGAAGCGTTCTACGGGCCCATGCCGAAGACCGACGCACTGCGCGGCCAGGTAGTCGTCAACCTATTTTTCGAGTCATCCACGCGCACGCGTACGTCGTTTGAGATCGCTGGCAAGAAGCTCGGCGCCGATGTCATCAACGTGAGCCCGAGTACGTCGAGTGTCAGCAAAGGCGAAACGTTGCTTGACACGATACGCAACGTGGAAGCGATGCACGCCGACATCTTGGTGCTGCGCCATGCATCGTCGGGCGCGCCGCAATTTCTTGCAAAGCACGCGCGCTCGTCGATCGTGAACGCGGGTGACGGAACGCATGAGCATCCGACGCAGGCGCTGCTCGATGTACTCACAATGCGAAAGCACCTCGGCGACCTCAACGGACGCATTGTGGCCATCTGCGGTGACATTATGCACTCACGCGTCGCGCGTTCGAACGCAATACTCCTCGGGTTGCTCGGCGCCACGGTACGATTCACTGGGCCGCGCACGATGCTACCGCTCGAGGCTGCGCGCCTTGGCTCCACGGTAATCGTGGCGCACACGCTCGCCGACGCGATCGACGGAGCAGACGTCGTGATGATGCTCCGCATCCAGAACGAACGTTTCAGCGGCGCAGCGTTGCCAACGACGCGCGAGTACGCGAAAACGTTCGGACTCAACGCGAACACGCTCGCTCGCGCAAAGCCGAACGCGCTCGTGATGCATCCCGGTCCGATCAATCGCGGCGTCGAAATTACGAGCGCCGTTGCCGATGGTCCCCAGAGCGTCATTCTTGACCAGGTCGCAGCTGGGGTTGCGGTGCGCATGGCAGTCCTCGAAGCGGTGGGGCTCACGCGGGGCAACACGTGAACCGCAACGCTCCGCTCGGCGTGTTCGACTCGGGTCTCGGCGGCCTCACCGTCGCCCGGGCACTTCGTAACGCGATGCCGAACGAGCACATCATCTACCTCGGCGACACGGCGCGCGTTCCGTACGGCACGAAGGGCGCGGCAACGGTCATCCGGTACGCCATCGGCTGCGCGAAACATCTCGTGGAGCGAGGCGTCAAAGCGATTGTCATCGCATGCAACACCGTTAGTGCGGTAGCGCCGGAACGTCTGCGAGTCGAGTTCGATCTGCCTGTCCTGTCGGTCATTGAACCCGGGGCGCGCGCAGCCGTTGAAGCATCGGTCACCGGGCGAATCGGCGTTCTGGCGACGACGGGCACGGTTGCGGCGGGCGCCTACGCACGAGCGGTGCAACAGTATTCAACGCGCGCCGAAGTCACTAGCCTTGCTGCCCCCTTGCTTGTCCCTCTGGCAGAAGAGGGGTGGGTCTTTGGCGAGGTTCCTAATCTGATCATTGATCGTTACTTGTTACCTTTGCGGGACGCCCACGTTGACACGCTCGTGCTCGGATGTACGCACTATCCGCTGCTTCGACCTGCGATTGAAGAGAGAGCAAAGTTGCTCTTGGGTCAATCCGTCAAGGTTATTGACAGCGCGCAGTCCGCCGCAGCGGATGTGGCGACGTTCTTGCGCGATCGCGATATGCAGAGCAACCGGACAGACCCAGGTCGACTCGAGTTGCTCGTGACCGACTTACCTGCAACGTTCTCGATGATCGCCTCGCGATTCTTGGGTGAGGACGTGCCGACTGCCAAGCAGATCAATTTGTAACGCCGCTACGCGTGCTCCCCAATCATCCGTGCACGCGAATGAGGCAAACCGGCTTCGCGACAAAATCGAGCACGCTCAAGAACTGCAATGCGGCCCGTACGTCGCGCTCTCGTGCCACGTGCGTGAGCATCACGACTTGCACCGGTGATCCGCTCTCGTCGCCCCTACCCTCTTGCACCATCTGCTCGATCGATACGCGAGCATCGCCAAGGGCGCCGGTGATCCGCGCCAGAACTCCGGGGCGATCGAACACTTGAAATCGCAGGTAATACCTCGTTTCGACGTCGTCCGTCGGAAGCACTTTGCGCTCGTTCAATTGTAACCCACGAAGTGATATTCCCGGCACGCCGAGTACCTTGGCGCGTGCGACGTCTGCAATATCCCCGACGACGCTCACGGCGGTCGGACGCTCGCCTGCGCCACGACCGGAGAGCAGCGCCGGACCGAGCGAATGCCCTTGAAGGGCGATTGCGTTGAGCACACCGCCCACGCTTGCCAGTGTCGACGCCGTGCTCACAAGCGCAGGATGCACGCGAAGCTCGAGTGCGCCTGCGCGCTCCGCACCGATGGCGAGATGCTTGATGCGGAAGCCCCAGCGCGCCGCGAAGCGATGGTCAATCGGTTCGATGGATCGGATGCCTTCGGTAAAGACGTGGAAGCCATCGAGCTTCGCGCCAAACGCAAGCGTCGCGAGGACGACGAGCTTGTGCGCGGCATCATGGCCGTCGACGTCGAGACTCGGCTCTGCCTCGGCAAAGCCCTTGGCCTGCGCTTCGTGCAGTGCCTCATCGAACGAAAGGCCGTCGTCGCACATCCTTGTGAGCATGAAGTTGCACGTGCCATTGACGATTCCCTGAAGGGCCTCCACGCGGTCGCCAACCAGCGCGTCGCGCAGGACCCGAATGATTGGGATGCCGCCGCCGACCGAAGCCTCGAAGGCAAGATCAACCCCACATTCGCGGGCGAGCGAGAAGAGCCTCGCGCCATGGGCCGCGAGGAGCATCTTGTTCGCGGTAACAACACTCTTCTTGTTACGAATTGCGCGTTCGACAAAGCTGAGTGCGGGCTCGATGCCGCCCATCACTTCAACCACAACGTCGATGCTCGGATCGTCGAGCACCTGCGCGGGATCACTCGTGACTCGATTGTCGTCGACGCCCGCGGCCTTGGCGCGGGCCAAATCGCGCTCGAGCACCCGCGCCAGTTCGACCGGCGCGCCTACTCTTGCGGCGAGCGATTCGTGGTGCTCACGAATCAGCTTGACGACACCACCACCCACGATGCCGCAGCCCAGTACCGCCACTCGAATCGCCATGAGCGCAGCGTATCGTGAAGATTCGGCTTTGATTCTCGCTTGTTGGCCGATTTATGCTCGTGAGCGAATCGTTTGGATCAATTTGTATCCCTGGTGGTGCCTCCCAAGTAACCTTATGCAATGCGCCAGACGACTGTCTGCTTCGCGTTGCTGCTGCTCGCGTCACTCTTCGCCTGCGAGAAGAAAAAACTTGGTGAGCAATGTGTGAAGCACGCCGAGTGCGGCAACGAGCAGTGCATTACGGTCGTCAAGCAGCGCGTGTGCACGAAGGAGTGCCACGCCGATGTCGAATGCGGCGCGGAGCTGTCCTGCTTCGTGGCGGGTAGCGCCGCATACGGATACTGTGGTGCCGCGGACAAGACCTCGAAGCGCGTCGGAGAGGTTTGCGAGAACTCAAGCGAGTGCGACCACCGGCTGTGCGTTCAGAATCTGAACGCGGCCACGGGCGTGAAAGAGGGCTACTGCTCGAAGATTTGCGACAACTCGAAGGACTGCGGCGGCAGCAAGGAGTGCGGGTCCGGCATCGGCGGAAGCGTCAAGTTCTGTAAGAAGTAGCGCAATCGCGACCAATCAAGAAAAAAACGAGCGAGACCGGAGTCCCGCTCGTTTCCTGTACTTGGGGCACGTCGAAGGGGATCCTCTTCCCCCTCGACGTCAATTAATTCGCCGCGACAGGCGCCGCCGCCGCTTCAGGCTTCGGCTGCGGCATCGACTCGAGCGCTCCTTCAAGTACGGAGTCCATCTTGCTGCAGAAGATGAACTCGAGATCGTCCATGACTTCCTTCGGTACCTCATCAAGGTCGGCCTTGTTTCGCTCAGGCACGAGCACGCGTTTGATGCCCGCACGATGCGCCGCAAGGACCTTTTCTTTGAGACCACCGATCGGGAGTACGCGCCCGCGGAGAGAAATCTCGCCAGTCATCGCGACGTCGTGACGAACGCGAATGCCTGTAAGCAGTGAGACCAGCGCAGTGAACATCGTTACGCCGGCGCTCGGTCCGTCCTTGGGCATCGCCCCCGCAGGAATGTGGATATGGATGTCGCGCTTTTCGAGAAAATCCTTCGCGATGCCATATTTTTCGGCGTTTGCGCGAACGTAGGAGAGCGCCGCTTGCGCGGACTCTTTCATAACGTCGCCGAGTTGACCCGTCAGCTGCATCTTGCCAGAGCCGTGCATGCTCGTTGCCTCGATGAAGAGAATCTCTCCGCCGACACTCGTCCAGGCAAGGCCCGTGCAGACGCCCGGCTCTTCGGTTCGTTCGGCCACTTCGCTCGTGAAACGCTGCGGGCCGAGGAACTCGCGAATGTGATCTTCCGTTTCGATCTTGCGCTTGGTCATATCGCCTTCGGCGATCTTCACCGCGACGCCACGAATGACGCTTGCGACTTGACGCTCGAGTGTTCGAACACCTGCCTCGCGTGTGTATGAATCGATAATGAGGTCGACCGCCGTGTCGGCGAACTCAAGCTGATCTTTCGAGATGCCGTGCTCCTCGATTTGTTTCGGAATCAAGTGACGTCGAGCAATCGCGAGCTTCTCGTTGCGCGTATAGCCGGGGATCTCAAGGATCTCCATGCGGTCTCGCAGCGGCCCAGGAATCGGGTCGGCGATATTCGCTGTCGCGATGAACATGACGCTCGAAAGATCGTACGGAATTTCGAGATAGTGATCGGCAAAGGTGCCATTTTGCTCGGGGTCGAGCACCTCGAGTAGGGCAGCGGCCGGATCGCCACGGAAGTCGTGCCCAATCTTGTCGATCTCGTCCATCATGAAGACCGGGTTCATGGTGCCGGTCTTCTTCATGCCCTGAATAATCTGACCGGGTAGCGCGCCGACGTAGGTGCGCCGGTGGCCGCGAATCGCAGCCTCGTCGTGAACGCCGCCGAGCGAAATGCGATGGAATTTGCGGCCGATCGCGCGTGCAATCGAACGACCAAGCGAAGTCTTGCCGACGCCGGGCGGTCCGAGCAGACACAGGATCGGACCCTTCTTGTCCTTCTTGAGCTTGCGAACCGCGAGGTACTCAAGGATGCGTTTCTTCACCTTCTCGAGGCCGTAGTGGTCTTCGTCGAGCACGCGACGAACGGTCGCAATGTCGAGGTTGTCGAGGGTCTGGTGGTGCCATGGAAGGTCCATGATCCAGTCGAGATAAGTGCGAACGACCGTGTACTCGGCCGAACCCACTTGCATATTTCGTAACCGCTTGAGTTGCTTTTTGGCAACCTGTTCGGCTTCGTTCGGCAAGTTTGCTTTCGCGATGCGATCTTCGAGACCGTCAAGATCTCCTTGGTCGCCGTCGTCTTCACCGAGCTCTTCCTTGATCGCTTTGAGCTGTTGGCGAAGCACGTATTCGCGCTGGTTCTTGCCCATCTCTTCTTTGATCTGAGAATTGATCCGCTCGCGCATCTTCAAGATCTCGAGCTGACGGGTAAGCAACTTGAGTACTTTGCGAATGCGCTCTTTGACGTCGGCCGTGTCGAGAAGCGCTGCCTTCTCTTCAACTGGCGCGTCGAGATTTGCCGCAACAAGATCGGCAAGCGGACCGGGTTGTTGAATCGAATCGATGAGCGAACTCGCTTCACGCGGAAGCTCGGGCATCAGTTGAATGACCTGCTTGGCGATGTCGCGCAAGCTCAGGCTAAGCGCTTCAGCCTCGTCATCATCGACGCCGTCTTCTTGAACGCGCGTCACTTTCGCTTTGAGGTAAGGACCTGTTTGGGTCACCTCGTTAAGACGAATGCGGGTGAGTCCCTGCAGGATGAGCGAGTAGTTCCCCGATGTGTGTTTTAGTGCCTTGAGAACACGCGCGGCGCAACCAACCGTGTGTAGGTCGTTACCACCGGGATCATCGATCGCGGGATCGCGTTGCGCAAAGATGGCGATGATGGGCGCCGGCAGGTTGTCGACATCTTCAACGAGCGCGACTGACTTTTCGCGACCTACGTCAAATGGCGCAACGGCACCAGGAAACAACACCGCATTGCGAATCGGCAACACCGGCAGTTCATCTCCAAACTGCAGCGCCTCATCTTCGGACGCCTTCGGGTTGAAGCCTTTCTTCTCGGACGACATGGTCACCTCACAATTGAGACTACGGCTTCACAGAGCTTGAATACAAAACGATAACGTTCTTCGGCACTGGCGCGAAAGCACGATGTGAGATCCATCCGTAACCACTCTGATTTCGATGGCTAGGTGGGGGGGAGTCATTGTGGGCCACGGGCGGACGCTTACACGTCCAAACATCGTCATACCAAAGAGCATCAGTAAGCGACTGGCGTACGCACTCCTGCTCAAGAGTCTTCTTGGCTCCCCACCAAACACGTTCGACAATCCAGAGAACCGGCCAGCTCCGATACCGAAGGGCGCGACGCACCACCGCCGGTGTCGCTCACGAAAAAGAAGAGAGAAAACCATGCGCCGACTGTTGTCGATCGCTGCCACTGTGTTGGCAGTCGTCTCAATCGCTACCTCCGCACTCGCCGAAACGCCGAAGGCCGATGATGATAGCCATCCCGCTGCGGCTGCGGCCGACGGCAAGGAAAAAGGCAAGGACAAGGATCATAAGGACCCGAAGGAGCCGGCGAAGGACGACAAGAAAGACGGCGCGAAGGAGCATAAGGAAGCCAAGGACGACGACGATCCCGACCCCAACGACCATCACCCGATCAAGTATGAGGTCGGCATCAACGTTCAGAAGATCCACAAGTTCGAGCTTGGGCCGGGGACCTTCGAGGCAGAGTTCCTCGTCACGTATCACTGCGCAACGGCTCCGTGTAAGCCTCACATGACTCTCTTCAACGGAGAGATCAAGGGCAAGCCGGACAGCGTCGTCGATGAGCCTCTCCACAAGGTATACCGCGTGAAGGCAGAGCTCGCGACGGACATCGACATCTCTGAGTTTCCGTTCGATCAGCATGAGCTCGAGATCGACCTTGGTGATCACGATGAAGACGCTGTGTTTGTGGCGAACGCCAAAGACGCGCCCAATCCAGCCGACGATGTGAAGATTCCTGGGTGGAATGTCATCGGTGGTGAGGCAAAAATTACGATTGAAAAGCTTGACGATGGCATCAACGTCTCGCACTACAACTACTCAGTTGACGTGAAGCGTCCGTCCGTCGCTGCCGTGGCGAAGAACTTCCTGCCCGCGCTGACGATGGTACTCGTCCTCTTCGTTTCTCTCTTCATGAAACCGAAGATGGCGCCCGCCCGCCTCACCGCCGGAACCGGGAGCTTCGTCGCAGTCATCATGTTTCACAATACGGCGTCGGCACAGCTTCCTCCGCTGTCGTTCTTCACCCGACTCGACAAGTTCATGTTCACGCTTTACCTGCTGTGGCTCGTGCACATCGCGTTCAGCGTGGCCATCTTGCGTGCCGACGAGCAGAAGAACGACGAGCTCGGAGCGAAACTCTACAAGGTCGCTTGGATCGTCTGTCCGATTTTGGTGGCCGTTGAGTGGGCACTGGTGTTCGGTAAAGTTGTCTAACGATCAATGATGTTTACGAGTGCCGATGGGCCTTCACAAGAGTGGGGGCCGTTGCCTATTTGAGCGCACGAAAGTAAGCGTTTGTCGCTACGGCGCTCTTGTCCCAGATCTCGCGTAGCTGCTTCTCGAATGCGGATTCTATGAGGCCAGCGATCCCGAAAATGCGAGCGTCTAGCTCGAGCTCGACGACGCGACGGACCTTCGCGGGTCCCATTTCTTCGAGGCGCATCGTGCCATCGTGGCGCAACTTGTCCGGTAGCGTCGAGGGGATCATTTTGAAGGTCCAGACCTCCGTCGCCTTATTGAAAGTGCCTTCCTCCGTGTAGCCAAAGTTAGCGCCAAGCAGCTTCGAAACCGCCGCGGGCAAGTTCAACTTCGGTATCCCAAAAGCCCGTCGAACGATCGCCGTTTCGGTGTCATGCAATTCGACAACCTCGTACTTTGGGAACTCGAGATCTCGGTGAAGCGATTCAATTTGGGGCGTTGCGAGAAACGCCTTCCACATTGCCTCGCGCGAACATACGAGCTCGTGATGCACCGTGAAGCGTTTCATTGGCGAGCGTCCGCGATGGCGCTGAAATCATTCGGCGTGAGCTCTACCCGTCGCGCGTTCCAATTTTCGTCCAAATGGGCAAGCGAACTGGTGCCTGGAATGGGCAACATAGTTGACGCTCTTGCGAGGAGCCACGCGATCGCGATTTGAGCAACGGACACTTTGTGGCGTTCCGCGATCGCGACGAGAACCGACGGAGTCTCCCTGGGCGGGCCCGGTAACGCCAGCGGGAAGAACGGCAAAAAAGCTATCCTTCGTACTGCACAAAAGTCGACCACGAGCTCCTGCTCATCCACCACCGCATGTGGGAATCCGCGGAGCTTGCCGGCACCGGCCGCTACATTGTAAAGATTCTGGACCGAAACGATGGGGGTTTTCGCGACCGCGACTTCAAGCTGCGCAAACGTCACGTTGCTTACGGCAAGGTGACGGATCTTCCCTTCCCGCTGCAGTGAGATCATCGCATCGAGCGATTCTGCGAATGGCACGCCAGCGCTCGCGATCCACCTCAGATGTGTCATGTGAATCTGCTCGAGCTTCAGCGAACGCAAGTCCTCTTCGCAACCGACACGCAACTCGTCGGGGCGCAGCGAGGCCGCCCAACCCTTGTCCTCCGTACGGCGCCCGCCGAGCTTCGTCGCGATCACAAGATCGGACGGATACGGGTGAAGCGCCTCAACGATCAAGCGATTCGCAACGTGTGGCCCATAGTACCAGGACGTGTCGATCAGATTGATGCCGAGCGCGACGGCGCGTCGCAACACTGCGCGCGCTTGAT
>JAHFDY010000207.1 GCA_023248735.1 Myxococcales bacterium
CGTGGCACTTCACCGACGACACGGCTGCGCGCTTGTTTTAGTGGTCGGCTCGTACTTCACGAC
Source organism: Myxococcales bacterium (assembly GCA_023248735.1). Lineage (GTDB taxonomy): Bacteria > Myxococcota_A > Polyangia > Polyangiales > Polyangiaceae > JAHFDX01. The sequence continues at coordinate 64 of JAHFDY010000207.1, forward strand.
GAGCAATCGCCCAAAATGGGGTAGTTAGCGCATCAATGAGCGCAACCCCTTCGATCTCCGCCAACGCCACGCGCCACTTGCGCGCCATGGGACACGCATTGAAACCTATCGTTCAAGTGGGCAAGGAAGGCATCACTGAGGGCATCGTTGCGGCGACGAAAGCGGCGCTACTCACGCACGAGCTCGTGAAGGTCAAGATTCTTTCCGAAGCGCCCGTCGAGCGACACGAGGCCGCGCAAGCTCTTGCCGAAGGAACCGATTCGTACCTCGCGCAAGTGCTGGGTCGCATTGTGCTGCTTTACAAGCGGCACCCAAACAAGCCGAAGATTGTCCTTCCGAAGAAGTGAGTATCGTTGGCGCGGCTGTGAGCGCGATCGGGAGTTCGCGATGCGTCCTAAGGAACGTTAACTGAATAGTTCGCTACCTTAGAAACGGCACCGTCTTGGTAGCTTATGTAAACATTGTAGGTTCCCGGAAGGACGGCGACGGAGAACGGAAGCGTGCAGCCGCTGAAGTAAACGTCTCTGCCCTGCGCGTCCCGAATTGAAACACCTGTTGGTTGGGCAATGATGCCTTGGTCCGTGATCACGTCGTGATCGGCAACCGAAATGCGGCCCAGCGTCCACCGCTCCCGTCCTTCCAATTCTTTGAGGTCCAAGCGTTGCACGACCCTCCCGGGCATCCAGTTCTCGACATCCTCGACATCCGCACCGACACGGAGGACTTTTCCGCTTGAAATGAGGACACCATAGGCACCGGCGCTTGAGGTGTCGCCACTCGAGGGAACGGGGAGTGAGATCGTACTGGGCACTTTTTCCGAGGCCATGACGATGCCGGTGTGATGCGAATTGTTGTGCAAAAGAACGTTCACTCGAACCTCTCCGCAAGTTGCAGGCTCTGACACGTCGTCAAATCCGATCGTGAACTTCGGGATATGATCGAGGATGGACACGTTCGCGCTACCCACGAGTGGATTGGATGCGTCGAATTTGATTGATGCATCGAAGCGGAGCGTTCCCGCAGCGTTTGTTGCCTCCAGAGCAAGGTCAAACGACTGCACTCCAGGCAGCGATTTGAATTGAAGTACGCAGCCTTCATGGTCGCAAGGCGAAGACGGGCGGAGTGGGTCGAGTGGAAAGCCGTTGACCGCACTGACCTGCGAGAAGCCATCGACGAATCGCGGAATCGAAACTGACACGGTTGCGAGATCCACCAACGCGACTTCTCCCGGTGGGGTCGATACCGTCAAGGAGCTTGCTTGCGAAAAGGACGAAGCCGACAAGCCGCTCAGCGATTCGGGATAGGTGTATGTGACGCGCGTTGGGTTCGTCGAAGTCGAGTGAACGAAGCAGGGTTCCGCGTTGGCGCTCGGGCACTCTTGGGAGCCGACCAAAGCGTACATGCCTTCGTTGCCAAAGATCAGCGCTTCTCCTTTGCACGCGATCGCGCCGAAAATCGCGCCTCCGAACATCGTCAAGACAGTTGTCTTTTGCGCAAGCAAAGTCATCCGGCTATGTACCATAGATGGGTCCACATCGCTTAAGACGCATGCTGCTCGGCATCGTGCTTGTTGGCCCTGCAGCGTTTCCAAATTGTAGCGACCCTCCCGATCGAACCGAGAAAACGACTCGCCAAACGATGATCGAAAGCTCCGCACCATCGTTCACACTCGACGCGTGCATCCGGCTCTGTCGTTACGACGGGCATGCTCTCACCGATGCTGGTGTCATCGAATGGAAGCAGCTCTCTTTGGACGCTAGCAACGAGTACAAAGAGTTCGACGCAGGCGACAACGGGAATTACACGTCTATTTCTGCTACGGTCACGCGTTGCGCGGCGCACCCCACCCGCACGCACCCAGTCACTGGCGCCTGCGTTCCGCCAACGTGCATCGAGTCCACGAACGACGCAGGCGCTGACAATGCAACGCTTCTGCAATGTGAATTTAGGGTGGAGTACGAATGGATTGAGGAACCCCAAAGCTGCGGGCGTCGCCCGATGGCTTGGCAACTACCTCGCAAAGATCAAGCCCCACAAGGCGTCGGCTCATTTCTCGCGTGCTCGGCTGCCCTCGAACGCGCAGCGGTTGATGCCTTCGCACATATGGTCAATGAACTTGTCTACCACAACGCGCCACCTTCGTTGGTAGCCTTGGCCGAGCGCGCCATGCGTGACGAAGTTCGCCACGCGAGCGTGATGGGATCATTGGCCGAAAAGTACGGAGGGCGCGTACCCCATCACGCAGCTCCACAACTCACCAACCGAACGATCTTTGACATGGCCATCGAGAATGCCGTCGAAGGCTGCGTGCGCGAGACATACGGCGCTCTCGTCGCGATTCATCAAGGACGCGCGGCCAAAGACGCGTGCATTCGCAAGGCGATGGCCAAAATCGCGCGCGACGAAATTTCGCACGCGGAAACTTCGTGGGCGCTTCACCACTGGCTGGTCAATCAACTTGACGACAACGAACGCGCCAAAGTACAGAGCGCCGCGATATCCGCAATTGCAGACCTTCGCGATGCGACCGGCGTTCCGATTTCGCGCGATCTCGAGGAGCAAGCGGGTGTGCCAAGTGCTGCGCGCGCCGCATACTTTCTCGACGCGTTGCAGAGAGCCGTGTGGCAACAGGAGCTTCAAGCCGCCTCTTAGCGGCCAAGCACGAAGCGGCTCCAAGGCCGGGAAGCCGCGCGGCTCGTTTCCTACCCCCGCATCGCACCTCGCCCCCTGTGGAAAACCCCTGAACAACCCCTCGCCAGCTGTGGGAAACCTCTGTTCAAGCCCCCCAAGAGTTCAGTTGTTTCGCGCATTTGCGAATGTGGGCGCACAATGGGTCCCGATGTCGCCCCCCTTCGGAGGCTGTAGACACGAGATCTCGTAGGCATTTTCCTGGACAGGCCCAAGATGTTGGGGGTACAGCTCTAAACACCCCGACGCATCCCCGTCTTCTGTCCATGCGCGCAAACATCACTTCGGCGCGAAACTTCTACCTCCCCTTACGGTGAGGAAGATCGAGACCTTGGTTGCGATAGGGTTTCTTTGTCCAATTTGGGAGAACATTTGCGCAGTATGGGTGACCAATGAGCGCACTGAACGGCGGACATCGCTAAATCGCTAAAACGGCAGACGGCATTTCGACACGCAGGAGGAGAATCGACATGGCAAACTCGACAAGCGTCGGAACCAATGGGGGCCTGCACGTGGGCAAGAAGCAACTCCGTACGACGGGCAAAGGCACGAGTACCGCGAAGGGCTCTGGCAAGCCGGCCGCCGCAGTAATCCCTCCTGCGAAGAGCGCCAAGCACCACACGGTAGTCACCGAGAGCAAGCGCGCCCGTGGCGTTCCCGTACGACGCATGTTTACACAAGTTGGGAAAGATCCGCTCGACACCGTCGTCTACGAGCGACGTTCCAGCGCAATCACCAATCCTGATGGAAGCATCGTCTTCAAGATGGACGGCGCCGAGATTCCGTCCACATGGAGCCAGCTCGCCACTGACATCGTCATCTCAAAGTACTTCCGCAAAGCAGGCCTTCACGGCGACAAGGACGAAGGCGAAATGAGCGTTCGCCAGGTCGTGCACCGCCTTGCCAATACGGCCCGTAAAGCCGGCGAGGCATTCGGTGGATACTTCGCGACGAAAGCCGACGCCGACACGTTTGAAGCCGAACTTTCGTGCCTGCTCGTCAACCAATACGGCGCGTTCAACTCGCCGGTGTGGTTCAACTTGGGCCTCTGGCACCAATACGAAATCGAAGGCCAAGGCGGAAACTACGCGTGGGACGAAGCCACCGACGCCATCACCGAAACAACGAACGCTTACGAGCGTCCGCAGTGCTCGGCTTGCTTCATTCAAACCGTGCGCGATGACCTGATGGCGATCTACGAGCTCGTGAAATCTGAAGCTCGCCTCTTCAAATACGGCTCGGGCACCGGCTCGAACTTCAGCGCGATCCGCGGGCGCCAAGAAAAATTATCGGGCGGCGGGACGTCAAGCGGCTTGATGAGTTTCCTCGAAGTGTTCGATCGTGCAGCCGGTGCAACCAAGAGCGGCGGGACCACGCGACGCGCAGCCAAGATGGTGTGCCTCGATCTCGATCACCCCGAGATTGTCGACTTCATTCAGTGGAAGAGCCGCGAAGAAAAGAAGGCGCACGCACTCATCGCAGGTGGCTACTCGAACGACTTCAATGGCGAGGCCTACCACACGATCAGTGGCCAGAATTCGAACAACTCGATTCGCGTCACCGACGAGTTCATGAAAGCCGTTGAAGCCGGCGGCACCTGGAACACGATCGCACGCACGACCGGCAAGGTTTGCGAAACGCTGCAAGCGAAAGATCTGTGGCGCATGATTGGCGAGTCCGCGTGGAGCTGCGCTGACCCAGGCGTTCAATACGACTCGACGATCAACCGTTGGCACACCTGCCCGAACTCCGACCGCATCAACGCGAGCAACCCGTGCTCGGAATACATGTTCCTCGACGACACAGCTTGCAACCTTGCGTCAGTCAACTTGACCAAATTCCTCAAGGACGAAAACGGTCAAACAACCTTCGACACCGACGGCTACGAACACGCGTGTCGCACGTTCTTCATCGCCCAAGAAATCCTCGTCGATCTCTCAAGCTACCCAACGAAGAACATCGCGAAGAACAGCCACGACTTCCGTCCGCTCGGTCTCGGCTACGCCAACTTGGGCAGCATGCTCATGCAACTCGGCATCTCGTACGACAGCGACAAGGGTCGTGCCATGGCCGCTGCACTCACCGCAATCATGTGCGGACAGGCGTACAAAGCGAGCGCCGAAATGGCCGGTTCAAAAGGACCGTTCAACGGCTTCGCCAAGAACCGCGAGCCCATGCTTCGCGTCATGAACATGCACCGCGAAGCGGCATATGGCATCGATCGCGACTCGTGTCCTGAAGCGCTCTATCGTGCGTCATGCCGCAACTGGGATGACGCCGTGAAGCTTGGTGAAGTCAACGGCTACCGCAACGCGCAGGCCACCGTGCTCGCGCCGACCGGCACGATCGGGCTTCTGATGGACTGCGACACAACGGGAGTCGAGCCAGATTTTGCGCTCGTCAAGTTCAAGAAGCTCGCCGGTGGTGGTTACTTCAAGATCGTTAACCAGTCGGTGCCTGAGGCGCTTCGTCGCTTGGGCTATGACGCTGCAGAATCACGCGAAATCGTGGCTTACGTATCGGGCACCAACACGTTGCTCGCAGCGCCGCACATCAACCGCCGCACCGCACGCGAGAAGGGCTTCACCGATGCAGACCTCGCAAAGGTCGAGACTGCGATCCCTGGTGTGTTCGACCTTGAGTCCGCATTCGGCCCTTGGGTTGTCGGCGAAGAGACCTACGAGCGCCTCGGCGCAACCAAAGACCTTCGCAGCAAGCGTGGCTTCTCGCTCCTCGAGCACGTCGGCTTCACGCGCACACAGATCGACGAAGCGACCGACGTCATCGTAGGCCGCATGACGATCGAAGGGGCACCTCACCTTCTCCCTGAGCACTACTCGGTATTCGACTGCGCAAACCGCTGCGGCAAGACTGGCCAGCGTTTCCTTGCGCCGATGTCGCACGTGCGCATGATGGCGGCGGTGCAGCCGTTTTTGAGCGGCGCGATTTCAAAAACCGTCAACTTACCGAACGATGCGTCGGTCGATGATGTTCAGCGCATTTACGAAGAGGGTTGGCGACTTGGGCTCAAGGCTGTCGCTCTTTATCGTGATGGGTGCAAAGCGTCACAGCCGCTCTCAACGTCGAGCAAAGAGCGCGAGTCAAAGGAGGACGTCGCGGCGGCCGCAGCTTCGCATGCGATCGTCGCCGATCCGGTGCTGTCACCTGTGCCGCAAACGGGGCTCGGGGAAGCGGGTCAACTGTCCTTGCAAATGGGCACTCGCCTCTACGGCCAGCGCATTCGCCTGCCCAAGAAGCGAGCTGGCTTCACGCAAGAAGCGCGCGTCGGAGGACACAAAATCTTCCTTCGCACCGGCGAGTACGAAAATGGAACATTGGGTGAGATCTTTATCGACATGCACAAGGAAGGTGCTGCCTTCCGTTCGCTGATGAATTGCTTTGCGATGAGCGTGTCGATCGGTCTCCAATACGGCGTGCCACTTCAAACGTACGTCGATCAATTCACGTTCACACGCTTCGAGCCGCAAGGCATGGTCGAAGGTCACCCAAACGTGAAGCTCTCGACGTCGATCGTCGACTACCTGTTCCGCGTGCTCGGCATTGAGTACTTGCACCGTTACGATTTGGCACACGTCAAGCCAGAGGTGATGGACAAGTCGCAGACCGACACAGCCCTCGCGCCACCCTCGTCGCCGTTCATCGACGATGCCGCGCACGCCACTCATACTGCTCACGCGCAAGCAGCGCATGCGCAGACAACGTATGCCCAGACGAGCCTTCCCATCACGGCAGAGGCAACTGCCCGCGCAGCCGCGATGAACGAAGGTCTCACGAATACTCCGGGTTCAGCGCTCGACGCCCACCTCGACGCGATGATGGGCGACGCACCTGTCTGCGACGGATGTGGACACATCACGGTTCGTAACGGCGCTTGTTACAAATGTTTGAACTGCGGTAATTCGATGGGCTGTTCGTAATTGAGTCGGGGAGCGCGTTTCGCGTGGGTGCGCTCGGACGTGACCACCCATTTATCGCTTTCGCTGATGCAGCGGGGCGCCTACGCATTTATCGCGTAGCTGACGAAACGACATTCATTGCTGAATTCAACGGCGCGTCCTCTTGTAGCTCGCGCCGTTTTTCATTGCGCTGTGACCCGTTTTTCAGTTTTTTGGATCAGGCGACTGCGAGCGCTTGTAGGGGAGCGATAATCAGCTGGCCGATCGATCAGCGATATCGGGCGTGTCGACGATGCGATCACCTACAACTTCAGAGAAGGAGCAACGAC
>JAHFDY010000042.1 GCA_023248735.1 Myxococcales bacterium
TTTGGCCTCGTTGCGGGTCGCGAAGCCCTCTTGCAAAAGGCGGGGGCCGTGCGAGCAGGCGTCTTGAATTGCGTTGAGGACACGCTGCCGAGCGTTGCGCTTGACGTCATGAGAGAAGAGCCGAACCTGCTCGTTAACATAACGAACGATGCGTGGTTTTCGCCGAGCGCACAGAGTGAGATTCACCTCCGTATGTCGGCATTGCGCGCGATCGAAGCGCGGCGCGATTTCGTTCGCGCCGTCAACGGCGGTGTCACCGCATGGGTTGACGCTACCGGGCGCGTGCGCGCGAGGCTCGAGAACGAAGGCGTGCTCATAGCGGAGCCAGCACTCCGGGAAGGCAAGACGATTTACGTTATGGCAGGTGACCTACCGCTCTTGATATTGTTCACGGCGGGAATGGTCTCTAGCGCACGGCGGCGAGACGGGAAGACGGCGAATGCTTGAACCGCGGGCGAGTGCTTATCGCGGGGCCCAACTGCGCTGCCCAGGGTGCCGGAGCGAAATGGAGGAGCGCCCGGTGGGCGATGCTGAGGTCGACATCTGCAGCTCTTGCAACGCCGCGTGGATCGACTGGTTTGACGGTGAGATCAGCACAGTTGCGCGCGCGACGGCGGTCATGCTCCGAACCACGACTGGGACGCCTTTGCCAGCCGAAGTTCGATGTCCGAGATGTGACGTGCACCTCGTTCGCGACGCTGAACTTCGTTGCCCCGCGTGCTTTGGCATCTTTGTGACGCGTGCGGACCTCGACGTGTTGGGTGCTTCTGGGATGGAAGACGCAACGACCGAAGAACCTTCCCTCTATGTGCGGATTGCCGCTGCGGTGAGGAAGATGTTCGGTCGTAAGGACTGATGACTCGGTCGGCACCATAGAGTCAATATGATTGACTTTACTGGAGTGCCACCTTCTTCGAATCGTCGTTCTCGAGGGTGAGCTCTGCGATCTTCGTTTGGAAGTCGATGCGCGCGACCATGAGCTTCTCTTGAAGATCGACAACGTCCACCGTCGCCTTCGAGAGCTTCTCGCTCATCTGTGACAGCTTGTGCTCAAGCTCCCGCATGAGCGTGTTGCCGGCCTTGACAGCGCGGAGCGTGAAGACCTGGGCGTGCAACTCGTCCATACGCTGACGATACTCTTCCATTTGCTCGCGCTTGGTTGTGATGCGTTGATCAACGTCGGCCATCTCGCGCTGTTTGCCGACGAGTTCGGCGATCTTGCCTTTGAGCAGATCGCTCGCCCTCGATGACAGGTAGGCGCTCACCATTTCGAGACCGCCCGTGGTGCGGATGTCGGTCGTCTTGAAGATGGGCGTTTGCTCTTCGATCACGACGTCGAGCTTTTGGTTCGGCTCAATGTCGACGCGGAAAAGGTAACTGCCATTGACCTTTTCGAACTTGGCCGGTGCCTTCGTCAACTTGTAGCCCTGCACGACGGAGTGACGGAGGTAGACGGGACTCTTCTCGCTGTTGCGGTTGTAGAGCGTGTAAGCGGTCTTCCGTGTGTGCTGCGTTTCGGTCGAAAAGACGCCGCGCTGAACCGTAATGATGCGGTCAATCTCGTCGCGCATCGATTCGGTGGTTTCGACGACGACTTGGCGATCGAGCGCAAACGGAATGAACGCCGTGCTTCTCGCAGCGATGGGTTCTGCAAGGCCTTCACCTATGAACCGGTCTTTGCCAAACACCGTGAACGGACCGCTTTCGAGAACCGAGTTGGTCGGGTTCTCGAGTCGAACGGCGCGAAACGCGTATTGCTTGTTACCGCGAGCGCTCTCCGCATCGTAGAGGTAGACCATGTCGCCAGGGGTTGTCGTCTTGAGTACCGACACCATCGCCGACGAATTCTTGTAAACCGTAGTTACATTTGTCGACTCGAAGTGCGCCGTGCCGATCGGATCGGCCGCAAGCGGATCTGTAGGCGCGGGTTTGTCCACAGGCGGTGCAGCCACGGGGGTCTGCTGCTCGACAACTTGCACGCCGCCGTTGCGACCCGTCGAGGCACCCTTTCCAACCGCGACGACGCGGTTCGGATCCACGCCGTCGCGAATCAGACGCTCGCGCATGCGGTTGGCGCGACTGAGGCTCGCGGTCATCTTGTCCTTGTCGTCGGAGGCTGCATAACCTTCGACGACGATGGTGTTGGCGTTTTTCTTCAGGGCTTTCCCGAGACTCGCGAATGGACTGGCCGACGGGCCGGCCGCGCCTTGGCGCGCGTAATCGGAGAACGACTCTTGCGGAGCGGACGGGGAGAAACCTCGGCCCGAGCCCGCAGCCCCACCTTGGACGCGAACGGGTGCCTTGTGAGCAATCGTTGGCCTGTTGTTGTCCGCACCTTTTTTGGGCAGTGTGTGGTCCTCTTTCTCTTCCGCCATCGCAAGTGCTTCGTCGCTTAGATCACCGACGACATTGCGCGCCATCTGGCCGTCCTTGCCCGATTGCCCGTAGCTCGATCCACCTGTGGGTGGCGCCGCTGCGAAGAGCTCGTTCGAATGAAGTGTCTCTCGGTTGACTTCTCGTAGCGATCGAAGGTCGTACCGGAACGAAAGTGCGGAACTCGACCCGACGCCGAGTTTCACGTTCTCCCAATCCTCTGCCGAGTTGTTGTCGACGAGCGCCCAAGCCTGCAACTCAACCTTGCCCTTATCGAGAACGGCAACGCGGTAGCTCGACTTCCACGCTGGCGCTTCGGTCACATACGACAACTTCAACCGATGAGGCTTGTTGCCCAGCAAGCGAATCTTCATTGCAACGGTGCCGGTTTCGCCAGGCGGAATGCGCGGGTAAGCGACTGGCGCTGGCTCGCCCGTCGCGGCATCCGTGACGGTGAGCGATTTGAGAAAGTCGTCGACGCGCTCTGCCGGCACTTGCAACGTGAGGTAGTCCTCGTTCACCTCGGCAAAGCGCTCGAAGTAGGCAACCCCATTGCGATAGACGACGATGCGTCCAAGGTTTGTGGTTGGAGCTTGCACGGCAGGCTTACCGCCTGCACAACCAATGGCGGCGCCCGCAATCACAGCAAGCGCAGTTACAGATACCCAGCCTCTTTGCATGAGAGATCTCCCTTTTGGGGAGATTGGACGCCTGGGTTCGCCAAAAGTTCTCAAGTCGCCCGACCGACTGTTCGCAAATCTGCGCACGGTAAGCGGCGCGTATGAAAATTCGCGCCCAATTCCGGTGTGTTCAGCGGTGCGCCCGCCTCATTTTCGTGGTTCGGTCCGCGGCGCATTTCACAAGCCGCGAATGCGCGCGGACACGAGGAGAAACCGAAAATGCCCAAGTTGACCGATTACGTAGTGTTCAAGGACTCGGCTCTCGCTTCGCAATACGCGAGCGGCAGCGAAATCATCCCGATGTCGACGCTGTTCGAGGCGTACTTCGAAGGCAAATTAGACATCCCGGGTGACATTTACGAGTTCCTCGACAACCGCGGGGGATTGGTCAAGTACACGCTCACGGCCGATCACCTGAAGTTCTTCTTCACGCGCATGATCCCCGAGGTCGCGATCCACTCGAAGGAGCAGGATAAGCGCATCGTTCGCGATCACTATGATCGCGGCAACGACTTCTTCGAGGCATTTCTCGGTGACCGTATGGTCTACACGTCAGGGTATTTTCTCAACGCCGATGAGAGCGAATCGCTCGAGCAATCACAAGACAACAAGATCGATCTCGCATGCGCCAAACTCCAACTGAAGCCAGGCGAACGCCTGCTCGACATCGGTTGCGGGTGGGGTACGTTTGCACGTCGTGCGGCTCAAAAGTGGGGCGCTGACGCAACCGGCGTCACGATCTCGCAGAACCAAACCGAGTACGGTAACAAGCGGATCAAAGACGCTGGCGTCGACAAGAGTGCGCGCGTTCTGTGCGTCGACTACCGCGACACTCCGCAGGTTCAGTACGACAAAATCGTTTCGCTCGAAATGGTCGAGCACGTCGGCGTCAAGAACCTGTCGAAGTACTTCGAGCTTGTCTACGATCGCCTCAAGGACGACGGCGTCTTCCTCATTCAGTGGACGGGCCTCCGCAGCGGCGGCGGCGAGGGTTTACCGATCGTCAATCTTCGTCCGGAAGACATGATCTGGGGCTTGTTCATGAACAAGTACATCTTCTCAGGCGCGGATGCGTCGTTGCCATTGTCTGGCTACATGAAGGCGATGGAGTCCGCGGGCTTCGAGATCCACTCCGTCGAAAACGTGAGCATTCACTACGCCATCACCATCAAGCGTTGGCACGACAACTGGATCTCGAACAAAGCGACGGTCCTGAAATCCTACGGCGAGCGTTGGTACCGCCTCTGGCACTTCTTCCTCGCATGGTCAGTGCGCATCGCAGAACAGGGAAACGCCGCGTGCTTCCAGGTTGTTGCAAACAAAAACCGCGACAAGTTCAATCGCCGCGGATACCTGGGCCAACTGAGCCTCGGCACCGAGAAGAAGATCTTCGAAGAAGGGCAGAACAAAAAGGCGCCTTCAAAAAAGTCGGAAATCGCGCAAGCGTAGGTCCGATTGGAAGCAGCTAGAGAAAAGTAGACGGCGCGAATCGAATCTTCGTGCGGGAGACCTTGCCCTCGCGAATCTCAGTACGCGCCGGTGCCATCGGCCACTCGTCGCACGAAGGGCTTCGGGATCCACATCGGTCACGGGACCGGCTCGAAATGTCTCGCCGTTGTGAATCGACGCATGCCTCACATAGTATCAAACGATGCAACTCCAATGCTCATCTTGGGCAATTTTCTGGGCGATCGCGCAAGGGTGCACGCCCGCCGCGCTTGCTCCCACAGACTCTGGCTCGAGTGGGGCAAGCGACGCTGCCCCTGACGCGCAAGATGCCGCGCCGCCCGATGCACACAAACTCGTCGGTCCCGGCACTGATGCGCTGATGGCGCTCATGAAAAAGGACGACGCAAGTCATTACGACCAGGCGATCAAGGCAGGGGTGAAGTTCTACCCCACCGCGGATGGCGAGAGCTTTTATGGCTATTGGGCACCATCGAACTTTAGCCCGAAGACGGATGGTTTCGTCGTCACGCTGCCGGGACACGACGCATTTGCGAGCACCGGATTCACCGTTTGGCAGCCATCGATCGCAGCGCCCCGCAACTACGGCATCATCGCGCTTCAGTGGTGGTTCGGCACCGGCGAGACCGCGAACGACTACCTCACACCGTCCGCAATTTATCCCATTATTCAGCAGGCGATTTCAGATCGCGGCGTGGGTGGAGCAAAAGTCCTTTTCGAAGGATTCAGCCGCGGCGCAGGCAACACGTATCCGATCGTTGCGATGGACAAGGCGAGCGCTAGTCCGTTGTTTTTCATGACGATTGCAGACTCGGGCTCCAAGCACGACGACTATCCGCCCGTCGCCGACATCAACAACTTGGTGTACGGCGATAAGCCCTTCGCAAACACCCACTGGATTCTGTATTGCGGTGGACTCGATCCAGATCCCGATAGTGGCTGCAAGGGCATGGGTGTCACAGAGACCTGGCTAAAGGGATACGGCGCAACGATCGATCTCTTCATCCAAGACGCGGAAGGTGACCACGGCGGGTTCTCCACGCGCATAGAGAACACCAACAAGGCACTCGCGTTGTACGAGAGCATGAGAAAGCTCTGATGTTCGCGATGCAGACGATTCGATCCGTGAATCGCTCGTAGCCAAAATCGAATGCGCCAGAACTAGGCGGCAAGGTGGCTCGCGCAACGTTCACCCCAATCTTGTTCTTCTAGATGCTGACGAGACCTCGTCCGATCCCATTCGTGCAACTAGGCTCTCGAGGATGCGCGCTGCTGGAGCTCTCCTATTGGTCGGATGTTCGGGGCAGCTGCACAGCGAAACCGAACGAACCGCCAACGCAACGATTGACGCTTCGGCATGGGCCGACGTCGCAATGGTCAATATAATTGACGGCAGTACTGATGCGACGAGCGTGAGTGGGCGTTGCTACGGCGCCATTTACGCAACGGCACCAAACGGTGAGTCGTGCGATGTGAAACGCTTCGTGCGCAGCGGAGCGTTTGAAGGGCCGTGCGAAGGTCCTCCTGTCGGAAGTCGATGCGACTGGATCGGCACGAAGCTCCCTTCGGACGGCACGGTCCCCGAGGGGTTCTATTGTACGTCGCAACCTCCTCCCGAGATGCCTCAGTGCGCTTGGCCCTTCGGTCCGAACGTGTGGAGCGGTGTGATCGACGACAATGTGCTGAACGCAGTTTGCAGGGTGCTGCGTACATCGCCCACTGCGATCGTGTGGTGCGCTGTTCATGGCAGCTGACCTCGAGGCGAATCGCGCGATCGTCCACGCGCAATGACGCTTTCGTCGCCTTGAGTCGGAGGCGAGTCAGCACAGCTCGCCGCCCGAACTTGACGGCTTTTCTTATGGCGCCGATGGAGGTTCGGCCTCTTCCCTTGAGGAGAAAAGCGACCACCCGAGATCGAAGCGTTCCCAACGGCTACGTAGTGTGGTCCAATTGCCTTCTTCTTAGGGGTTAGGTCATGCTTACACTTTGGTTTGCGGCAGGTGCGAACTTCGCCGTGGCCCCACACGACGGGGCGCACGATGGGTGCTTGATGTGCGATGGACGCCTGCCGGCCGAACCGCCATTCCTCGAAGTATTGGGGCTCACGATCGACGTCGCTGCGGCGATTTTCAACGTCTCCGGCCTTGAGAGAATCGCATCTCCGTCAATCGATTCCCGCGTTCGTGATTTGGGGTTTTCGGCGCTGTACGCGGTCCCTTCGCCTGCCGCTGCCGTCTTTGCGACCACCCAGATAGCCCAGGCGGCGAGTGCCTCAATATCTCCAAACCCCTTCGCACAGGCCAAACCGCTTTTCGAAGTTGCTCGTTTCACGGACCACGATGGCGAGTTGTCGCTTGCCTACTCGGACCGCGAACTTGCACAGCTGTTTGTGAGACTTGTTCGCATTCGGCAACCCAACGATGTGATTTATTGCCTTAGCGAGTTGTAAGGTCCTCTGACGGCTATTTCCATAGGTAACAGAAACCTCGTATGGCACGTCGCTCCCTCCTCTCGCTGCTCCAGCAATTTCACGCCGCAAAAATGCCGCGCGAGGTGTGGACCCACGAAGCGCATCTGCGCGTCGCCTCGGCGCTCGTTTGGCTCTACGGCCACGACGCCGGCTTGATTGCGATTCGCGATGGGATCAAGGCGCTGAACGCGTCGTTCGGCGGTTCGCCCGACGCGTACCACGAGACCGTGACGCGCGCGTTTGTTGCGCTCATTCATTCGTCACTATCACAGTTACCTTTAGATCTTCCGGTCGAGGAGGCGGTGTTGCGCGCGGTCTCGGAACTGAAACGCGAGAAGGGCATTCTTGAGCGCCACTACGATCGCGAGACCCTTGAGAGTCGCGCCGCGCACGACATGTGGCTTCCGCCGAATCGCATCCCGCTCCCGGTGCCCACGACCCGCGCGTTTGAAGTGCGAATGGCACGCGCGGAAGAGGGCGCGCACGCCGCGGATGTAGTTCACGAAGTTTACGATGAGTACGGCTTCACTTGGGAGGAGGATGGCTACCACACAGACCTCTATCACCTCGGCGATGCGTACCTTCGCGCCGGCGGGGCTTTCTTCGTCGCCGTCGAAGCGGCATCTTCGGGCCTCGTGGGCACCGCGGCTTTGCGCCGTTTCGAGTGCGTACCCGCTGGTGACAACGTTCACATCGTTGACGATGTGGTGCGCGTCGCTGGCGCAGACTGCTCGCTCGAGCGGCTCTACGTCCGCAAAGGTGCGAGGCAGGCGGGTCTTGGACGCGCACTCCTGCAGCGAACGATCGATAGCGCAGCGGCCAGGGGCGCATCGCGACTCGAAATATGGAGCGACAAGCGCTTTGTGGAAGCGCACAGACTCTACGAACGTTTGGGCGCACTCCCCGTCGGAGAACGCATTTGCGATGACCCCGACCGCAGTCGGGAGTGGGGTCTTCAAATTCAACTTAGTTGACTATTATTTTCGGCTACGGGCTAGTGGGCCCTCCTGGCCGTGCACATCGAAAGCCAACCCACGCGGTCTTCAGGCCGAACTCTTGCTCGAAGCGATAATTTGACGCAAGCGCAGGCATTCCTTCGAGCCAGGAACCGCCGCGTACCGCGCGCGAATGTTCGTGGCGGCGTGCCTCGTTGACGATTGGACCTTGTTTGCAAACGGGTTCGATGGCGAAGTTGGGGCGTGACAGATCTGTCCAACAGGCGGAGTCGCGACCGTCATACTCGTCGAGCGTCCACTCGGAGAGGTTGCCCGCAATGTGGTGGATAGCGTGTCCATTTACGATCAGAGTGTCGCGCGTGGGCGAAGCGCGACTCATCATCGGGCTGCCGATAGCGTCACGTTCCTCGGGAGCGGCACCCACGCAAGAGGAATCGCTAAAGGAAGTTGTCCATGCCGTTAGACTTGTGTGCCTACCGTAAACAGCAACCTCACAGGTTGGAATATCGAGCCCCCACACAAACGGATGTCCGGAGAGTGCGCCAGCGACGTATTCGAATTGTGCTTCGCTAGGCAGATCGCCACCTTCGGCCTGGCAATAGGCGCGCGCAAGGTCGTCGGCGACGCAGTTGACGGGGTATTCGTCGAGCTCTCCGGCCATCTTCGTGTACGTGCACCAATCCGTTGGGTTCTCGCCTGAGATCGAACCGCTCCAAACGTTGACCATTTGATCGAACTCTGGGTGGCTATCCAGAAACGGACGCAGTTCTGCGACGGTGACCTCGTGGTCGAGCAAGAAAAACGGCTTCAGGGCTATCACGCGTCTCGCGCTGCGCTCAGGCTGCACCGTGAGCGCACCCGATGCAGCGCCGAGCCAAAATGCGCCGCCAAAAATGCACGCTTCATCTGCTCGCGGCTTTCGCACACACGGAATTCGATTCGCCCAAGCCCAGGTGAAGACGAGCGAATCGTGTTCGACATAGGGTTGAAGTGGAACCGTCTGTCCCTTCGCGCCAACCTCGGCCGCTTCAAGAAATAGCGATACATGCCTGGCGCCCTCGTCGGGCACCTGGCCGTCGCCGCCATTCTGAAGCAGTGCGCTTGCGGTGACCGTGACCCTTGCGTCAATCTCTGTCCCTGCAAGGGTGCTGAGGAACATGCGCGCCGTGATCCTCAGATCGGTGCGCGAGGGTTTCGTAATTCCGAACGAGAGACCCTGACGAAATTGGTCTTCCGAGGCAGGAAATTCACGTTGGCACGTTGGACACGCGAGGTCTCCATCCGCCGTGAGAACCTCCACGCGAACGCTATCGAAGAGCGCCATGGATCGGCCTCTGTCGTCGTTCGTCAAAACCGGCGCATTCGTGTCAATGTGGACGACGAGCGTGCCTACCGCGGGTGTGGTCGCCTTCGCGCATCCGAGGAGAGACACGAGCGCGATGATCGCTGCGCAGACTCTCATCGGCCGCCACGCACGCAGCGAAAGCCCACGGACACGCCGCCTCTAACCCTTAAGCCTTGGCGCGTAACAGAGAGCGTGGTCCTCTGATCGGTGGTCCACGAACCGCCTCGCAGCGCGTGTCCTCCTTGCCTGTCGCACCAGGGGTCTTGCCAAGCTGGTGTAGCCCAACACTCGTCGCTCCACTCCTGATAGGTGTCCCGCATGAGCTCGTGGAGATTGCCGCCGAGGCCGTAGACGCCGACGCTCGGGAAAACATCACCAACCGTGTTGCTGACAGAACTTGGACCAAAGACCTTCACTTCGGTGTAGCAACCGCCAGCGCTCTCAAGCGGCGCCTGCGGGTTCGCTGGCGCTCGAGAGAAGATAACGAAGTCGCACCTCGGTGGATTGGAACCCCAGGGATGAATACGCTTGCCTCGGGTATCAGACGTTCCCGCCGATGACGCGACCCACTCCCACTGCGACTCCGTAGGCAACTCACCTGCGTAGTATTTGCAAAACTCCGACGCCGCAGCGTCGTCGACGCAATTGAGGGGAAAGTCCTCTCTCGCAGCGGCGCCTGCCAACGGCTGCGTGCTGTACGTGCAGAAGTCAGTAATCTTCGCAGGAATGGCATTCACGAACGGCGTTTCCTTCGCGTCCGGCACTTTCGTAGGGCGAAACCCGTCTGACATCGCAGCTCGCCATCTTCCGACAGTGACCTCGTAACGATCGATGAGAAGCGGCGCGATCTGCGCGATGCGAACGCCGTAGCTCGAAAATGATCCCATGCCATTCTGGTCCTTCACTGTGAGCGCCGCAACGTCCGTCGTCCCCATAAGATAAATCCCACCTGGGACGCAGATTTCCTCGTCGAAGAGTTGCCGGCCATCGCGTGTGCTCGCGACACGTGGAGCGACGGTGCATGCTGTTTCGGGCGCTACCGTCGACTCCTCGTCGACGGCGTCCTTTGCCGGCTCCCGCTTGGCGCGAGTGCGCGTGCACGACTCGCGCTTGGCCAGATTGGCCATTGTCCCTGCGCATTGCGCGTCAAGAAAGAGATGGGTCACCTTTTGCTCGCCATACGTCGGCTTGACCCACACAAGGCGATCAAACGCCACAAGAGGCAGAGGTTCGAAGAGCGGCGACTGGTCAACTGAATTGACTAACAGTCTGGGGCTGCTCTCGTTTGGGGGCAAGTCGGCGATCGACGGGTCACCGTCGTGGAAACGCTCGCCCAAGTAGTCGCGAACGAAACTTGCATCATACACGCGAATTCGTACGAGCGCTCGCGCGGGTGTCTCTGACTGAGTGAAGACACTGAACGAAACGGGCACCTCATCGTGACTGCGCACGGCAAGTTCCTTCGTGCTTATCCACCGAAGCCCAAGTTGCGACGCGGCGTCTTCGACGAACACGTCGATGCGAACGCGGTTGGCGACGCGTGGCATTGGCAAATTAGTATCGAGTACGAGCTCGGTTGTGCCGAACGGAGTGACGAACTCGGGCTGACACGCCAGAGTGACTCCAGCCACTAAGAGCCAAGGAACGCGACGCACCCACTGATGCTATCGCGCTTTGCGTGGTCAGGCATCTTGACTTTTTGATGGATTTTCGGACGCGCGAGTCGCGGCTCAGCGATGGATCTCTGCAGCGACAACGCTTCCGCCGTTGCCCGTCTCGTTCGCGTGGACACCCTTGCCCACGGCGGTGAGGTAGCGTCCGTCGTTGGTCATGCCGACGACAAACCCAGATCCAGGTAGGTCGATGCCGAAGTAAGGCTCGGACGGCGCCTCATCGCGGAACACAGTGACTTCGGGATTCACATTGTGCTCGGTGCCCCACCAGCTGACTGCCGACCACGCGCCCGTGCTTGAGATCGCAGCCCACGCGGCGCTCTGCCCAGTTGTGCTCTTGTCGGGCTTTAGATCGTAGCGCCATGTGGGCACATTCCCCTGCTTGAGCGAGAAGCGCGTCACGTAGCCGAGTTGATTCGTCGAGGTCGCGGTCCATGCCGCGACGATGGAGTCATTATCGTCTGCGACCGCAACAGCACCCGACGTTGCTTTGCCATCGAGGCTGTATTCCCACGCAGCATCATAACTCGACCCATTCCATCGGTAGGCCTTCAGCTTAAAAAACCCCTGCACGAAAACCGAAGCGTCCGCGCTCATGCCAAACGCATCGGTGCCGGAGCCTACCTCCACACTAGGGGACTCAGCGCCCGACTTGGTATCGATGCGTCGAACCTCGGTTCCGCCATGCACGAGAAGCGTACTTCCGTCGTCGCTCATCCGGAGCTGCCTGCCGCCGGAGGGCAGAACATGCGTCGCGTATGGCTTCCCCTCGCCCTTGCGAAAAAAGAGGATCACGGGCGTCGTGTCTTTCTCTATCTGCGCTGCAACCGCAAGCACGTTGCCGTCGGCCGACGTTGCCATCAATCCGGCCGTGTCGATCGAGTGCTGCGTATAGCCCTCGGCGAGCCCGTTGTACGTCCACAACGGCGTTGACGATGCGCTCGTAAACTCGCTCACTTCAAACGCGACGAGCGGGCCATTGTCCTCTTTGCGATCCCAAACGCCGTAGAGCACGTCGCTCGACTTCGCCGCTGCAACGCCGAAGCACCCCGGCTTTTCGTATTCCCAAAGCGGCGTGCCATCACCGCCGGCGACCTTAAACAACTTGCCACCACCCCAGAAACCGCCCGTCCAAACATGAGCGCCGCCGTTGCTCATGGCCATCGTACTTCGCAGGTTCGGCGATCCGTTGGGCTTGTGGTAGCCCCAGAGGATCGTGGGCGGTCCCGAACTAACCGCATCGCCACCGTCGAGAACGAGCGCGTCGTCGTTGCCTCTCGCATCGCCCCCGCCTACGTCGAGAAGAGAGGCGTCAGCCGGTACGCTTGTTGGGCTGCTGCAATGGAGCAGCCCAACGCCAACTCCGAAAAACACAAGAGAACCGAGCTCGAGTTTCATCGTCGGCGCAGCATGGCGCATGTCGGACCGCGTGTGCAGTCCGATTCGAGAGACTCGCGTCAACCACACGGCTACTGGCGCCATTTGTCATGGTTTAGTCATGACCGCGCGCCCTTGCCCATACTTCCGTCATCGAACCCTCCTCTTGTGGGCTTTCGTACTTACCCGGCTACCTTGACCCAATGACATCGAAGGCGATCAAGCGCGCGATCGGCCGCGCGTGGCTCAAGGCATTCGGCTGGCGCGTCGAGGGTGGCCATCCCAACGTGCCAAAGGCCGTCCTGTTGGCGGCGCCGCACACTTCGAACTGGGACCTATCCTTTACGCTCGCGTGCGCGTGGGCGATCGATCTCGAATTTCGGTTCGTCGGCAAGCACACTTTGTTTGAGGGTCCCATGGCCCCGTTCATGCGTGCGGTGGGCGGGGTTGCGGTCGATCGCCGCACGCGCGAGAACGCTGTTGTGCGCATGGCCAGCCTCTTTCAGGAACACGAAGAGTTCCTTCTGATCATTGCGCCCGAAGGAACACGCAAGTCCGCCAAGCGCTGGAAGACCGGATTTTACTGGATTGCGCGCGCCGCGAACGTTCCCATCATCATGGGGTACCTCGACTACGAAAAAAAGGTTGGCGGTATGGGCGACCTCTTTTGGCCATCAAACGACCCCGAGGGCGACCTCGGCAAAATTCGTAACTTCTACGGTTCCATTAAGGGAAAGCACCCATCGAAACAGGGTGCCATCTCATTTCGCGGCGACGGTGTGCCCGACGCAGACGACTCTTCAGAAGCTGTTGCACCGCTTTGAAGTAAAGGGTGATGACCGTCAAGAATGTTGTCGAAGACGCTCTCCTCCTCAAGCGATACGTCGCCGCCGTGTTCGACGCGACCTTTGCGCTAGGTGCCGCCACTGCCGTTGCGCCCATTAGCCTTAGTGCGTCACGGACCCTTTTGGACCGATGGGTACGAAAGCAGCGAACGCGTTTCGGAATAAACGTAAAGACTGTTGACAATAGCGGCACCGACTACACGTCGCCACCCTACGTGTTCGTGCATCTCAATCAAACCACCCTCGCCGAAACTCTGATCTGGCCTTCAGAGATACCCACGGCCTATCGCATCATCATGAACCTCGAGTTCGCGTTGATTCCTTTCGTCGGCTGGTCGCTCATGGCCCAAGGGGCGCCCGTTGTCGTGAGACAGTGGCCCGCCCAGGCGAAACGCGCGGTCGGTCGTGCCAAGGAGTTGCTTCGTGACGGGGTAGCGATCGCAGTCTCCATCGAGGGACGACGATCGATGGATGGAGGTCTGTCGCCATACAAAAAAGGACCGGCCCACCTCGCGATCGAGGCCCAAGCGACGATCGTGCCGTTCGTGCTTCGCGGTGCCCGCACGCTCCTGCCCTATGGCGAGTGGCGGCTGCGGCCGGGCTGCGTGGAGGTCGAATTTCTTCCGCTGATACGTACGAACGGGTTGACCCTTGCGGATCGCGATGCGCTCACCGCCAAACTTCGCGAGGTTGCAGAAGCGCATCTTTTGCGGTGATCGTTCGCCACGCGGTCGTACACTTCATCTAAACGATGCTGCCCTCGCTCGAATCCCTGCGTTGCTTTGTCGCAGCCGCGCGTGTGCTCAACTTTCGATCGGCCGCCGCCTCACTCGCTCTCACGCCTGCCGCGGTGGGTCAGCGCATCAAGCAGCTCGAGGACGAAATTGGCGCTGAACTGTTCGTCCGCACGACGCGCCGAATGCACCTAACGACGGTCGGGCTCGCACTGATGCCACGTGCGGAAGCATGCCTCATGGCCGCCGCAGCATGTCTCGAGGTGAGCGAGGGCAATGTCGGAACGCCTTCGGTCGAGCTCGTGCTCGGCACGAGGCACGAACTTGGGGTCAGCTGGATACTTCCGCAACTTGACGATCTTCGTGCCCTCCTTCCGACCGTGAAGATTCACCTCTACTTCGGGTCGAGTCAGGACCTGTTCTTGCGCCTGCGTACCCTCGAAATCGACTGTGCGGTCACGTCGAGCGCAGTGAGCGAAGAGAAGCTTGCCGCGGTCCCGATTCACCGCGAGGAATACGCATTTGTCGGCGCGCCGCGCCTTCTTGCCAAGTTTCCGCTAAGGCGTCCCCAAGACGCCAAAGCGCACGAGCTTGTCGACGTCACGACCCAACGATCCCTCTTTAGGTACTTCGTCGACGCAGAGTCGAGTCCGGGCGACCTTTCTTTCAAGAGCTTTCTACGCCTCGGAACGATCGAGGCGGTGAGGCAGCGGATCGTGGCCGGTTCGGGCGTGGGCGTGCTTCCGCGGTACCTCGTTGAGCCCGACTTGCGCGCGAAGCGATTGGTGCGTCTGTTTCAGAAGGTCAACTTACGTGACGATTACTTCCGCTTTGTTTTCCGCGCTGATGATCCGCGTCGGCCCATCTTCGATCGCCTCGCCGCCGCGATGCGCGAAGTACCGTTACGGTAGATCGAGTCGACCGCGGGGCAGAATTGCAATGCCGATTAGCTTGCCCGTCGCGCCGAAGTCGAGCGCCACAAACTCGTCGTTGCCGCCACGAATGAGGGCGAACCCTTCGCGCGTGCGAACGAGCGTGCCGTCTTTATTCGCACTGACGATCGGCAAGACGGGGATTTGTGCGGCGCCGAAGTGGGCGGGAAGTTTCAGTTCGAAGCTACCCTTCGTGCTCTTTCGAAGTTCTGACAGAAACTGTCTGTGCAGAGCGTCTTCCTCGGGCGTCGTGGGCAGGAGCGTCACCATGCTTGCGCCACCCTGCTGAACATCGACGTAACCAACGTGCTCAACCACGGGCGTTGGCGCAGTCGCCACATAACGAAACACACGCCCAATCGCGCGTTCAGGTTTCGCGACGAAGGCCGGACCCAATTTGTCGAAGCGATCAAGTGCGGAGCAATAAGGCCGATCGACCGTGGCGTCCGAGCAGCGGAACATTGTGCGGGCCTCCGTCGAGGCGTTCGAATGCGGCGCGTCGAACGTGAGTGCAAAGCTCCGCGTCACCTGCTCCGCGAGCTTTCGTGCAACAGCCTCGGTCGCCCCTTTGGTCACGATGAGCAAGTCGGCAGCACAGCCCGCCCGCGAGTGTCGTGTCGCGAATGTCCCCACAGTTGCGCCTGAATCGGAAACGCTCACGTAGTGAACGGTCGCCTTCCAGGGATCCTTGTCCGCACTTGCGCCTACCTCGACGCGCGCGGACTTGAGCTCAGTTGCCTCAAATTCTTGCTTCGCTCGCGAACGCACATAAGCGGCACCGTCCTCGCCTACGCCGCTGCATCGCGCGACTGGCACGACGACACGGTAACCCGGCGACGATGCGTGCAACGTCTGCGCGGCGTCGCACCGCAATTGCCAATCAGCGCCGCTCAATCGAAGCGTCGTACCCGCTATCGCGAACGTAAGGTCTACGCCACCCGAAGTTGCCTGCATTGCGAAGCACGGCGGGATTTGTTTGCGCGGTCGAGGGCGCACCTCACCGTCGTTGCCGTTCGCGTCTGACTCAGCCGTCGCCTCTGACGCGTCCTCTTGCGGCTCGTCGTCCGCCGATGCCACTCGACTCGCAAGCGTTGTGACAACGAGGATAGCGAACGAACGCATATTGTAACTAACGACCGTTTATTTCAGAAGCTGTACCTCAAGCGTAAGAACGCCCGTCATTCCCCACGCGTGACTTCCTCTGCTCAGAAGGTGCCTTCCACACCGATGCTCGGCAACGTCACGGGCCCGAAAAAGTCTGGCGTGCAATTTGCTGGCACGACGGCAGAGGTAGCGAGTTCAAAACCCTTGTGGCAGTTCATCGTGATGGCTTCCTTGTTGAGTGTCGCATTCATCCACTCGGCGACGAACGACACGTGGCCGCGGCTCGTCTTCCAACGCTTTTCAAGGCGCACATCGAAGCGGAAAAAGTCGGGCATGCGATAGCCATTGTAAGGCGGCAATTTGTAACCACCGAAGTCAAGAGAGTAGGGCCTGCCCGTGTAGAACAAGAATCGTGCGCCAGCCCTCCAGTTGCGTCCGAGATCGTACGCAACGGCTGCATTCAGCACGTGCGTGCGATCGAACTCGCCAGGGACGGTAAAAAGCGCCGTCTTGATCTGGTTGATATTCGTGTCGAAGTCAGCGCTGACGTCGCCCAAGCCAACGGCGCCGCGTGTGAGGCGAGTGCTTCGCGACAATGTGTAGGAGAGAAATCCCGTAAGCCTCTCGGTGACCGAACGCCTCAGCATCAGCTCGCCACCGTAGGCGCGGCCTCGTGTGCGGTTGTTGAAGCAGCCGTCCTCCGGACTTGAACTCACGCACGTTGTCGTCGCATCGGTGAGGCCGGTGATGTCTTGTCGAAAAGCGGTCAATGCAAGTGACATTTCGGATGGCAGCTTCACTTCGACCCCAATGGACGAGAACGTCGATTCCTGGAGGCCTGCGTCGAGGCTCGCGGGACTCACACCCGGAATGGGAACCAGCAGCGCCGGGGCCTGATGCGACATGCCCACGCTCGACACGAGCGTCAGCCGATCGTGCAACCTCAGGCGTACGAGGAGGCGAGGATCCAGTGCCCCGATGCTTGCCGACTGCGAAGTTGCGAGCTGCGTTGGGTCAATTTGCGAACTGTAGAGCTCGGTGCGTAGGCCCGGAACGATCTCGACCCGAGGGTGCGGCTTCATGACGGCGTCGACCCAGAGCGCCCCGGTAACATCTGTGCGAGCTGGGAAGTACTGGTTGAACTTCGAGTCATCCGCATTCGTAACTTCAGTTGTGTAGCGCTCGAGAAGGACGTCGAGCCCACTGCGGAACGTCACCTCCTTTGTAAGTGGCTTTGTCCATTTCATACGAGCATTAGTTAAATAACTTGACGTGCTCTGACCGGCCGCTGAAGTCCGATCGAACCCAAGAGTCGCCGCCAGCGAAAGCGAGGCTCCCGCCTTAAGCCTTCGCTCCCACTTTGCGTCGATGCGGTGAAATTGCGGCGAGTTGAGATCTTGAAATTTGCCCTCTGATGGTCCGTCCGACGAGTAGGTTCGCGCGGAGAGTTGGTCCCAACTTCCAAACGCGAAAAACGTGAGCGTGTCGCGCTCATTCATGCGATGCGAGAGACGCGTCTGATAGTCCCAGTACCAAAGGCGAGTGTCGGGCGCGACGAGTGAAATGATCAACGCTGGGTAACCAAAGCGACCGCCAGCGAGCACCGTCGTGTCCTTGCTCGCGCGTGTCTCCACAAAGCCGCCCGCATCGAGCAATCGCACATTCCACTCGCCGTGCAAGGCTGGGAGCGGCGCAACAACGTTCGCCGCGACGACGCCGCCTGTGGCTCGTCCGAAGGAGGTAGGAAAGTAACTCGGGTAAAAATCGAGACTGTCGATGAGACCTGGCTGAATGACGCCCGGACCGCCACCGAGGTGAAAGAGCTGCGGCACGCGAATGCCATCGATGTAGTAACCGGTGTTGCCCGGAGGCGAGCCGCGAACGAAAAAATAGGGAAGGCCACTGACAATGGGTGTGACGCCAGGCAACAGCTCGATCGAGCGAAACACTTCACCGAAGGTGCCCGGAATCTGCCGAAGCTCTCCACCTCCGAGACGTATCTGCTGGCCCTCGTTTCGAAAGCCCTTCACGGTGACTTCCTCGACGGGTTGGGCCTTCGCGCCCGCGTCTGGCGTCAACGTGACCGCTGTGCGCGCCGGCGCAACGCCCGGAGCAATATCGCGCGGCTTTTTGTAACTCGCCAAGTAACGAATCTTGGCGCGAATTGGCTTTCCGTCGCGCGTCGCTGGGACGAAGTGCCAAGCCTTTGCATCCTCGAGTGCCTGATCCGCAAATGACGCGTCGCCAGTTACTTTGGTCGCGGTGAGGACCGAGCCGTCTTCGTCGATAACGAGCTCGAGGATAAGCTCCGCATCTTCTGTCTCGCCGTCAGGATAGTGGACGGCGTTGCCTTCGACAGCCGTTGGGAGCGTGACGCGTGGCGCCGATCGCGCCGCCTCTGAGCCGACCGCATTGGACACAAAGAGCGCCCCGCACAACGCGACCGAAGCAAGAAAGTGGAAAAGCCAAAGCCGCGACATAAAGGCGCTTCGTCTAGCACCCAGGTATGGCGAAAGCGAGCGAGACGGCAAACCTCGTCACGTTGACGCGTGGCCGAGTCATACTCAATGGCGCTTCGGAGCGCGTTTTCGTGTCGCCCCTTGGCCACGCGCTTCGTTCGTCAGACGCTGGAACGAGGCCCAGCGGTCCTCGCGAAGATCACCCGTCGCGAGCGCGGCCCCGATGGCACACCCGGGCTCGCGAGCATGCCGGCAGTTGCCAAACCTGCAGCGTTTAGCGAGCGCCTCGATGTCTTCAAATTGACTTGCCACCTGTTCTTCGTCCGCAAGCACTCCGACTTCTCGGACGCCCGGTGTGTCGAGGATGAGGCCTCCCCGCGCACGCACATGCAAGGTGCGTGACGTGGTCGTATGCCGGCCCTTGCCTTCCGCTCCGACGTCACCAGTCGCGAGCGATCGATCGGTGACCCACAGGTTGATCAACGTCGACTTTCCGGCACCCGAGAGACCAACCACAGCAACGGTGAATCCTTCGCCAAAGTAGCATTCGAGCGGCGCGAGCGTTTGTTCGTCGCGCGCGCTCACAAAGTGCACCGGCACGTTAGGCAAGTGCTCGGCGAGGCGTGCGCGCAGCGCGTCTTCGTCATGGGGCAGGTCGCTCTTACTGAGAAGCACGACGGGCGAAGAGCCACCGTCGCGCGCGATTGTCGCAAATCTCTCGATGCGTCGTACATTAACTTGAACATCAAGGGCATTGACGATCATCAGGGTATCGACATTCGCCGCGATCACTTGGCCGACCGTATCGCTACCGGCGGCACGCCGAACCAGGAGGGTGCGCCGTGGCAACAGCTCGACAATCGCCACCCCAAGCGCCTCGCTCGTGCCAGAGAAGCGGACCCAGTCGCCGACCGTGGGTCTCGCCGTCGCCTCGAGCTTTGCGGCGCGCCGAAGCTTGCCGTTCACGACCGCGCGCAGCTCGCCCTCGGGCCGCAGCAATAGGTAGCCTCCTGCGTACTCGGCCGAAATGCGCGCAACGTGGCCTTCGGGCGGGGCGGCCTCTCTCCATCCGAGCGCGCGAAAGGTAAGCACCGTGGTTCACCCTGCCGCGATTCGTTGTAAAGAGCAACGTATGAGCACATCCGCAGACGAATTCTCGCACCGCTTCGTACAAGCCAACGGTCTGAGGTTCCACTGCGCGGAGTGCGGACCGGACGATGGCAAGCTCGTCGTGTTGCTCCACGGCTTCCCGGAATTCTGGTGGTCTTGGCACGCTCAGATGAAGGCACTCGCGACGAAAGGCTACCGCGTCGTTGCCCCTGATATGCGCGGCTACAATTTGACCGATCGCCCGAGCGGCGTTGCGAGCTATCGAGCCGAGGAGCTCGGCAACGACGTCGCGGGGATCATCTCCGCCTATGGTCGCGATAAATCGATCGTTGTCGGTCACGATTGGGGTGGAGTCGTCGCATGGGAATTCGCAATGCACCATTCCAGCATGCTCGAACGTCTCGTCATTCTCAATGCACCCCACCCAGTTACCATGCGAGATCGGCTCCGCACTTGGCGACAGGCAAGAAGGAGCTGGTACATATTCATGTTCCAGTTGCCGTGGCTACCCGAGCGCATTCTCGCGAGAGGCCACTTTGCGATGATGCGTCGCTCATTCGGCGAGTCGATTCCACCCACCGATATCGAGCGCTACATCGAAGCTGCAAAAAATGGCGGCAACCTGAGTGGGGGCATCAACTATTACCGTGCCGCCATTCGATCCATGGTGCGCGACGACGGCCGTCCCGCTCGCGTAGTCGACAAGCCTGTCCTCATCGTCTGGGGCGAACGCGACGCATTTCTGGGAAGGGAACTTGCCGAGCCGCCGCAAAACCTCGCCGCCGATTATTCGGTCCACTACATCCCGAGCGCATCACACTGGGTACAAGCCGACGCGAGCGAAGAAGTGAGTGACGCCCTCATTCGCTTTTTCGCCGATGAGAATCTGGCCGTTGCGCCATCGGCGTAAGACTTCCTATCCGTACCGCTTCTCAAACAATGCGAGCACAGAAGGTGAAGCTCGCAAGAGACTGAGTGTGCTTTCCGCATTGTCCTTCACGTACCCGTTGCCCATGAGCAAATTGATGTCCTTGCCCACGCCCTCGGCGCCGAGGGCGCATTTCGTAAATGAAGTTGACATTGCAAAGAAGTACGCACACCCCCTGTCGCGCGTGATCAGGATGGCCGACATCTCGGCGTCAGTTACGTTTACACAAGAGAGCGTCACGTCAGCTTCGCGGCCCTCCGTCGCGCGCAGAAAGCCATCGCGGACGCCGACGGCGTCGCGTCCGTCATGTTCGAGAACCGCATCACACAGGCCAAGCGCGGAAAGCTCGGCTGCTGCGCTCGAAGACGACTCGACACCCACAATGAACGCCGTGTTTCCCCCAGTGCGACGAGCCTCCGCCGCACATAGAATGCCGCTCTTGCCGCCCGCGCCCAAAATGGCCACGACGTGCCCAGGGCGCACAAGTCGCGCCACCTGTGGCGCCGCCCCGGCGACGTCGAGCGCGGCCAGGGCGAGCCGCTCGGGAAGATCGTCAGGCAACTTGGCGTAAGGTGCGCTTGCAAAGAGAACCGCCTCACCCTCGACATCGAACTGTGCGCTGTCGTGCGCAACTCCGGTGATGCGATCAATGCGAAGCGGCGTGAGTGACAGCGAAACGAGTGAGGCAATTTTCATCCCCACAGCGAGGCTCGCCGCATCAGACCGTCGCGGATCGAACTGCGCTACGCGCCCGAGGAGCATGCCACCAGAGCCCGTAACTGGGTTGTGCTGCTTTCCGCGCGCCGCGACGGTCTCAAGCACCGCGTCGGCAACGTCGTCCCGTCCGCGAGCATCGATCATTTGACGAAAGCTCGCGGCGTCGACGTTGAGCTTGTCGACGTGAAGCAAGAGTTCGCCGCAAAAGAGCCTCGAAAAATCGTTATCGACGCGCAGCGCGGGCTGCGGAAGTGCGCCTTTTGGCTCGAGCACGCGGTGCGTACCGAAGGGATCGCCCTCTTTGAGAATCGGTCTCTCCATGATTAGAAATGAAATTGACCAGTTACGAATAGCGTCGTACCGCGTTCGCCGACGTGAGCACTCGGAAGCACGAGCACGCTCCTCTTCCGGGCGACCGGAGATGGCGACGTAAGCCAGAGAATGAGCCCCGCGGCTGCCGCAATGCCACCTCCAATGAACAACCCCGTCGCCGCATCAGCTTTGCTTCCTGCGGAGTCCTTGTCTTGCCACTGCTCTGGCGTACAACCGCTCGCGCCAGCCGCGCATCCGCTCCGCGCGGTTTCGTACTGACTCTTCGCAGCCACTGCAAATCCTGTAGCAAACGCCAACGATACGGCACCAGCCGCGCCCACGATCAGGCTTGTCGTACGCTGCGTACCGAAACCCGGATTGGGACGATCGCCGTGTTCGGGCGGGGGGCTCTGAGGCTCAGGTATTTCTTTGAGGCCCGGAATGGTGACGACCGCGGCACAAGGTTGGTGCGTGTCGTCTGTGACAACTTTCTGCGACCAACCTTCATGGCCACTCTTGCTCGCTTCGACGATGTGCTCGCCTGGATCAACCGGAACCGCGATGTCGAAGAGTTCGTGTGCGACCACTTCGTGGTCCCGGGAGATGACGAGCGCCGCACGGGGAGGTAAGAATCGGAGCGGCCCGCCGCCTACGCGAGACGCGCCGGTGGCCGCGCGGAGGTCTTCCTTAATGGTCAACCGACACAATTTGGGCTCGAGCGCGGCGATACGCTCAGCCGCGACTTCTTCGTGTACGCGCTCTCCGCGTCGTCTTGCGAGCGTGGCAGCTTCACGAAAACGTAACCAAGCAGATGCCGTCATACCGGTCTTCTCGTAGCAAAGACCAAGGTTCATCAGCGTTCCTATGCCCGGGTCGAGCCGCTGGCTTGCTTCGAACTTCGGGGTGGCCTCGGCGTAGCGCTGCTCGAGCACCAGCTTGCGCCCCTCCGCGAAGAGAGCCTCGGCGGCGAGCTTACTGTCGTCAGCAACAGCCAGCCGAGGGGCCATTGCAACGATGCTCACAGCGAGCCAAAACCGAACCCAACACGCGACCACGTGGCGAGCGTCGCAAATAGAGTGGCGGCGTGCAACAAGCACGCGCGCGTCGCTCAGTTTCGGTCTGAGTACGGATCCGTCGTCGGCAAGGGTATCGCGTGCACCTGCGGAGCCGACGTGGGCGGCTTCGCGATCGATTTTGCGGGCGGCACGCCCGTCGAGGCCGCCGAGGGAGGACTCCTTGTGTTCCGTAGTTCCGCCGACCGAGTGACTCCAGAAGTGGGTGCAGCAGTCGACGGCGAGGTGCTCGTTGTCGTTATCACTGTCGTCGGCTTGAGCGCCGGCAGCTCCATTTGTCCCTGGCGAATCAAGGCAACTCGCGGCACTGATCGGGCGCCCCAAACAGCCGCGGCACTGACCGCGATTCCGGCTCCTAGAAGTGCGACCAGCGCCGTACGTCCACGGGGGCGCGACCGAGTCTCGAGCGCTTCTTCGGCAGCCGGCTGAGGCAACCCGATACCTGAATTCGCAGTCGGCAGTTCCTGCGTGACGTCGGAAAAATTGGGACGCGAACCAGCTTCTTGCGCCGCTTGCCGCAAGAGATCTGCGAACTCGTCAACCGACGTCGGTCGCACTTCGGGTCGAGTCGAAAGGGCGCGCATCACGACACGCGCGATCGAGTCGGGCACATCAATTCCGAGCTGTCGAAAATCGCTTGGGTGGAGGCGGCCTGTCGCGCCGTCTTCCGCTCGCCATGGCAAACGTCCGGCGAGCATGATGAAGAAGACCACCGCAAGCTCGTAGATGTCGCTCGCGATAGTAGCGCCCATACCAAAGAAACGCTCCGGCGCCATAAACGCTGGGGTGCCCTGAATCGCCCCTGAGCGCGTCGTCGTAGACGCTGGGGCGCCAAGGTCGCGCGCGATGCCGAAGTCGAGCAAGATCAAACGCTGACGTGCCTCCTCGACAAATAGATTCTCGGGCTTGATGTCACGGTGAATCAAACCCGCTCGGTGCATCACCGCGACGCCTTCGCAGAGCTCGTCGAACAGCGCGAGCGCATTGAGAAGCGTGATCGGCCCACGCTCAAGTCGCTTCGCAAGCGTTTCGCCCTGCAGTCGCGGCATGATGAGGTACGGCCTACCGTCGGGAAGTTCTCCCGATGCGAGCAACTGAACCAAGTTGGGATGCGTGACACGACGCATGCGTGCCGCTTCGTCAACAAAACGCTGCTGGTCCTTGGGCGACAACTCGGCTTCAAGGTTAAGAACCTTGACCGCCACCTGGGTCGCGCCCTCCGTCGCAAGGTAGACCGTGCCGCTTCCGCCCGCGCCGAGCACGGAAACGGTTTCAAAATCCCCGATGCGAATTGGGGCATGGGGCACTTGAAGGGCGGCGGACATGACAGGGTGTACTGGACCCCTTCATTGTAATGCCGATTCAGATCCGAGGCACACTACTCAAGGGGACCCAACAAAAGATGGCCTCTCGCATTCTTGGGCATCAAAGCGGAAATTGGGCGGCGACCCCGTTCAAGGACCCAGCCCACATGGCCCTCTGGGTATTAACCCCCCCAGCGTCGCGCGAGAAAAGGTATCAAAAGTGACTTGCGAAGGGTCGGCACGGTAGTTGCTGTGAACGCGCTTGTGTCCGCTGATCTAAAGGCCCACCTCTACGCCGACGAACGGCTCCTCCACGCGGCGATTGGGCGAGAGTGCTCGTGGCTCGGCGCTTTCCTCTCGTGGTTGGGACTCCTCAAAGTCTCAACGTTCATCGTCGCGGCGACGACGCATCGATTCCTCTTCATACGCGTACAGTCAAACTCGTTGCGCGAACTCGCGTTTGAGGCGATGCCCTGGCACGAACTGGAGGGTGCGTCGCTTACACAAGCTTGCCTCTGGACGAGGCTCGAACTGCGTGCCCACGGGCAACATTGGAAGCACACCATCCGAGTTGACCGAACGAGCTGCGCCGCGGCCCAAGGAATCGTTTTGGTGTGGGCCGACGAACACGCGCGCCCAACGACACGTCGTCGTTCCTTCGTTGCTGTTGTTGAAGAGCCGATCGCTTCGTAGCGGAAGTTAATTGTAACAACACCTGTTATGTTTCGTCGTCGCCGTCGTCAGCAAGGGTTGAGCGCTCATCTTTTAGGCGCGCGGGAAGCATCGCGTTGCGGTCAAGTACGCGATAGAGGTACTTGCGCTCGAGTCCGGCTGTTCGCGCCGCAAGTGAGAGGTTCTCGCCTGATCGTCGCAGCAGATCGGTGAGATACTCTCTCTCGAACCGCGCAATGAGGGCAGCCTTTGCATCGTGATAGGAGACATCGGCGGTGACCAACGGGGCTTCGTTGGGAGCACCGGCCGCGGATGGACGCAGCACGATGGGCATATCGGTGAACATTGCCTTCGGAGGTGCGAGAGCAACCGCTCGCGCGATTACGTTGCGAAGTTCACGAACGTTGCCCGGCCATTGGTAGCGCATGAGGCGATCGAGCGCCGGACCACCAACACCGTCGCTTGAAGCACCATTGGCTTTGAGAAATTGCTGCACCAGAAACGGGACGTCCTCGACCCGAGCGCGCAAAGGGGGGAGGTGCACCTCGACGACGGCGAGTCGATAGTAGAGGTCACCGCGAAACGTGCCCCGCGCCACTTCATCCCAAAGATCGCGGTGCGTAGCCGCAACGAAACGTACGTCGTACGTCTCGGACTTGCGCGCGCCGAGAGGCGTTACCTCACCCCGTTCGAGCATTCGCAACAGCTTGGGCTGTAGGTTGAGCGGCAGGTCACCGATCTCGTCAAGGAAGAGCGTCCCGCCTTGCGCGAGCGCGAACGCGCCCGGTTTGTCAGCTATCGCACCCGTAAAAGCGCCGCGTTTGTGGCCAAATAGTTCGCTTTCGATCAGAGTGTCGCTCGCCGCGCCGCAGTCGAAAACGACGAACGGACCCGCCTTGCGCGAGCCTTGCTCATGCAGCGCGCGCGCCGCGAGCTCCTTGCCAGTGCCGCTCTCGCCGAGCAAGAGCACCGGGGCCTGCGCCATCGATGCGCGTTCGAGCACACCGAACACATTGCGCATGGCAAGGCTTCCCCCGAGCATCGCACCGAATACGTTGGTCGAGCTCGGCGGCACGCTAATGCTCTCCTCAGACGGAAGCACCTGCACGATGGTGGCACCGACCCGAAAAGTCGTACCCACAGGCACGATCGCACGCGTGATCGAAACACCGTCTACCCAAGTTCCGTTTCTTGACGATAGGTCGTTGATCTCGAACCCGCCTGAGACGGGGGCCACGCTCACGTGACGACGGGACACCGAGGGGTCCTCAATGTGCACATCACAAGCGGCGTCTGCACCGAGCACGACGCCCACAGGTGGCAACTGCACTTCGAATGGCGGTTGGTTGCTTCGCGGAATGATCCTCAGCCGCGTTGAGCTGACGCCTTCCTGGCGCCGGACCATATTTGTAACACGTGTGAGCATGTTTTGGCTTTGGCCCCAGGCCCAAGGCGCAGCGTACCACGCGCCGCGCTTGACCTTGCTGAACAAGCCTAGATACCTTTGTGCACGGCGCACAGCACCAGTTCGCGTTACAGTCCATGACCAGCGTTCACGTTATCAAAGCTCTAAGAAGCTGTTGAAAGCCCTGTCGATGCAAGACCCCTCTCCGAAGGCGCCTCCAACTTCCAGCGCACCGCCCGCTGAGAGGCAGTACGTCTTGCGCTTCATCAGCGGCAAATATCAAGGTGGCGAATTCCCTCTGACCAACGATCGGGCCGTTGTTGTCGGTCGCTCGAGCGACCTCGACATGGTGCTGGTCGAAGACATGGTCAGTCGCAAGCACGCGCGCATCGCAATGCAAGCCGACGGGGTGTGGATCGAGGACCTCGGTTCAACCAACGGAACGTTCGTCAACGGCGAGAAAGTAAAGCGCGCACGCTTGAAGGAAGGCGATCGCATTCTCATCGGTACGAGCATTCTCAAACTCGTCGCGGGCGATGGGCTCGGCGACAGCACCGACGTGAAGCGGCAGCTCGAAAACGTCGCCGCGGCACGTCGAAGCAATCAAACCCGATCGATGTCGGGCAGCATTGAAGAAGTTCCTTTGCCAGACTTGCTGCAGCTTTTCAGCACCTCAAAGAAGAATGGCGTTCTCATCGTTCGCACTGAAGACGACGTCGGGAAGATCTTCCTCCGCAAGGGCGAGGTTGTCTTTGCGGTGATCAACGAGGTTGAAGAAGTCCCGCCGTTGAAGAGCATCTATCGCATGTTGACGTGGGCGCGCGGCCAGTTCGATCTCGACCCACCCGACGACCGAACCTTCCCTTCCGAAGTGTCGCTTTCGGTCCAAGAAATCCTGATGGAGGGCATTCGCCACCTCGACGAGTTCAACCGCATTCGCTCTGATCTCCCAAGTCTGACCGCGCGCCTTGTACTCGACGGACCTTTGAAGCCGAAGCTTCGCGACCTCTCAGGCGACGAACTCGACGTACTTCAACTTGTGCTCCAGTATGGCCGGCTCGACACCGTGCTGAATAAGAGCGTGAAGACCGACCACGACACCCTCGAGGCCGTGCTCAAACTGATCAAAGGTGGTTACCTTCGTCGCGAAGGATGACCCTGCCTCCGGACGCCGGTATTGCTCAAACGTTCAGTAGTACGCCACTTCCCAAATGATGCTAGTTTCGGGCCCTCGCGCGGCATCTTGGGGGCGCCCGCTGCCCCGTAAGATTCGGCTCGAGGTCCAGCAGAGTGAGGCCTACGTGGATAGCGATTTGGCTGATGCAGTAGATGGTTTGCGAACCATCTTCGAAAAACGGAAAATCCCGGCTTCATTTGGCAAGGCGCCGGCAGAGTTGGTCGAAACGCTCAAGAAGCAGCTCAAGATTCCACCTCGGTTTCGCAGCTTCTTGCTTGGAGCAGATCCGGTCAACGTCGAGAGCATGACGCCCGTTGAGCGCATTCGGCTGATTCCGGCCGAGGAGCTCACCCGTGCGCAGGCTCTCGTGCAGACGGGAGGCGGCGGCAAGTCGCCGAGCGACTGGAAGGCGTCTTGGGTAGTCATCGGTGAGAGCGCCCTGTTGGGCGACCCTTACTTTCTCGACGTGTCGAAGGCAGATCCAGAGGGCGATTCTCCGGTCTACACCGCGATGAGCGGACAAGACCGTTGGGTCCCGACTCTCGCTGCTTCGAGCTTCGCGCAGTTTCTCCGCATCATGGCGACAGCCATGGAGACCGCGAGCGGTTTCGGCGACACCATTATGGACGACGAAGACGAGGAGACCTTCCGCGAAGCGATGCGTCCAAAGGTCAAAGTAATCGATGCCGCCGCGCTCCGTGCTGGCCACTGGACGTGAGCGACTAGGTTCGTCAGCGGTGCTTTCGCGAGTCTGCAATGAGAGCTGCGTAATCAGGAGCAGACGCGCC
The DNA here is from genome assembly GCA_023248735.1 of Myxococcales bacterium. Taxonomy (GTDB): domain Bacteria; phylum Myxococcota_A; class Polyangia; order Polyangiales; family Polyangiaceae; genus JAHFDX01. The sequence goes on from JAHFDY010000042.1 coordinate 27,902, forward strand.
GGTGGGTTTCGTTTGCTCGCGCGCGAATGCGGCGAGATCGTCAAGTTGACTCACGAATCCCTCCAGGTCGGGCGAAGTCGCGATTTCACCTGATGCTCTTCTCCTTTCGTAGCTTTCTTTGAGAACGTCAACTTTCTTACCCATGAGGTGTCCGCGCCGAGCGAGGTCCCGGTAGCTTCGCACGAGCGCGTCGGCGTCAAAGTGATGCTCGAACACAAACTCAGAGGCGAGTCGCCAAGTAGCGTCAGGAGGAACGCGCCCGTCTTCGAGGAGCACGAGGCCCGCTTGAAAGTAGTTGTAGA
>JAHFDY010000208.1 GCA_023248735.1 Myxococcales bacterium
TGGCCGGCAATTGTTGCAGTGAAGTCACCATTTGTTTCGGCAGTCTAACGAGCGGCTGCACGGCGATCTTCTCGTGCCTTACCGATTGTAACGGCAGCAAGAAATGCGAAGACGATTGCACGGCGAAGGTGTCACCGACCGACCTCGACCAGCTCAACGGTGTGATCCAATGCCACCAGAGCAAGTGTGGGAAGTCTTGCCCCGCCTCGCCGATTTGACGTCGAGCGTTCGTTCGCTCTGGCGCAAGAGCTACCTGCGTCTCCGTCGACTTGCCGTCAGTACATGGAGTTCGCGCGACTAGGGGTAGTCGGAAGCGGCTTATGGGTTGATGATCGCGGCGGCGATGGGGGCATCGTTAGTCAACCAATGCCGAGCTCGCGCAGCTTTGCTACGGATTGGACCAGGCCATCGTCTCGTAGTTTGTCCAAGAGGTCACCGACCGACATTGGCGGGTTTCGCAACGCGCGCGGGTTGTCGCTGTGAGTGGGGCGTGCCTGAACGCGGACCTGGTGCGGAGGAGCTCCACCGCCGCGCGAGTACGGCGAGTTGCGGGAGATGGAAGTGTGCCCCGACCCACCTGCCGAGCCCGGCAAATGTCCGCTTCGCACGCCGAGGTACTACACACAGTGCGATGTGCCGAGCATCCAGCAATGCGGGTACGGACGCGATTGCTGCGGCAATGTGGCGGAGTTGTTCAAGTGTGTTGAGGGCAAGTGGCAAAGGGGTCGCGACGATTCCGGCAAGCCGCTTCTAAATTGTCCACACTTCCCGTAGCCGCGGCAAAATGCGCTCCTTCACGCTTGGCGGAGGATGGCGCTTGCCTCGATTTGGGCAGCAAGCCGACTTTGCTTCCGCACCAATCGTATGAAAGTGGCGCTCTCGCCGTAAATCGTTTGCGAACTCCGCTACACATAGTTCAAATTCTTGACCACATTTGGGCGAGGTTGCCTCGCTCTGCTTGCGCGCTTCAAGAACGCGCCTGATCTCGCCGAAGTGCTCGGTCTCACACGAGCAGACGGAATCGAGTTCGCGGTTCGTAGCGCTCTCAACACGAAGATCATCGATGTCGTAGAGCGCAAGAAGCTGACTCACGCGCAGGTGGCCGCCGCGTCGGGTACGTCGCGTTCGCGAATTACGGCGATCATGAATCGGCACACCAAAGATATTTCGACCGACTTGATGCTGCGTGTGCTGGGCGCGCTCGGCGTGTCTGCAAGGGTTACCTTTAGCCGAGCGGCGTAGCCCCCTAAGCTTGAACGCAAACCTACATAGATCACTTGCGTCTGCATAATAATGTATTACTCTTATTGTTGTGCGCTACGTGTGGGACCCCAAAAAGGCACGTACGAATCAAATGAAGCATGGCGTCCTCTTCGACGAGGCGGTCACCGCGTTTGCCGATCCCCTCGGCATCATCATCGACGATGACGTACACGCCCATCGCGCAATCCTCATCGGCATGTCAACGCACGCGCGAGTTCTCGTCACAGTCTTCGTCGAAAAGCACGACTTAGAAACCCGGCTGATTAGTGCGCGGTTAGCAACCAAACCTGAACGGAGACGCTATGAAGAAGGCGACTAAGGCCAAAGCCAAGCACGCCGAACCCTCGAAGGCATCGCTCAATGAGATGCCAGAGGTCGACTTCACCAAAGTCCGCGTGCGCCCTAACCATCATGCGGCGCGCATTGCAAAAGAGGGGATTACGGTGCAAGTCGGCAGAGGGCGTCCGACGAAGCTCGACGAAGTCGGAGGCACGTCCCCGCGATCGGTTCGCTTTCCGGACGAGGTGTGGAAACTTCTCGAAGCGCGCGCGAAGAAGAAGGGCATCACGCTGCATGCTGCGCTTCGTGAAGCGATTCTGGCGTGGGTAGCGTGAAGCGCGAGGCGCTCAAGCAAGAAGCGCGGCTCACGCGCTCTGCTTTTCCTTCTTCTCACGAAGGCCGAACTTGCGCTGCCCATTCTCACCAAACGCGATGACAAAATCACGCTTGGCCTGCCACGCACTCGCGAACGATGCGTACGTGCGACGGGCAAGGTCAGAAGCCGAAAGGCGAGGTTCGGCTTCAAGCGTGGCCAACAGATCGGCACGGTAATTCGGACCAACCGCAACGCGATAGCGATAGGCGCGATGACGAAGCGCAAGCTCTTCAGGACTCAGTACGTCAGCACCCCGAGCGCGCAGGAGGTTTGCAGGAATGCGAATGCACGTGCCTTCGAAGCGCGGGTCTTCACCGTGACGGCGGATTTGAAAATCAGCTCCGCTTGAGAGTAGATCAATGCGTCTCTTGTGAAGCATGGCGAGCCGCGCAAAGCGACGGTCTTTTTCTTGCCACTGCGCGAGACCACACCAGAAGGCGCGCACTCTGGATGAACCGTTCTTGATGACGACCTTCGTGAGGCGATCGGCATTCACCCAAGTGTGATGAACGCCAAACCATGTGACGAGGATTGCCAAAACGCGGAAGTCCTCTTTGTCGACACCTTCGACAGAGGCAAAAAAAAGTGTGTCTTCGATGTTGGGCTCGTTTGCCGCAGCGGAAGCGAAGTTCATTCCGATGCCAGCCATGGCAGCGGTGAGACTTTCGGGTTCGGGAGTCGCCACGCAAAGGGCGCGCTTAAAGGCCATGACCGAGCCTCTTTGCAAGATCAGCAAACATGACCCGTACGTGGTCCTTCCAGCCTGGGTTGCCATCTTGATGCTCGAGCCATGGCATGACGAGCCGAAGTTCTTCTTGTGTTGGCGCGAGGGCGACGCAGTCGGCGAGATCGATTGCTCGATCGCAGAGAGCAAACGGCTTGGACATCAAAAGGTCGTTGCGACCCATGCAGTGCAGTTCAATGGCAACTCCGGAAAAAACAAGTTGCACGCGATCTTGCCAACCTGACGGGAGCGTCGCGGCGAGTGAAGCTGGACCATTGTTGAGCCAATCGTCCTGAAGCAACTTCACCGCGTCTCCGAAGCGCAATGGCAAACGCTTGGGCTGCGATCGCGACTTCGGGAGAAAGTTCTGGATGCAGGATGTCGCAGTCTCTTGTCGGGCGCGAAACGACGGCAAGCAGGTTGAGGGCCGTTCCACCAATGACAACCGCATTGAGGCGCAGAGACATCGCCGCGAGATGACGGTCGAACGCCTCAAGCACCTGGCGCGGGTTCATTGTATCGTGTATCCGATACCACGCGAAGCGCAAATCTGCCTGGACCCATGCCGAAAGCGACCTTCAGAAGTGAAGGGCCGCAGTCGAATCGGGTACGCGCTCTGTCTTGCGTGCTTCGATGTACAAGAACGGCCCTCGCTCCTCCGCATGAGCACGAAATCCGAGTCGCTCAAGCTCGCGTGTAAATACCTGCGGATCCTCAAACCGACTGCGCGCCTCCCAAATGAGCAACAACCCATCGAGCTTCAACGTGCGATGGGCTTCACGAATGTAGTCGGTGAAGTTGCTTCCCATGAGTGAGAGCGAGAACACCGCAACGTCGAGACACGCGTCTTCAAGCGGCGTGTGACTCATGTCGCCGGCGATGACGTCTTTGTTGATCGCCACATGATCGAAGCTGTGGACGACATGACGATCGCTTAGCGCGGGCGCGAGCAGCGCTTCACCGCAGCCGAAATCTCCGATGACGAGATCCTCGCGGTGTTTCGCCCATCGAATGACTTCTTCGTAGGGCACGACGACCCAGCTGCGTCGCGCTTGACGATAGAGCGCGTGGTAGCGCTCCCATTCGTCGGGGTTGGTGGTTAACCTTGTTGACGTTTTTGCGCTGTGGGTGCCGTTGATGCGCGCGTTCATCGTGGAGAAATCGCCGTACTTGCGAATGCGACGTTCTTCGGCTTTTGGATCGTTGTCGTCGAGCGGTACGACGATAGGACGACGTGTGATTTGCGCTTCTTCGCCGCGATCGAGGCGCTGTAGCCATGCCATGACGTCGGCCTGGGCTTGGGCGGGGGAGCGGAGGTTGCCTTCGGGAACAGCCCCATCGACGGCCGCATCAGCGATGGAACGCTTGTAGCGAATGCGTGCGAGCTTCGAATCGCAATATGACCAACGCTCGCCGTTGACGATGGCAAAGGTCGTCGGAATCACAACGCGAACTCGTTCCGATAGTTGACCTTGTCGATGAATGCGTCCGACGAGCTGTTCGTACTCGGCGCTCGTCCAAGGCAACACGTTGATGATGAGTTGATCGCAAACGTGCTGCAGGCCATCGACGCCGGTGCCGATCGAACTTGAGCCAATCAAAACGTCGACGTCGCCTTGTAGAAACTGCGTGAGACCCGTCTTGTCGTCGCCCGTGTACAAACCAACGCGCATCCCAGCCGCGCTCACCGCGTCGGACAGCATCTTCGCAATGTCGTCAACGTAGTGAGTGTAAATCAGCGTTCTCTTGCCCGGCTTCAGCTGCGCGACGATCGTCGGAATGCGCGCTCGCGTGAGAATCTTCTCGAGCTCGAGAGGCCCATGTTCACTACCGAGCGCACGAATGTCGTCGAGAAATTCGGAACAATCGATCGGGATCGGATCGGTTTCGAGCTGCGCCGCATAGTCGGGAACAAGTCGCGTTCCGTGCGTGACTAACTTTCGGTAAAGGCGCTGACAGTTTGCGATGGTCGGCTTGGTGTCGAGATCGTCGTGCTCGAGCCCGGTGACGAGTTCGACAAGACTCTTACCTTCTTGAAGGTTGTTGATAACCGGCGTCGCTGACATGCCGAGAACGCAAACGTCTTTCGACTTGGCTTGCGCCCCACTGACGAGACCCATGACGAGTCGCTTGCGCTTTGAGAAGTTGTCGCTGTGGCGTTGCTTTGCGTAGTGAATTTCGTCGACGACAATGAAGTCGACTTTCTCTCGCTCGAGAAACGCTTTGAGATCACCTTCGGAGTCAGCCTGCTGAAACTGCTCGTAGTTCATCACAAGATAACGATGACCTGAGGCCGGCCAATCGGGATTCCAAGATTTGGTCGCAACAACACTGCCAGGAAAAATGCTCTGCACTTGCTTCGACCAATTGTCGACGACAGCATTCGGACAGCAAATGACGGTGAGCTTCGCATTTGCGACGCGCGTCGCAAGAATCGCCGAGAGCGTCTTGCCCGCACCGGTGCCCGACCAGTTGCCATAGCGACGTTGATCACGAACGCGAACCGCAACGAGTCGCTGCATGAGATTCGGAGCGGTGACGACCCCCTTGAGAGCGAACGCATATCCCTTCGGAATCACAAGCGAAGTCGCCGCCGCATATTCGCGCAAAAACGTATCGCGCACTTCTTTCCCGAACGTTCCGTCATGAGCCTCCGCTTGCGCGACGGCAGCAGGTGCATCTTTGTAAGCGTGCCGCCAAAGCTTGCCGCTCGCAGAGGCGACGAGAAACTCGGTGGTCTCTTTGTCGCCTGAGGCGACGACGTGATGCTCGAGAACTGCGAGGGCGGCGCTTGTCTGAACGAGAGGCAGTGTTGTTGCGCTGTTGTCGCCGTCGAGCGTGGGAGCGACGCGATCGTCAAGTGAGTTGTCGAGCGGTGAGGCGTCGAGTTGTTCGGTGGTGAGCGTGTTGTCGTCGAAGAATTGGTCGGCGAGGGAAGGGGAGCCGTTTGTGAATTTTTCGAGTTCGGCGTGGGGGAAGCGGCCGGTGGTGAGGGCCTTGACGAAGCCTTGGGATTTGCGATCGGTGCCGAGGAGACCTTGTTGTTGGAAGATGGCGTAGCGCTCGGCGGGGGAGAGGGTTTCGACTATTGGAAGAAGCGAGGCGACGAATCCTCGGACGGCGCTTACGGTCCAACCAACGTTGCATCGGGGGCAACCGTCACCGGCGATGCGCTTTACAGGTTTTGCTCGCCAAATGTGTGCTGCTTCATTGGCACACTGCCACCAATAGTCCTTTGTGCTTCCGGCAATGATGCCCGCGGCGCTGAGCTTGCCGTTCCTTGTTGGATGCCACTCCTTCGCGATCTCCGGAAAGAGTGCGGAGAGAGAATTTGTCGCCGAGACTTTCTTATTGCTGCATTGAGGACAGCCTCGTCGACCGTGAGTCCGGTTTTTTGCGCTGGCAAACCACTCGTGCGCTTCGTCGGTCGCGCACCTCCACCAGTATCCTTTGTGGCTCCCAGCCACCACCTGCTGAGGCTTCACCTTCCCGTTCTTCGATGGGTGCCATTGCCTGGCTATCTGCGGAAAGAGCCCCGACAGAGAGTTCGTTGGGGAGACCTTCTTATTGTCGCACTGCGGGCACCCCGTCCCGCCGCCCGTGCGCTTATTGGCGGTAGCGCACCATTCGTGCTCGGGGGCGACTGTGCACCTCCACCAATATTTCTTGTTGCTGCCCGCGATGACGTTCTCGGGCTTCTGATCACCGTTCTTGGATGGATGCCATTGCTTGGCGACCTCGGGAAATAGCGCCGACAGAGAGTTCGTCGCGGATACTTGCATGTTTCGGCAGAGAGGACAGCCGCTCCCTCGGCTAGTTCGGTTAACAGGCGCGGTACGCCACTCGTGAGTCGTATCGATTGGGCATCTCCACCAGTATTTTTTTGCGCTTCCTGCGATGGCGTTTTCGGGTCGTACTTCACCGTTTCTTGTCGGGTGCCATTGCTTCGCGATTTCGGGAAAGAGCGCTGCTAGAGAATTCGCTGTTGACACTCGCTTGTTGCTGCATTGGGGACACCCACTTCCGGCACGAGTTCGACTGTCGGCGCTAACGATCCATTCGTGGGTTGCGTCGTTCGTGCACTGCCACCAGTATTTTTTGCCACTGCCCGCAATAACGTTCTCGGGTTGCAGACGGCCGTTCTTGGTTGGGTGCCACTGCGCGGCGATCTCGGGAAAGAGCGCTGAGAGGGAGTTCGTCGGTGAGACCCGCCGGTTCTTGCACCATGGACAGCCGGTGCCGGTGCTAGTCCGATTCACGACGGCGGTATTCCATTCGTGAGTTGCATCGTTCGTGCACTGCCACCAGAATGCGTTTTGACTGCCCGCGATTACTTCGTCGGGGGTGAC
>JAHFDY010000043.1 GCA_023248735.1 Myxococcales bacterium
TCCCAGCCCATTTGTCGATGCGTTGGAAGCAAGCGGTCGATGCGTTTGAACACATCGCGAAGTTCGGTGAGGCGCGACTCGGTCATCGCGGAGTCGCGTTGCAGCGAACTGGGCGAGCTTGGCGAAGGTGGCGGCGTGACACTCTGACGCCCCGGAACCGCACGATTCGCGGAAGGACCCGTCGGCGGCTCTCGGCTCTCGAATTCAGGACGCGAAGGAACCGCCGGAGGGACATCTTTTCCACGCGCCGAAATGACGGCGGAACGCATTTCTTGCGCCGTGGCAAATCGATTGCGTCGATCCCACGCAAGCGCCTTATCCACGAGCGCGATCACGTCGACGGGCAGCTCCGACCCCAACCGCGCAATCGACGGAACGGGCTTCGTTGCAGCCATTACGAGTGCTTCGTTTTCTGTGCGACCTTTGTTGATCCGCTGCCCCGTGAGAAGCGCGTGCATCATCGCGCCAACGGAGAAGAGGTCAGCGCGACCGTCGAGCTGGTCGACCAGTCCCATTGCCTGCTCGGGTGACATGTACGAAGGCGTTCCGAGAGCTGTACCGGCTGCAGTGCGCTCGGTCGTCGAACTACGGAACTGAGCGATGCCAAAGTCAAGAACCTTGACAGTTCCGGTGCTTGTCAAAAAAATATTCGCCGGCTTCAAGTCACGGTGAATGACGCCAATCTTGTGGCAAGCCTGCAGACAATCCAGAATTGGATCAACGACCCGAAGTACCTCGTCGACGGCCATTTTCGGCCCTGCGTGCTGCCAGTGTTGCCGCAGGGTCTCGCCGAGCAAGAGTTCCATCACCAGAAACGGTTCATTCTGCTCTGTTACGTCGTCGTCGAAGACGCTCACGCAGCTCGGGTGACCAACCTTGTTGCTGACATACGCCTCGCGAAGGAAACGCGAAGCCACCGTGGATTCCTTCGAAAAGTCCGGATGCAGAATTTTCAGCGCGACACGCTGCCCATTGCGATGCGTCGCTGCATAAACCGCCGCCATGCCTCCAACGCCAAGAAGCGCATCGACCTGCCATTTCCCCTTGATGACGGTGCCTACACGGCGGCCGTAAGCCTCAGCTTCCGCTGATGCTTTCGTCTTCTTCGCTGAGGGCGCGGCCTTATCCACGTTCAACATTGAGGATATCGGCGTACCGGAGCCTTGACGAGCTCCCACGAAGGCCGCCGCGACGGGTGTATGCGACACGTAGCGATTGGTGCTGACAACGAGTGGCGCAGGAAAGGAGTGGCGCAGGAAAGTCCCGCTCGAAAGTTATGACCACGGTGAGTGGTTCAACCACTCCGCCCAGCTATGCGGGGTTCGGACCTTGCGTAGAGCATCGCCGTCCCAAGCCCGGCCAGTGTTGCGAGTGGAACCAGGGCAAGATGCACCAAATCAAAGGTGGCAAGGCCAAGGGCCACCATCGATGGAAACACTGAAATTGCCAGGGCACGGGGCAACTGTTCGCGAAGAGCGCGTGGCAAGCTGATCGCTTGCACAGCCACGCGCATGTCCGTCGTCGCAAGCGTCGCAGCCCACGGCGCGGCGCCCGCAGCATCGAGTGCGATCGCGGCGTGGGCCGCGAGCATCGGCTCAGCATCACGCTTCGATAGGCCAACGAAAGCGACGGTTCGGCCCGCCGTGGCCAAATCGCGAATCGCATTTGCGCGCGCTCGCACCGGAACGTCCGCGCGAACGTGTGTAATGCCGAGACCACGTGCCAAAGCAGCAACGGCATCGGCCGAGTCTTCGCTCATCAAAATGGGCTCGACGTGAAGATCGATCAGCGAACGCACGGCCGATCGCACTTCCGGCCGCAACACGGACTGCAAAACGAGGCTACCGATAACGCGATCCCCGAGCGCGATGAGAAACACGTTCCGCGCCTGCTCTTCGTGAGCGGTTGCCATCTCGTCGGCAATCGCAACACTGAGCTTCTCTTCCACGAGTTGCGAGCGCGTGCCGAAGACAATGCGCTGCGCCGACTGATCCAAAGCCGACACCGCGCCGGTCGCCGAGGTGCGCGCGCCACGCACTGTTTCTCGCGGAAGACCGCGTGCCTTCCGCGCCCGCTCGAGGCCTTGGTGAATCGTCTCGTCGGTATGAGTCGCGACAGCGGCCGCAAGTTGCAACACCATCTCTTCAGTCGCGTCGCCGAACGCGTGGACTTCGGTGACTTCCGGAAGACCCGCATACACAACGCCACGCGCACTGAATGCGCACGCGTCAACGCGTCCGAGGTACTCGTAACTCACGATGTCACGAAATCGAATACCCGCTTCTTCAGCCCGACGCGATACCGAGAAAACCAGCTGACGCGCGGCGAGCAAGAAACCTTTGCATTGCAGCATCATGAGGACGGCAGCAGCGACGGCAAGCCCGAGCTCCCAGGAACCCGAGTTGAGCCTCACGACGCCGCCAACGAGAATCGAAAGAACCGGTGACCACATCGTCACAAACTGTGACAGGCGGCGCACGAACAGTGAATCCTCTTCCCCCAGGTGTGACGCGACCGTGCTCGAAGCGACATCGAGTTCGCCATCGATCACGCGCGCCCCGGCAAAGAGCAATTCGCCGGGCGCTTTCGTAACTTTGTTTGTCGCAAATGCCCAACCAAGGGCAGTCGCGCTTCCTGAGATCACAGTGCCATCGATGCCGAGGACTTCACCAGCACCCACGCGAACGACGTCACCATCGCGCAAATCAGCCACAGGGACGCGCTCAACAGCTACGCCGCGCACAACGCACGCGTGCTCGGGCAGTGCGATTTCACGCTCCTTTCGCGCCCTTTGCAGAGCATCACGCGCCCATTGTTCAACGGTGGCGAAAACGAGCCAAGCCCCCTGCAGCGCCGCCGCAAAAAGAGTCAGTGTGCTCGCCTGCGACTCACCGCGGATCTCTGCACTCATGCTTGCGCCAAGCGCCATGAGGGGGGGGGCGATGTCGAGCAGTGAGCGAACAGTCTCTGAACCCATCGCAAAGGTGCGGGCGCTCACACAAAGGCCCGAAAGAAGGACGAGACCAACGCGCACGTGCCCGGCCGAAGCGCCGAATAACGCACTCATCGGCGTCAACGAAGACGCTGCGATTCCCGTCCAAGCGAAGGCCAACGAGGTAAGTTTCGACGGGCGATCTTCAGGCGCAGGCTGCGACCGGGCGCGCGACGAAATTCCCGATCGCAGCGTGTGAGGCATCACGTCCTCGGACGAATAATTTGGCTCGACTTCGAGCACGTCCATCGCGGGCAGGCGAGATGGCTTAGGCATGCGCGGAATTGACGCCGCGACACGTGGCGGCGCCATCGTCTCCACATCATCGGGCATCTGAACGCGACGGCCTTCGTGGTAGGAGAGTTTGCAGGCGATGTTGCAAAAGTAAACGAACTTGCCATCAATGATCGCGACATGCCCCGCACGCAAACGATCCACCGCCTTGCCACACCCCAGGCAAGGAACGACGGACGACACGGGCTCGTCGCTCAATCGACACACTCCACGTTACGAATGGATCGAAATTGGTCCGCGGCGATCTTCCGCATTCGCGCGGCATCTCTATCTGTCGGCGCAAACCGCTTCGTCGCCAATTCGTCAATTTCATGAACCAATGAGTCGAAGCGGCTTACTGAAATTCCGATACGTCTCCGACTCCTCGCAAGCCAATGCAGCGCGGTGAGATCGCATTGCAGCTCCGTCCACGCCACCCGGTCGAACGGTCCATGATTGTGGAAATGAACCCAGTCGTGGAGGCCCCAAAAGAGCGCGTTCAAATTATCCGCCGCGAGGAATACGAGATTTCTCGGTTGAAGCGTTCGCGCGAAAAATGCGTCTGTCGCGTCATCGATCGCATAAGGAGCAAGCGCCCACTCTTGGTCGAACCCGTATCCAAACGCGTGGACCTTCGCGAGCTCGCACGGCAAGAACTGGCACGGCTCGCGGAACACAAACACCATGCGCTCCGGATCGGACCCGTCGATGGGGGTGCTCTCACGAAAGGCACCGACTGGGCAACGCCACTCCAACCAGTCGCTTTCACACCACCCGAACGCGTCAAAGACACCTTCGGGCACGAAGCAAGGCGACGACGGCGTTTCAAGTCGGACAGCGTCAAACACGGCAAACGTCACGTTAGTCGAAGGGACCGTCTCCCTCCAAACTGCTGGCAATCACACGGGTCGACGAATCGCTGGAAGGCGAGTAAACTTTCACCCTTCTGCTTCTGCCGAATTTGAAACCATGGCCGCCAAGCACGTTCAATTGTTGATTCGCGGACGCGTCACGGGAGTCTTTTTCCGAGCCGCGGCTCAACGCGAAGCGCGCCGACTAGGACTCACCGGCTGGGTGCGCAATCGGAACGACGGTTGCGTCGAGCTGGTGGCTGAGGGCGAAGAAGAGGGCATTCGCGAAATCGTCCATTGGGCCCGCCACGGACCAAGCGCCGCGCGGGTGGAGAATCTCGACGTGCGTTGGCGGGGTTATACAGGCGAATTCCCAGATTTTTCCATTGTTGAGTGAGCCATCTCGAATGAAGCCACGGGGCAGGAGCGTTCTCTCAACATGAAGCACGCCCTCATCCTTGCGGCCACGCTCGCGTCGTTCTCCGCGACGATCTCTGCCTTGGCCAGCTCGAACAACGACGAGACCCCGCGTCAAATGTGCGACCGTCTTTCAAAGTCAGCGGCCACCGGAAAGGCTGACGAGATCGCCCAGTTGCTTCAGTCAAATCGCGCCACCGCTACCGGCAAGCCCAATGAGTGGCTCGCCAAGACCGGAGAGCTCACGGCCTCGGAAGCGAAAACGCTATCTCGCTTTTGTATCCTTCGCAGCCTCGGTACGCAGAGGACCGCCGCAGGGCGCAGAACGGTCCTTGAGGGACTGAGAGCCGAATCCTTCGCGCTCGACGTGATTCGAGAGGCCGGCGACGAAGGGGTCGTCGCTTTATTGGAGATGCAATTGACCTCGCCCGACCTCAAAAGCCGCGGCTGGGCCTCAGGGCAACTCGAGCTCCTCACCAAACGCACCGCCAGCGATGTAGTGCAGATGAAGGACCCAGGCGCATTGGTCAATGTGCTTGACGTATACGGCGCCGCGCGCAATCTGGATGCCCTACCGGTGATTCTGTCGCTCGTGTCCGCCGACAATTCGAGCATTCGCGAAGCAGCGCGCAAGGCCGTCTTGGCGTATGGCCGCGACGCCGTCTTCAAGACCAAGGAGGTCTACCTAACCCTCACGGGTCGCTCAGGCGAGGCGCTCGATTTCGAAGCGCTCGCCAAAGGCATATTCGAGGCCACCGACAAGCTTCGCATGCGCGATGTTGACACACGTCTGGACGACGGACTGGCGCGCATCCGCAACGGCGATCTTACCCAAGGCCTCAGCGCAATCGAAGACGCACTTGCAAGGCAGCCCACCACAACGCGCAGGGCAGAACTCGTGGGCACGCTGCTTGACGCCGCCGATCGCCTCATCGAGACCGATCGCCCCCTCGCGAGGCAAACGCTTGAACGTACGCTTCGCCTGAGCGCAAACTCGCCACGAGAGAACGCGGTGCGCGCACGGCTCGTCTATCTCGACGCCGAGGAGCGAACATCGCTTGGGCCGCTCGCGCTGCGCCCGTTGTATGAGCGTGCGAGCACACTTGACCCTAATTTTATGGCCCCACGACAAAAAGTCAATCAACTTGACGACGTGCGTGCAGACTATGCGAAGAAGAGTCTATGGTGGCCGCTTTCACTCGGCGCACTGGCGCTGGCAATTGCGTTAGCCGTGGTCTTCGTGCGATTGCCACGGCGCGCGACGTAGGGCAGGCATTTCGGCTCAGAGATCTTCTCTTGCCCCAGACAGGCGCGCCGCATGCAACGCGGTCATCACCAAGCAACGAAAAAGGGGGCGCATCACTGCGACCCCTCTTTACTAATCGTTCCTCACCTTGACGATGAGGACTGCGCGTTACGCCGTTGCGGCTGCCTCGACTCCACTGCCATCACCCACGAACTCGATGATCGACATCGGCGCGTTGTCGCCGCGGCGGGGGCCGAGCTTGATGATGCGCGTGTAGCCGCCAGCGCGGGTCTCGAAGCGCTTGCTGAGCTCGACGAGAACTTTCTCGACGAGATCAACTTTGCGTGACGAGCCGCCCTTTTCAATGCGGGTACCGAAGCGCGGGAGGAATGCACTGAGTTGACGCTCCACCGCAAGGCGTCGCGACTTATCAGCATCCGAGAGTTGGGCGAACGGGGTGAACCCCACCGCGCCCAAACGACGTGCCTTGGTCACAAGTTTTTCAGCGACGCGGCGAAGCTCTTTGGCCTTCGCATCGGTGGTCTGAATGCGCTCGTGGAGAATGAGATTCGCGGCGAGGTTGCGAAACATCGCGCGACGGTGGCTGGAATTGCGGTCGAACTTCCGACCTGAATTTGAATGGCGCATTTTTCGACCTCTTTAGTTCTGTGCCTGCTGCGCCTTCCAGCGCTCGAGCATCTGGGGCCAGTTGTCGATCTTCATGCCGAGCGAGAGACCCATGTTGGAAAGGATCTCCTTGATTTCCTTCAGGCTCTTGCGACCAAAGTTCTTGGTCTTGAGCATGTCGGACTCGGTGCGTTGCACAAGTTCACCGATGAGCGAGATGTTTGCGTTCTGCAAGCAGTTCGCCGAACGAACCGAGAGCTCGAGCTCGTCAACCGAGCGGAAGAGGTTCTCGTTGAGCGGCTCGTCTTCGCCACCGACTGGTGCGTAGGCAGTCTCTTCGGTTTCTTCGAAGTTGATGAAGATCGTGAGCTGCTCCTTCATGATCTTCGCAGCGTAGGCAACCGCGTCTTGCGGCTTGACGCTTCCGTCCGTCCACACTTCGAGTGTGAGCTTGTCGTAGTCGGTGATTTGACCGACGCGCGCATTCGTAACGGTGTAGTTCACCTTTCGAACAGGCGAGAACAACGCGTCGATTGGAATGGTGCCGATCGACATGGTCGGAGCCTTGTTGCGCTCCGCAGGCACGTACCCTCGCCCAACGTTGACCGTCAGCTCCGCAACAAGCGGGCCCTTCTTGTCGAGCGTTGCGACGAGGTGGTCAGGGTTCAGCACCATCAAGCCGTCGACGAGTTGCAAGTCGCGCGCGTAAACAGGACCAGGGCCCTCTTTCTCGATGCGCACGGTGTACGTCTTGGCTTGCGCCGCACGAAGCACGACTTCTTTGAGGTTCAAGATGACGTCGGTCACGTCTTCGACGACGTCGCCAACAGCCGTGAACTCGTGGAGCGCACCTTCGATGCGAACAGCGGTGATCGCCGCGCCTTGAAGCGAGGAGAGCAGCACTCGACGGAGCGAGTTGCCAATCGTGATGCCGAAGCCGCGTTCGAGCGGTTCGCAGGTGAACTTGCCGTAGAACTCCGTGAGCGACTCAGGTTCCACCTGAATGCCACGCGGACGAATGAGATCGCGCCAGTTGCGAGTGACAATATTCGTGCTGCTCATGTTCACCTTTTCTTCACTGATGTTCACGCGGCGATCTCGCGCTTCCCTTTGAACCCGCTCTCCGGGAAAAACCGTCGCCTGCCCGTGTAAACCTTTTCCAAACTCGAAACCCTAGAAACGCCAAGAGCCGCATACGCGCGACCCTCAACAGCGTCAATCTGCTTGACCACACCAACGCCCCACCAGGGCGGGATGCCCCGTCTACTATCCTCACGCGAAACTGCAGGCCCCAACGCAAAGCGATAAATGGGTGGTGCCGTCCAACACTCCCACGCGACCGGGTAACGACCAAAAAGCGATAAATGGGTGGTGCCGTCCAACACTCCCACGCGACCGGGTAACGACCAAAAAGCGATAAATGGGTGGTGCCGTCCAACACTCCCACGCGAACCGCAGGTAACAACAAAACTAAACCCGGCGGCGCTTCGGCGGCCTACAGCCGTTGTGCGGAACTGGCGTGACGTCACGAATCAACGTGACGCGAAAACCTGCGGACTGCAGCGCGCGGAGTGCCGACTCGCGACCCGAGCCTGGGCCCTTCACGAAGACAGCCACCGAACGAACGCCGTGTTCTTGCGCACGACGGGCGGCTTCTTCTGCAGCAAGCTGCGCCGCGAAAGGTGTGCTCTTGCGCGAACCCTTGAAACCCTTCGCCCCTGAACTCGACCAAGACAACGTGTTTCCGTTGATGTCGGTGATCGTCACGACGGTGTTGTTGAAGGTCGATTGAATGTGCGCAATGCCCGTCGAAACGTTCTTTCGAACCTTGCGCTTGGTGGACTTGCCCTTCGGGGCGGCGGTCTTGGCGGTCGACATACTAAACTCCAGCTGCTTGCATCAGAGAACGTTGAAGGGGGCTTATACGCGGGGCTTCGCGCGTTGGAGAACACCCTTGCGTGGGCCCTTGCGCGTACGCGCGTTGGTGTGCGTGCGCTGGCCGTTGACGGGCAAACCCTTGCGATGACGAAGGCCGCGGTAGCAGCCGAGATCCATCAAACGCTTGATGTTCATCTGCACTTCACGACGGAGATCGCCCTCGACCTTGTATTCGGTCTCGAGAAGTTCGCGAATGCGTCGGATCTCGTTTTCGTTGAGCTCCTCGGTCTTCTTGGTGGGCGGAATGTTCGCGCGAGCACAGAGCTCAAACGCGAGAGCGCGGCCGATGCCATAGAGGTACGGGAGCGAGTAAGCGACGTGCTTGTGTCGAGGAAGGTCGACGCCTGCAATGCGAGCCATGGATTTACCTTAACCTTGACGCTGCTTGTGTTTGGGATTCTCGCAAATGATCCTCACGACGCGCTTGCGGCGTACGACCTTGCATTTTGCACAGATAACTTTGATCGACGGACGAACCTTCATGACCTTCTCGCTTGCTCACTTGTGTCGGTACGTAATGCGGCCACGTGTTGGATCGTAGGGGCTTACTTCTACGGTCACGCGATCGCCCGGCAGGATTCGAATGTAAAATTGGCGCATGCGGCCGCTGATGGTGGCGAGGACAACCAGCCCGTTGTCGCACTTGACCCGAAACATGGCGTTCGGAAGGGCTTCAAGCACCACGCCATCAAATTCGAGTTTGTCGCCTTTTGCTTCTTTGCGTTCGCGCCGCTCACCCATGGCTGCCTCCCCTGTTCACTACCAGGTTGAGTGCTGCCAAGCAGCGATCGGTCACTTCTGACACCTCTCCAACACCATTCACTCGAGTCAACAAGCCCGCCTTTTCGTAGTACGGCAGCAAATCTGCGGTCATCGCCAGGTACGTTGCGAGGCGCTTGCGCACCACGTCCTCGTGATCGTCGTGACGATGTTCGAGGTCAGCATCCGGAGGGGGGGGCTTATACTGTAAATGGTAGATCTGTCCAGTCCGTTTGTCGGTTCGGCGGTGAATTGCCCGCTCGATGAGCAGTTCCTCCGGAACGTCGAGCGCAATCACAGCGTCGAGCCGGAGCGCATTTGCGCCCAGCATCGTGCCGAGGGCTTCGGCCTGCGGCACAGTACGCGGGAAGCCGTCGAGCAAAAAACCAGCCTTTGCATCCGCTTGCGCGGTCCGTTGGTCAATCAACTTGATGACCACCAAATCGGGCACAAGTCCCCCAGATGCCATCGCTTGCACGATTTCGGCGGGAAGACGTCCTTCGGCCTTCGCCGCGCGAAGCATGTCGCCCGTCGATACCTGAGGAATTGAAAAGCGCTCGCACAGCACCTTGGCTTGCGTCCCTTTTCCGGAACCTGGGGGACCGACGAAAACGATTCTCATCCCGCCCTCCGGCCACTGATTCGAGCGCGGTTGGCTCCGGACGTAACGCCGTCGTATTGCTTACTTTGAGCTTCGATCTGATTGACGGTGTCTAGAGCGACGCCGACGACAATCATGATGGAGGTTCCACCCCACTGGAACGGAATGCGAAGACTCTGGCTGAGGACCGTGGGGATGACGCACACCGCGGCAACGTAGAGCGCGCCTCCCGCCGTCACGCGCGTGAGAACGAAGTCAATGTACTCCGCGGTGCTCTTTCCTTGGCGAACACTTGGGATGAACGCTTGTTGCTTTTTGAGGCTGTCGGCGACGTCGACCGTTTGAAAGGTAACCGCCGTGTAGAAGAAGCAGAAGAAGACAATGAGCGCGATGTAGACCGTGTTGAACGCCCAATCGCCGCGCTGAACCGCATTCTGCACGGCGGCCATGCCGGGCACACCCCAGGCTGCGAGCTGACCAGGAAAGGCAATGAGCGAGCTCGCGAAAATCGGACCGATCGTCCCCGCAGTGTTGACGCGAATCGGTAGGTAAGATTCTTGACCACCATAGACGCGGCGGCCCACCGTACGGCGCGCGTAGTAAATCGGAATGCGGCGCTGCCCACGTTCGAAGAAGACGATGACGGCAACGGTAGCGAGTACGACGGCGCCGATGAGCGCAAGGTTGAGCGGTTGGAGGTCGCCCTTCTTCGTTTGGAAATACTGAAAGACCGCGTTCGGAACGCCGTCCACGATGCCAGCAAAGATGAGCAACGACGTCCCGTTTCCGATGCCGCGTTCCGTGATTTGCTCGCCGATCCACATCATGATCGCGACGCCGGTCACCAGCGTGATCACCGTGGTGATGCGAAAGCCCCAACCGGGATCGCCAACCGCGTGTCGGCTGCCTGCACCGAGGTCGCTTTGCGTCATCGCTTCAAGCTCGCGCGCCTTGTTGACGGCGTAGCCGAACGCGATCAACAACGCACCATATCGTGTGTACTGGTTGATCTTGCGGTAGCCCGCCTCGCCTTCTTTGCGAAGCTCTTCGAGCGGCTTAAAGACCATCCCCAGCAACTGCAACATGATGCTCGCAGTGATGTAGGGCGTGATGCTTAGTGTGAAAACCGAAGCGCGCTCAACGGCGCCTCCACTGAGGAGGTTCATCAAGCTTTGGAAACCGCTGGAGTTATTTCGAACCACCTCGCCGACGACCTTGCGGTCGACGCCAGGAATCATCACGAACATGCCCATGCGGTACGCGCCGAGCATCACCAATGTGAAAATGATGCGACGACGTAGCTCCGGCAGTTTGCCGATGTTGCCCCAGTTCGCGAATAGGCTCATGGACGCTCGTTAGGCCTCCGTCGATGAATCGCCGCCGAGTAGAACCGTTTTTCCGCCTACCTTGGCGATTTTCTCAGCTGCCGACTTGCTAAACGAGTGCGCCGAAACGGTCAGTTTCTTGGTGAGCACGCCGTTGCCAAGAATCTTCACGCGATCGAACTTACCCTTGATGAATCCGCGTGCCCGTAGCGCCGCGATGTCAACGACAGCTCCCGCCGCAAAGTTCTCGAGAGTCGAAAGGTTAATCTCCGCGATGATCGTTGCCGAATGCGGGTTGAATCCTCGCTTTGGTAAGCGACGCTGCATCGGTGTTTGGCCGCCTTCAAAGTACGGCTTGAAGGTCGCACGTCGCGCGTACTGGCCCTTCTGACCGCGTCCCGAGGTCTTGCCAAGGCCCGAACCGACACCGCGGCCCAAACGGGTCTTTGGCTTGGTTGCGCCTTCAGGCTTCTTCAGATTGCTTAGTGTATCAGCCATCACTTTCCTCGACGTTCACAAGGTGAAGAACTTTACGAACCGCACCACGAAACGAGGGCGTGTTTGCAACTTTGACGGTCGACCCTGGGCCACGGAGGCCAAGACCGGCGACGGTCACACGAACACGCTCAGGCTGGCCGATCACGCTCCGCTTTTGGGTGACAACAAGCTTCGCTTTGGGTGCCGCAGCTTTCGGGGTGCTCATGTTGCAGCCTCCACCTTCGACAGGTCGGCTGTCGAACGACGATCCGAAACGAGGATGTCGCTGACTTGGCGACCTCGCTTTGAAGCGACTTGCTCGGGGCTTTGAAGCATGCGGAGTGCTTCGACGGTCGCCTTCACCACGTTGTGTGGATTCGCGCTACCGAGGCACTTGGTGAGGATGTCGTGGATGCCTGCGCTCTCGACGACGGCACGTACGGCGCCACCTGCGATAACGCCTGTACCCGCTGAAGCAGGCCGAAGGAAGACGCGACCCGCGCCGAATTCGCCCGTTACAGCGTGGGGGATTGACGTGCGATCGAGCGACACCTTGAACATGTTCTTGCGCGCCTGGTCGTTGCCCTTGCGGATCGCTTCTGGCACTTCGTTCGCTTTGCCGAGGCCGACGCCAACGTGTCCGTTTTCGTCACCCACCACGATGAGCGCCGAGAACGAAAAGCGACGGCCGCCTTTGACGACCTTCGCGACGCGATTGATGTGAATCACGCGTTCCTTGAGTTTCTCTTCGTCAATGTGATCGTTAGACATGCACGTCTCCTCAGAACTTTAGACCGGCTTCGCGTGCACCCTCAGCGAGGGCTTTGACGCGACCATGGTAGAGATATCCGTTGCGGTCGAAGACGACCTTATCGACGCCCTTGGCAAGAAGCGCTTTTCCGAGAGCCGTTCCGACCCGTTTGGCGTCGTCACTCTTCGTTCCGTCAGCGTTGCGAAGGTCTTTCGACAGCGTCGAAACGTGCGCAAGCGTTGCACCTGCAACGTCGTCGATGACCTGCGCATAAATATGCTTCGCCGAGCGAAACACAGTGAGGCGCGGACGCTCTGACGTTCCGTTTACCTTGCGACGAATGCGGAGCTTACGACGCTCTCGACCAACAATTTGCATAGCCATGGCTAAATCCTCAGTCCTTACTTGCTACCTTTGCCAGCTTTGCCAGCCTTCTCACGAACGCGCTCGCCCTTGAAGCGTACGCCCTTGCCCCCGTAAGGCTCTGGTGGCCTGAAGGAACGAATCTTCGCGACCGTTTGCCCGATCAACTCCTTGTCGGAACCGGTAACGATGATGATGGTGCCCTTGGAGTCACCGGGAATTTCAGCTTTGATTCCCGCGGGAAGCGGAAAGATGACCGGATGGGAAAGACCGAGGGCGAGGTGCAGGACTTGGCCCTTCAGCTCCGCGCGATACCCCGTGCCCTTCAACTCGAGGGTGCGGACGTAGCCATTGCCGACGCCTTCGACCATGCCGTTGATGAGCGACCGGGTGAGACCTTGAAAGCGAGCGCCGTCGCGACCTGGGATCGTCGGCATCACTTCGACGTTACCGCCGTCGACCTTGACTGCGACGTTCGGAGGAACAGGGCGCGAGAGATTTCCTTTGGGTCCTTTGACTTCGACGCGGCCGTCTTTGAGGGTGACGGTAACGCCCTTCGGAACGGCGACCGGAATCTTGCCGACGCGTGATTGCCGCAAGCCTTCAAGCTGAGGGCGTTGGGATGGGCGCTGTGATGGGGTCGGGCTCATCACCACACCTCGCAGAGGAGTTCGCCGCCGACTTTTTGGGTGCGGGCTTCGCGATCGGTCAGCACGCCGTGGCTGGTGCTGAGGATCGAGACGCCGAGCCCCGAGCGGACGCGTGGTATGCGATCGTGTGCAAGATACACACGACGACCTGGCTTCGAGATGCGGCGAATGCCGTCGATCGCCGAAGTTCGTTCACCGGTGTAGCGCAACACGAGGATCAGCACGCGCTGGCCTCCCTTGCCCGTTTCGTCGCCAACGCGAACGTCGTCGAGAAAGCCCTCGTTCTTGAGAACGTGAGCAACTCGTTCCTTGAGTTTTGAGTGCCCGAGTTCAACTCGTTCGTGACGCGCGAGCGCCCCGTTACGAATGCGAGCCAACATATCTGCAATCGGATCGGTCATCATGGCTTCACCAACTTGCCTTCACAACGCCCGGAATCTCTCCACGCAACGCAAACAAGCGCAGGCAGATACGACAGAGCTCGAACTTCCGGTAATAACCACGAGCCCGCCCACAGACCTTGCAGCGACTTCGCGCTCGGACTGCGAACTTTGGGGCTCGATTCAATTTTGCGAACTGACTTGCACGCGCCATCTGAAAGCGACCTTTCTCAAACCAGGTTACGCAGCCCGGAAAGGCATGCCGAGATGTTGCAACAAGGCGCGACCTTCTTCGTCGGTGCGCGCGGTGGTGACGATAGTGATGTTCATTCCCTTGATCTTGTCGATGCGGTCGTAGTTAATCTCGGGGAAGATGATCTGCTCTTTGAGGCCGAGCGTGTAATTGCCCTTGCCGTCGAACGCTTTGCGAGAAACGCCACGGAAGTCGCGCGTGCGTGGAAGCGCAAGCGAAACGAGGCGATCGAGGAACTCCCACATTTGGGCTTTGCGGAGCGTAACCATCGCGCCGATGGGCAAGCCTGCACGAAGCTTGAAGCTCGCAATGGCCTTCTTGGAGCGTGTCACGACCGGCTGTTGACCTGTGATCGAGCGAAGTTCTTCGACGCCTGAGTCAACGAGCTTCGGATTGCCCACCGCTGCACCGAGACCCATGTTGACGACGATCTTCTCGAGGCGAGGCACTTGGTTCGGATTCTTGTATCCAAACTGCTTCACCAACGCGGCGACGACATCGCTGCGGTACTTTTCGGCAAAGCGTGGAGCAACGGCCTCGGCAGTGCTGACGAGCGCCTTCGCCGCTTCGCCGCCACCGGAGCTCTCGCCCTTGGCCTTCTTTGCTTTTGCTGGTTTCGCTGGTTTCTCGGCTGCCATCGCTTACTCCGTTTGCTCCCGTTACTCCCGCGGAGCGTTCGCGATAATCGCGCCGCTCTTTGCGATACGAACTTTTTCGCCATCTTTGACTTCAAAACGGACGCGTGTTCCCTTGCCCGTTTCTGGATCGACCGGCATCACTTTCGAAGCGTGAAGCGGCAGCGTTTTCTCGACGATGCCCGCTTCCTTTTGGTGCTTCTTCACGATGTTGATTCCTTCGACGAGAACCTTGCTGTTCTCAGGAAACACTCGCGTAATTTTGCCGGTTTTTCCCTTGTCGCGACCGCTGATCACAACGACGAGATCGCCCTTACGAATGCGCGAGGCCATTAGAGAACCTCCGGCGCCAACGAGATGATTTTCATGAACTTCTTGCCTCGCAATTCGCGCGCAACGGGCCCAAAGATACGCGTACCGATCGGCTCGTCATCTTTGTTGACGAGTACAGCGCTGTTCTCGTCGAACTTGATGTAGCTGCCGTCGGCGCGACCTTGCTCGCGCGCGACACGAACGACCACTGCGCGTGCGGTGTCGCCCTTCTTCACTTTGACGTCGCGACCCGCCGCAGCCTCTTTGATAGCCACGACGATCACGTCACCGACGGTGGCGTAGCGACGACGCGAGCCACCGAGGACCTTGATACATTCGACTTTTCGTGCACCCGAGTTGTCTGCGACCTCGAGCACCGTGCGCATCTGAATCATCGGTTACTCCTGCACAAACTTCTTGATCAAGCGGGTCACGATGAATCGTTTCTCGCGGGAGATGGGGCTGTGCTCTTGAATCTCGACTTGGTCGCCGATTCGGTATTGGTTGGTCTCGTCGTGAGCCTTGTAGCGTGCGCGCGTGCGGACGTACTTCCCGTAGAGCGCATCTTTGTGCGCGCTGACGCACTCGACGACGACGGTCTTGTTCATCTTGTCGCGGATCACTTTGCCGACCATCTTGCGACGGAAGCCGTGAGCTGCAGATCCTTGCGATGCCGTCTGTTCCGTTGCCATTACTTCGCTCCGCCTTTCGCTGCGAGCGCACGCTCGCGGAGGACCGTCTTGACGCGCGCGATTTCGCGGCGTGCGGCCTTCAGCCCAGCCGTGTTGTCGAGCTGGTTGGTGAAGTTCTTCATGCGGCTCTGAAAGAGGCCACGAGCGACGCTCTTGCCCTGTTCGACCAAGTCAGCATCGCTCTTGCCGCGAAGGTCAGCGGCCGGCGTTTTGTTGGCGCTCATTGTTCAACTCCACGAAGCAAAAACTTGAAACCGATCGGGAGCTTGTGACCTGCCAAGCGGAAGGCCTCACGGGCTGTCTTCTCGTCCACACCTGCGAGCTCGTACAGAACGCGGCCTGGCTGAATGTCAGCCGCCCATTCTTCAACGCTACCCTTGCCTCCACCCATGCGGACTTCGAGAGGCTTCCTCGTCACCGGACGATCGGGGAAAACCCGGATCCACAGTTTGCCGAGGCGCTTGACGTGGCGAGTGATCGCCATACGGGCTGCTTCGATCTGGCGTGCGGTAACACGACCAGGCTCGACGGCCTGCATCGCATAGTCACCAAAGGACACATCGCTGCCTCGGTATGCGAGACCGGCGTTGTTGCCTTTCATTCTTTTGCGAAACTTGGTGCGCTTGGGGGAAAGCATTGTGCACTCCGAAAAAAATAATCAGATGGTCAGGTAGCTTGACCAGGAACGCGCCGATTGCGGCGCTGAAGGACTTCGCCCTTGAAGACCCACACCTTGACGCCAATGATGCCGTACTTGGTACGGCCTTCGGCGAGGCCAAATTCGATGTCGGCGCGGAGCGTGTGGAGCGGAACGCGACCTTCGCGGTAGGTCTCAACGCGGCTCATTTCGGAGCCACCGAGACGACCGGAACATCGGATACGAATGCCCTTTGCACCGAACTTCATTGCGGTCGCGAGCGCCTTCTTCATCGCCCGACGGAATGCCACACGGCGCTCGAGTTGCATCGCCACGTTCTCGGCAACGAGCTGTGCGGCGGTTTCAGCCTTGCGCACCTCTTGCACGTCGACGAACACTTCGTTCTCGGTGAAAGACTGAACGCCAGCGAAGAGTTCCTCGCCCTTAGCGGCTGTCTTAAGGTTGCCCGTCTTGAGAATCTCGATGCCGCGACCGCCCTTGCCGATGACCATGCCAGGGCGTGCGGTAAAGACGATCACGCGGCACTTGTTTGCGGCGCGCTCAACTTCGACCGAAGCGATATTCGCGTTGCGCAGGTACTCCTTAACCGCGCGACGAATGCGAATGTCTTCGTGAAGCCACTTGGCGTAGGCCTTGTCTTCGAACCACTTCGAATTCCACGACCTAATAACGCCGAGGCGGAAGCCATAGGGATGTACTTTTTGACCCATGTATCGACTCCGTGTTCCGTGCCTGTGGGGCGCTTAGGAGCGCTCTCCCAACTCGATCGTGATGTGACTCATGCCTTTTTGAATTCGGGTCGCACGCCCCATCGCGCGCGGACGCCAACGGCGCATCTGCTTGTTCGGCGCCTTATCGACGAAAGCCTTTTCGACAAAGAGCGTGTCGAGGTCGACACCAGGACTCTTCACGCGGGCATTCGCGACCGCGCTCTCGACGAGCTTCTTGACGATCGGGGCCGCGGCTTTCTGCGTGAACTCCAACAGCTGGAGCGCTTCGCCGGCCTGCCTGCCGCGAATAAGGTTGATCACAACTCGCGCCTTCCGCGGACTAATCCGCGTAAAGCGAGCTATCGCCTTACTAACCATCGTTGAACCTCTAGGCTTCGTCGTTCCCGCAGGGACCATCGGGGAGATGGGTGCAGGCCGTTACGAGCGCCACTAACGAAACGAGAGAACTAGAAAATGCCAGAAGATTGGGACTTCCAGCGTGGGGCGCGCACCCTACACCGTCCCGCGAACATATCAAGAGAAAACTGTGCGGTTCGTTTCGCAAGAAAACGGCCGTCCTTGGTGCGCAATGGTGCGCAAAAAACAAGCCCAGGCGCATGAGAGCGTCTGGGCATAAAACGCCTCTACGAGGCGGGGCGATCCATCAAACTTAGAACGCGCACATAATCGTCGACTGCTGGCTCGCTGGCTTGCTCGGATCGAGCTTTCCGCCGGTTGCAACCGCCAACTCTTCATCCCCAAGCTGCCCGCCGTTCACAGGCGCCTTGAGCTTCGTCTGCAACTCTGCAGGAAGAGCGTCATAGATCTTCTTCTGCTCTGCGGTAACTTCGTACTCCGTGCCGTTATGAGTAACCTTAACCATTGACATGACGACTCCTTCTGTTGGTCGCGCTTCGCTTGATGCCGTAGATTGGCGACGATTGGCCGAATGTTATCGCGTGCCCTGATGTGGAACGTCAAGCTCGATAAAGTCGAAGCATTCGTTTTAGACGTCGTCACCCTTACTGATGATGACTGCGTGGCCCTCTCGCATACAGCGGTGCCGATCGTGAATGGGTGGGCGCAAGCGAACCTCCGAATCCGTCGTCCACCCTCTCAAGCAGAGCAGCGACTCTTCTTTTCGCAGGTCGAATCGCTGGTCCAGAGCCTGCGCTCGCAGCAATTGGTCAAGAATTGGTACTATCTTCACAAGCCGCCTGGCTTGATACTCAGGTTCGAAAGTACCGTGGACCCAATCGCGCTTGTGCGCCAAATTCACGTCGACTTTCGCCGATCGGTCGCTTCATTCGAATGGTCAACCGAGTTGACATTTGCCTCCTACTTCGAGCAGCGCGAGCTCCTTTGGGACTATGGACGTGATGTTGCCGACGCGATCCTCACCCTAGGCGCCGATGTGCGCGTGTGCGCGATCCGAGAAAATGCAACGGGCACCCTCGAGCAATGGGCCACCTTTACCGTCAATTTTCTTAATCATTTTCTTCACGACGAGTGGTGGGTGTGGGAAGCGCTCGGACGCTTCCAACGCTTGCGCGGCTGCGAGCCCTCGACGAGTGACACGCCGCCACACGATGCGCATGCCTGGTTAGATCCGATGCCCATCTTGCCGATGCTGGCGACATGTACGCCGAACCTGCCCGATGGCTTTCGAGCGAGCGTCACTGTCCTTGTGTGTTTGAACTACCTCTACAATCAGTGGGCGCTCGACGTGGAGATGCAACGGCTCGTGCTTGCACGGGCGCGACAACTGACTCAGCCGGAGCTTGTAGGGTGAGCACGCCCACCTCGACCGGAGCCGATGGCTTGTCGATTGGAGTCCAATGGGATGACCGCACCGTGGGTGGTTCGCCGCTCACCCCGCGCCTTCCCTCCTTTGTGTACAACGAGCTCTACCCGCTCACGACCCGACATCTCCTCGAGGCAACGCGCCGCCGAAACAAGTCGCTCGTCGACATCGCCGAGATCAACGCGCTTGTCCGTCGGGACAGGAGCCGAGAGTCGTATGTCAATGATCTTAACAATATCCTGTACCCGGACGAAAGGGCCGTAGCCCCCGTGCGCGTCACTCTCGAGAACGTGGAAGCAGGCTCACGCTTGTGCATTCCACTCGGTACGCTGCGCGCAACGGACGTAGGCGCGGCGCTTCGTGGAGAGCGGCGCGATCTCTCGGCGCTCTCGACAATGCTCTCCGAGCTGCCCACGCGTAGACGTGCTCCGCTCGGCGTCGAACCTCTAGAACCCCTGTTCATTGGTCACGCGTGTGTGAGTTGGTCGAGCGGTCGCACGCGCATCTGGACGGATCCGTTCTTTCGCCCCAAGAGCCCGCGCTATGCGCCAAGGTATCAGCCGCTGTCCCCGCTCGACTTTCCGGAGATGGACCACATTGTCTTGCTCACGCACTCGCATCCCGATCACTTCGATCCGGCAAGCGTGCTCTTGTTTCCAGAGAAAACGCGTTTCGTAGTGCCGTGCATTCCCCGCGAGTCGGCGCTCTCGACGAACGTTGCACTACGATTGAGGCAACTCGGGTTTGAGCACGTCGTCGATATGGACTGGTGGACAAGCTCCCAGCTCGACGACTTCGTCGTCACCGCGCTCCCCTTCTACGGTGAACAACCACTCGGATGGGGATCCGCACACGAGCTCTCGGAATACAATCGCGGAAACACCTACGCGATCCGAGATCGGCGAGAGCGCACGAGTGTCGTGCTCGCAGACAGCGGATCGGACCCACGACGGTCCATCATCGAACACGCGCATCACCTGCGGCGCGAAATAGGCAAGGTCGATTTCCTCTTTGCCAATCATCGAAGATGGCAACTCTATCCTGCGCAACATTTGCTGACTTCGGTCCCGCAATATCTCTGTTACGTCCCGGATGCTGAGCTCGGCGTGCAGCAGAAAATCATGATGACGCCCGAGGAACTTGCATCGGTCGCCGAAATTGTCGGGGCGCGATACGTCGTCCCGTACGCGATGGGCGGCGGATACTGGCACGAAGAGATTGGCCTCGGCTTCGACTACCTGTCGCGGCGCAAGTCGACCTCGTTCGATTCCGATCCACGCGATCTATCCGCGATCGAAGACGTACAGGGTGGGATCAAACTCAAGAAACCATTTCGCCCCATCGTCCTCATCCCCGGCGCAATCATCGGTGCGAGGGAAGAGCCGCGGCTCGCTTGTGGCCTCAAACGCCCAACTAGACAGCGATGCAAACCGATCGCACAACCCGCACCCGACGCCCGCCGCTACGTCGCAATCGATGCGCCACCGCGAGAACTTTTGCACGAACTCTCGCAACTGGTGCCGCTCGATCCGCACGCGTTCTTCATTGCAAGTGATGAGCTTTGCGAGGTGTACACATCCCCAGGAAACGCAGGCACGCTCTTGCGCGACATCCTCGAAAAGCAATACGCGAACGCGACATTGGCTTGGCACAGTCGTCCGCGCACCGCGCAACCGTTCAGTGAGGACAAGGCGCTTTTCCTCCATTTCTTAGCCATGCACCACGAGCTCTTTGCGAGCATGCAACGTGGAACGATGACGACCACGGCACGATCAATCGTGCGACACAAGCTGTTCTCGTCCCTCCCCGGCGATCTCATCGATCGCGTGCGGGTCGGGCTTCTTGGTCACGCTTCGCCACACACACGCATCCTGCCTCTAGCTTCATTGACACGAAAACTCGGTCGCAAGCGAGTGCTGCGTGGGCTGCTCTTGGTCAAGCTTCTTCACAATCTCTACGTCACCGCAAGCACGCTTGGGGTGCTCGAAAAAGCTGGCATCGGCACGGAAGAGAGCGACTGGCACGACACGGTGCTTCGACGTGCGCGCAAATAGAACTTCAGGTAATCGCATCACCACAAGACGGTGATAGTCCTCTTTCCATGCGAATTTTCGGCGTCGAAGAGCATCAACCGAAGCGACATCGAGAGGGTACGGAGCGCACACGATCGCCTGCCGAAACCGTCAAGGCCTATAGGTCCGTCATGGAGGCGGTCGGCATCACGCGACTCGCAAACGTCACAGGACTCGATTGTGTCGGCATTCCAGTCTACATGGCGGTTCGCCCCAACTCGCGATCGCTTTCGGTCTCACAGGGCAAAGGTATCGATCGAGACGCTGCAAAGGCATCTGCGCTGATGGAGTCGATTGAGCTTTGGCATGCCGAGCACATCCAGGCGCCGCTTCGATACGACTCGCCGCGGGCACTCGAACGCGAAGGATCGCTCCTTGCGCTCGAGGACTACATGCTTCGCGATCGCGCACTCTTCAGACGCGATCTTCCTTGCAATTGGATCCAGGGCGAGAATCTCCTCGACGGCAAACGTGTTTGGGTGCCCTTCGAAATGGTGAATCTGAACACCGTCGTTCCGAACGGTCACTTTCGAACGTTCGGTGTATCGAGCAACGGGCTCGCATCGGGCAACCACATTCTCGAGGCGATCGTGCACGCGGTGCTCGAGCTGATTGAGCGCGATTCCGTCACACTTTTTCACCAACTGACCGAAGCAGCTCGTGCGCCTCGTCGCGTCGACGAGACCTCGATTGATGATCCAGCATGCATCGCTATGCTGGAAAAATTGAAGAACGCGGACCTCGATGCAGCGGTCTGGGATACGAAAAACGACATTGGCGTTCCTGTGTATTGTGCAGCCATTGTGGATCGACAGGATCGACCTAGCTGGCGCGCCATCGGCCTCAATGTGGGGTACGGCGCGCATCTGTCGCCGAGGATCGCACTCTCGCGCGCAATCACGGAGGCTGCTCAAGCGCGCCTCACGGTGATCGCCGGCAGTCGCGATGACAACCCGCCACGTACTTATGTCGAGACGACTCGAACGAGCGCTATCGACGCCATGCGACGCGAGTATTTTTGCGGAACGCCAGCCGCACAATTTGACGCGCAGTCACGCGGCACCGACAGCTTCGATGGCGACATCGAGTGGATGCTCGATCGATTGCGGGCGATCGGGATTACGCAAGTGGTTGCGATTCCCTTCACGAGACCCGAATTTGGGTTGCCCGTGGTGCGCGTCATCGCACCCGGTCTCGAGCAGTACCACCTGGCGCCGGGATATAGGCCAGGCAGACGAGCAGCGGCGGTGCGTCAATGAGCGTTCAACCAAAGCCAATCGTCTTTCTTGGGCCAAGCCTTTCGCACAAGATGGCACGGGAGCACCTCGACGCTGACTATCGCCCGCCTGCTGCTGCGGGTGACGTCCTCCTTGCGGCCCTGAAAAAGCCGTCGGCAATTTTGATCATCGATGGTTACTTTGAGAATGTCCCAGCTGTCTGGCACAAAGAGGTTCTCTTTGCGATCGAAAGCGGCGTCCGGGTGTTCGGAGCATCGAGCATGGGGGCTTTGCGCGCGGCAGAATTGCACGCATTCGGCATGATTGGCATCGGACAGATCTTTGAGCAGTATCGCTCGGGAGAACTCGAAGACGACGACGAAGTGACTGTCGTGCATGGGCCGGACGGCGATGACTTTCGACCAATCTCAGACGCAATGGTCAACATACGCCACGCGCTTCGCCTCGCCGCAAGAGAGAGCCGAATCGATCAGAGTGAGCACGACGCGCTGCTCGAGATCGGTAAGAACATTTACTATCCAGAGCGCGTCTGGCCACGCATCATCGCAAACGCCATCAATGCGGGCCTCGACACTGCGCGCATGAAAGGCCTTCTCGGCTGGGTGAGAGAAACGTCGCCAAACCTAAAGCGCGACGACGCCGTCCTTGCCCTCAAGCAACTGTGCGATCAAGGTACGGCCACGCCAATCGCGCCTTCGTTCGAACTCGAGCGATCGATCTATTGGCAGGACTTCGTCAAGGCGGTTGCCCATCAGAATGACGCCGGCGGGGCGGCTAGCGCGCTGCTTCAATGGGCCAAGCTGCGCGCGCCGTTCTCCGTCATGCGCGCCGCACTGCTGCGCTACCTCGTCCGTATCACTACCGAATCGCGCGTTCCCCCGCACCGGTCTAAGTACCAGGGCACGGTCGATGCGTTTCGTTTGGAGCGCAATCTGCTTGAGCCGACCGAACTGGTTGTGTGGCTCGAACGCAGTGGACTCGATATTCCCACCTTCGGTCGTCTGATGACGGAAGAACAGCTTGTCGACGAATTGCTGGCCTCGCACGATCACGATGGTATCGAACGTGCGTTGGTCGATGAACTCAAGCTCGCGGGCCTCTGGTCCGAATACGCTGCAGAAGCCGAGGCCCAAAAGGTCGCGGCGAATGCGGTTGGAACCTCACGTCCGCTGCCGAGAGACGCTGGGATCGAACCCAAAGAACTCTTGGGGTGGTACGAAGGTGAATTTGGATCCATCGCGCCCGATGTGGCATCGCACGCTGCGAGGCGCGGCTTCGAAAGCACAACCGACTTCTATGTTGCTGTCACGCGCGCGAAACTCGCAGCGCTCAAGCGCGAGACCTAAGGGCGAGTTCGATCCACTCGGCTTCCGCCAACGGCATGTCTCGCACGCCCAACATCTGACCCAGCAGAAATGTATCGTGACAAGCCTTCGCCCACACGAGCGCGAGGCCCGTTCGTACCGCACCAAACGCGCGCACGGTGGGCGCAGCCGGTGGCGGCAATCCCAGAAGCGGATCCCAACTCGGAGGTTCGGTACCTTCACCCAAATCACATGGCACGTCGAGCCCAAGCAGACCCGCAATCACGGCACGCAGTACGGCACCACTTGCGGCCGCAAGCGGCGCTTGTTGCCGCGCCCCCCTTAGAAGCGCGACCCAACGTGCCATTGCATCTTCGTGGACGGCCGCGCGCGTGAGCGAACGATGGATCGATGCAAACAACTCGTACCAACGCGCATCCGTGGATGCAAAGAAGGGCACGCCGGTCCACGGCGATGCGTGCGAGATCACGATCGCGTCGCAGGACTTCCCGAGGGCCGCATCACGGACCTGGTTCGCTTGCTCCGATTCATCCAGATGAACTTCGACACCACCGAGCGCGGCGACGAGAAAACTCTTGGGCGTATCGACCACTCGTTTCGCATGTGCGCTCAGGACTTCTCCACTCAGCGCGTCGCCAGCGAGAAACACATGGCGCTGCGGTAACGCGCCTTGAGGCAGCGTCAACGCCTGATCGCAATCGCTCACGAAGCGGGCAATGATCGACTCGAGCGAACCATAGGGTGCTTCGCACAACTGCGCGAGGGCTCCGGTTTCACACGCAAGCAGCGCACCAAAGCGCGCGACATGTGGTTGAGGCAGCCGCAACTTTGAACCGTGCCGCGCGCGAAGCGTGATGGCGCCACTTTCGTCGATCGAGCTCGTAAAGCTTGAAACGACCCGGCGCGCACGTGAATCTAGAGCACCTTCTTCGCGGTCCACAGTTGGCTCTGCGTGAGACAGTCGCCCATGAAATCAATCGCCCAGAAGTACTCTTCAAGTCGCGATTCATTGAAGTGGCGATCGATGTATTCTGCACATTCATCGAGATGCCCTTCGTCGAGCTCTTGGTGCATGGCAATGCAACGGGTGTTCTCTTTGCCGAGAACTTCGACGAGGCGATGGAGCGAGTCTTTCGACTCCACGGCGTGCTGCTCCAAAAACGCTTTGTAGATCATAAGCAAATGGGGATCGCCTTTGCGGACTTGCCACTCGAAGTAACCGAGCATCGCGGCACATGGCGGACTTATCGTGCGCGCCTCAAGTGCAAGCGCAAGGGCGCTCTCGCTGCTGCCATGCAGGCGAAGCAGATCGCCTCTGGCCACCTCGTCATGTGCAAACTCTTCTTGGAGATACCGTCCCCACAAGCGCGCAGGTGCGTGCTGCCGCGCGGCGTTGAGCACATCGACCGTGAGCAAGATGAGCGGCGTCGTTTGCCGAATGCGAAAGTAGCCATCGATGTAACCTTCGAGCATCACGCGGCGCGCGGAATCTGCTGATTCGAATGCAGTCCGTTGCGCAACGGAGAGGGTCTGCGGCCAAAGACGTATCTTGGCGAGGCTCTCGCGCACCCGCTCATGAATGGAACGAGATAGCGATATTGTTTCGACGCGGGCTTGTGTTTCGACTTGCAAGCTGCCCCCTGCACCTAGTTGCGGGAGGGAATATTACCACCGATCCGGCTTGCGCATCGCAATCAGTTGGGTGCGTCTACATAGCCAATGATGCGCTGGCCAGGAACGAGATTGCTGCCGCTTTCGAGCTCGAGTCGCACCTCGAGAATCTTGCTTTCCGCCCCTGCGCCATCAGTCGGTCGACCCATACGGCGACCGATGCTGACCACCTTGGCGCCAATCACGATCTTGCTGTTGCTTTCGGGAATGACACGGGCGGAAGCCCCGAGCTCAACGCGTGAGATGTCGCGCTCGCTCACCTCCAAGCGCACACGAAGGGCTTGTGTTTGCCCAAACAACATCAGAGGGTCGCTCACCCCAGGGCTGTAGTATTCACCTGCACGCGTTGACACGCGAAGCACCTCACCCGCGATGGGCGCCTTGATTGTCAATTGGGCAAGTGCCACACGCGCCTGTTCTCTGTGCGCGAGTGCAACCGCTTCTTTGCCATGGGCGAGCACGATGTCCTCGGTGCGTGACCCCGTAACGTAGGCGCGCTGTTTTGCATCGGCTGAACGCGCGGCCCCTTCGTCTACGGTGCGCTGCGCGCGGGCAGCCTCGATCTGTTCGCCGCTTGAAAGCACGCCGAGCGCTTCAGTGCGCTTTAGTTGATCGGCCGAGTGCTTTGCCTTTGCTTTCGCGACGTCGGCGTCTGCGACGGCCGCTTCGATGTCTTCGCGACGAAAACCACGATGGGTCTTCGTCGCCTCAGCGCGCGCCACGAGCAGTTCCGCGTCCGCCGCCTGCAACGCAGCCTGTGCAAGCTCGCTCTCAAGCTGAATGAGAACATCGCCTGCTTGAACGCGGTCGCCTTCCTTCACGAGCACGTTTGCGATTCGCCCTGCAACGGCAGCGGCGATGCGCGTCTCGGGCATCGCAGGTTCGACGACCCCAGCACCACCCACACGTCCCTGTGCGATGTCGTTGCGCGGTTCGGTCATCGATACGACGCGTTGTCCTGTGCTCGCGGGTTTCGGAATTGGCGACGAGCTTTTCGAATCGCGCGGGATGAGAAACGCTCCCACGAGCCCGGCAACCCCAACCGCAAGCAAAGGCTTAGATAACGGCGCCCAACGAAACGCACCCATACTTACACGATACGCCCGATTTGCCTTCGCGATAAGGCCAACGCTACGGCCGTGCCTTTTCCATCGCGAACTAATCGCGCAGGAACCGCGACAATGGGCGAAGCAGCAGCGTCAGCACGCGCTGTTCACGCACCGGTACGACGCCTTCGAAGGGCATGCCGTTGTGGAGAGGGCCTTTCGTTGCCCCCGGGGGAAGACGTTCGAGCGCAACCTGCACCAAGAAGCGCGGTCCCTGGGAGGCATCGTTCTCCACCAGGTATGCCGATGCGAGCTCAGGTGTGATGACATCTTCGCTAATGCGTATGATGCGACCTTCGCCGAACCCCATTTCGGAAGACGGATACTCATCGAAGGCAAGGCGGATGGGTTGGCCTATCGACAGGTGGGCGCGGTATCGCCACGACAGCGCCAGATAGCCAATCAACTCGCGGTTCGACGGAACAATCTTAACGATTGGCTTACCCACCGTAACGTAATCATCGCGATGCACAGGCAACGCGTCGATCACGCCAGCGACCGGAGCAAAGACGGGCGTATCGAGTCGCAAGAGGACGTCGCCTGCACGCACTTGCTGGCCCACGGACGCTTCTATCGAGCGCACCACACCTTCTGCGGGGGCTCGCACAATGACGACACCGTCTGCGGGACGCACGACGCCACGCCCGCGGGCCGTGATCTTCGCGCGCACAAAGGCAGAGGTCACTACGGCCACAACAAATACGATGGCAATCGACAAGAGCAGACGAGAAAGCGCGGGTGGCGCGATCTGCAAGAGCACGCCTCGCGCATCGCGATCCAAGTACGCTTTAATTGCCCGCTTTCTGAATGGTTGCATGAAAGACCTCTCACCCGTTGGTCAACAAACTTGACCTCATGCCCTACAGTTGGGCCTCCATCAATCGCGCGTAATAACCTCTCCGCGCGAGAAGCTCGTCGTGCTTTCCCACCTCGACAATTTCACCGCGATGCATCACGACAATTTGGTCGGCGTCGACAACCGTCGAGAGTCGATGAGCAATCACGATACGCGTGCAAGCAAGCTTCGCAAGCGCACGTTCGACGCGTTGCTGTGCCAGATTGTCGAGAGCACTCGTCGCTTCGTCGAGCAAAACGATGGCGGGGTCGTGAGCGAGAGCGCGCGCGAGCGCAAGCCTTTGCCGTTGACCACCTGAAAAGGAAGCGCCGCCTTCTGAAACAAGCGTTTCGTATCCCATTGGAATGGCTTCGATCTCATCGTGGATTGCCGCCTTCTTCGCTGCGTCAACCAGTTTCTCGAACGGGATTCCCGGCGTACCGAGACTCAAGTTGTCGCGGATCGATCCCGCGAACAGGTAGCTCTCTTGCAGGACCACGCCGAACTGCCTTCGAAGGCGTTGCAGATCAAGCCCGCGAAGATCGTGGCCATCGTAGAGCACGCGCCCTGCGTCCGGCATGTAGAACCCGAGGAGCAGCCTGCCGAGCGTCGACTTCCCCGCACCAGAACCACCAACAAGCGCAACCTTGCTGCCGGGCGCGATCTGCAAGGAAATTCCCTTAAGGATCTTCGGGCCATCCTCGTATCCGAACGAAACATTTTCGAGCGTGACGCTGCCTCGTAATTTTCCCGGCGGCACAACCGAATCGGCGCCCTGCTCTGGCGCTTCGCCAAATGTGGAACGCAAGCGATCGAGCGCTTCGCCACCCCGCAAGAAGCCCGAAAGGTGCCCGAGCAAGTTCTCAATCGTTGAAAGAAAGCCACCCGTCATGGCCGCGAAAGCCACAAGAGCCGCGAGTGACGTACGACCATCCTGCACTCGCAGCGCGC
>JAHFDY010000209.1 GCA_023248735.1 Myxococcales bacterium
CGATAGTCAAGGCGCTGTACGATGCGATGTAGGTCACGAACGCGATCACAAGCGAGATGCGAAACGTGATGCGATCCGCAATGAACCCACAGACAATGGGCGCCATCTGACCCACAAGGCGCATGGTGCCCATCGCGCTCCCGGTCTCGACGTCGCCAAGGCCGATGACGTTCGTCAGGTACCGGGACAGCCCAACGTACATTCCGTAGAAGGCGAACCGTTCGAAGAGCTCGATTCCGTTTGCAACGTAGAGCGTGCGCGGCAGACGTTTGGGTGCGTGGGAGGAAGACACGGGGCGCAGTGTATCCAAACCGGCAAGCTTCGTGTCGGTCCTCGATAGGCAAGTACGTTAACTATTAAGGCACTTGTCGAACTGCTGACGCGAGCGTCAACGAGTCGCCGCTCGATCGACATGTTGCGCCATTATTTGCTCTATTTCGCCCACGGACGAGCTGGTCTGTGTGTTGCATTGCCCGTTCGAACGCGCGGGCGAGCGCGCCTCATAGAAGGAGTCTTCATGCGAAAACTCGTTTGGTTCACATTTCGTTTGCTTGCTTGCTCCGCGATCATGGCCGCTTGCTCGTCGTCCTCGAACGTCATTTGCGAGAATGGCGAATGCGTCGACGACAACGGCATTTGCGGCGAGAGGGCCGGACGCGATCTCTTGTACCAAGGCACCATCACACAGACGGGCGGCCAACTCGATGTCGCGATCGAGGGCGCAGGGATGTTCCCGTCGCTCGGAAGTGACGGCGTCCTCCGGTACACGAGGGTTGGGACGCTCCGCCTCGATCACAAGGGCCACTTGTGCACCCAAGAAGGCTACCCCTTGCTCGGTTACAACACCGACGCTGAGGGCAAGCTCCCGTCCGAGCCTGGCCAAGTGATGATTCCTATCGGCCACGAACCGAAGGCCACCACGCGTATTCGCATCGGCGCGCAACTTGAAGCCACAGC
Organism: Myxococcales bacterium; assembly: GCA_023248735.1. Classification (GTDB taxonomy): domain Bacteria; phylum Myxococcota_A; class Polyangia; order Polyangiales; family Polyangiaceae; genus JAHFDX01. Next base: position 958 of record JAHFDY010000209.1, read on the forward strand.
GAAGGCGCCAGCCCTTGCTTGGGATCCGCAGAATCCAGGCAGCTCGTCGAACGTAAGTTCGCGGATCTCCGTCTACGATGTACACGGTGGCGAGCACGGGTTGAGCGTTTACTTTCGCAAAGCAGAGGGACTCGCGTGGGATTACTTCGTGATCGTCAACGCGGGTGAACTTGTTTTCGGATCGCCCGGCCAGAACGCGCAGATTGGTGCAGGGGTCGTACATTTTTCAGCGGCTGGCGAGCTGCTAAGCATCACACCCACGCTACCCACCATGCTCGTGACCTTCTTGGGAGGGCAACCGCAACCTCTTGAGATCGTTCCGTACGACGAAAAGGCACTCACGCAGTACGCCCTGCCGTCCTACGCTGGGGCCGATCAGGATGGCTATGCAGCTGGGCAGTTCATCGCGGTCGCCATCTCAGCAGAGGGTCGGCTGATGGCCGTCAGCCGCGGTCACGATAGTTCCTGGTTTTTCGTCGCCCAACTCGTCACCACAACGTTCCGTGCAGTCGATCGCCTTGAATGGATCGGCAGCGATACGTTCCTCCCAACCCCAGAAGCGGGAACCGGAAGCACTGGAATTCCCGGTACCGGAGCACGAGGCCGAATGCTACAGGGCGCGATCGAGCAGACGGACACCAAGCGGCTTCCTGCAGGCTGCCTTCATCGCTGACTCAATTGGAGGTCAACAACGTTGACTACAACGAATTCGTGACGATGCGCCACTGGCCGTGTTCAAGGCGCAGCCGCATTGGAGGAGGCAAGCGTCCTTGGGTGTGAAAGTCGTGCATGTAAAGCATGACCGAATCGCCTTCCGGCTTGCTGCGATCGACCACGACGTTGCCCGCTGGATCAAGGTACCACTTCGCTTGCTTCGCAAAACGCGACCACGCGTAGCGCTCGATTTGATGAATCATGTCGGCGTTGGCGCGTTCCTCTGCGTGCACGAGCGCGAGGTAGCTCTGAAAGTCGTTGCTCATCGCCGCCTTCACCGCCGCCAGCACCGTAGCTTCTGGCGCGGCCGTTGCGACCGGAGGCTGCGTCACCGTAGAAGGCGGTGCCGCCACTGGATCGACAACGGATGCCGGAGGAGGAGGAACAGCGAGCGACGCACCGTGACTTGGGGGAACGTCTGAAGGCGTACACCCGATGAGAAATGCGCCAAGTGCGAGCGATGAAACGAGCCGATTGTCCATGGCGGGCATTGGTGCACACCACCGGGAAAACTTGTACTGGTCCTCCGTTCAGTGTAGTGTCTGATAACCGTTCGCGATACCGCCTCCACTCCTGTTCAATTCCCGCTTCAACTACCGCGCCCAAGGAGCACCCCACCATGGAAGAAAAGAACCGCGCCAAAGCCATCGAACTCGCCGTCGCCACGATCGAAAAAGAGTACGGCAAGGGCTCGATCATGCGCCTCAAAGAGGGTCAGGCGCTTCACGCTGAAATGGGCGTCGTCTCGTCGGGCAGCATCGGCCTCGACATCGCGCTTGGCATCGGCGGCTTTCCACGCGGGCGCATCATCGAGATCTACGGGCCAGAATCGAGCGGCAAGACAACGCTCACCTTGCACGCCATCGCAAACGCACAGAAGGCAGGTGGCGTCGCAGCTTTCATCGACGCTGAGCATGCACTCGATCCAACCTACGCACGCAAACTCGGCGTGAAGACCGACGAGCTTCTCATTTCGCAACCTGACTTCGGCGAGCAGGCGCTCGAAATTGCCGACATGCTCGTACGCTCGGGCGCGGTCGACATCATCGTTGTCGACTCGGTCGCGGCGCTTGTGCCCAAAGCCGAAATCGAAGGCGACATGGGCGACAGCCACGTGGGCTTGCAAGCGCGCCTCATGTCACAAGCGCTGCGCAAGTTGACGGCGACGGTCGCGCGATCGAACTGCCTGCTGGTGTTCATCAATCAGATCCGCATGAAGATCGGCGTCATGTTCGGCTCGCCCGAAACAACGACCGGTGGCAACGCCCTCAAGTTCTACGCATCGATGCGTCTCGATATTCGTCGCGTTGGCGCCATTAAAGAAGGTGCGGCCGCAGCCGACGGCAAACGCGAACCCGCAGTGGTGGGCAACCGCACCCGCGTGAAGGTTGTGAAGAACAAGATGGCGCCTCCATTCCGTGAGGTCGAGTTCGACATTCTTTACGGCCACGGAATTTCGCGATCGGGCGACGTCCTCGACTTGGCGAGTGATCTCAACTTGGTCGAAAAGAGCGGTGCTTGGTATTCGTTCCAAGGCGAACGCATCGGACAGGGTCGCGAAAACGCGAAGACCTATCTCGAACAGCACCCGGAGATGATGGAGAAGCTCGAAGGGATGGTGCTGAGCAAACACAACATCGTACGCGGCGGCGACTACCCAGCCGTTGCTTTGGAGAAGGCGGAGCTCGCAGCAGCCCATGCCGAGCGGGCAGAGCGAGCTGAACGCAGCGAGAAAGACGCGAACGCCTCAGCTAAGAAGAGCGCCGGCGCTGCTCCAAAGGTCGCAAATTGAAGCGATGATCGGTTGCCTGTTCAGTCAATAACGTTGACTGATCGGTTCACGAATCGGCCTGCGCGCGCGTCAAAGTGCGGTAGGCCGATTGCGTATTACGCGCCAGGTCACAGAAAATTTGATGGATCGGCGAACGCAACGCCATCGGTGCAGCATGAAACGCAAGTTCACCCTAACGGCCGGGACGTTCCTTTTCGCATCTGCGTTCCTTACCGCATGCGGCGGTGCAACCGTCGGCGTCGACGACAACGCACTTCAGAACTCCGACGGCGGCACGACAGTCGAAAGTGACGGCGCTCAGCCGATAGCCGACGCAGGGCTGGTGGAACCTCCTGAGTTTGACGGCGGACAATGGGAGCCACCCGAGCTCGACGGAGGACCGGTTTTCGACAGTGGTTCGCCGGATGCCGGCCCCACCACCGACGGTGGCTCGTCGAAGGACTCTGGTTCAGTTTCCGACGCGGGTTCGCCGAAGGACTCCGGCTCGGACGCCAGCCCCACCGATGGTGGCTCGAAGGACTCTGGTTCAGTTTCCGACGGGGGTTCGCCGAAGGACTCCGGTTCGCCTTCCGACGGCGGTTCGGCCAAAGACTCGGGCTCGGCAAAGGACTCGGGATCCTGGGACTCCGGTTCGGCATCCGACGGCGGTTCAGCGACGGACGCCGGTTCGGGCAACGACAGCGATCCGCCGGACGCTTGGAGTGACACTGGCACGCCCGATCCGGATGGCGGAGATGACGCTGCCTGATCGCTGATACGGTTGCCAACGTGCGCACGCTTTGGGGAACTCTCGGGGCGTGCATTTTTTTTGTGGCGACGCATGCTCTTGCGCGTGAGGCCGTTGCTGTCACGTGTGCATCATGCAAGCATCGTTGCGACGATGTGCGGCGCGTCCAGGCAAAGGCGAACGAGGTAAGCGCAGGCGCGCTCGACATCGCGTCGTCGGCCAAAGACGCAACGATTACCGTGGCGGTCAGCGAGGACGAAGATTTTTCCGCAGAGATTCTCTACGCCTCAGGCAACGTCAGGAAAATTGACGAACCATCTGCAACATGCGACGCGCTACTTGACGCGGTAGGCGTATCCATAGGCCTCGCGATGGCAAGTGCGCCGTCCGCCAGGCCGACAACAAACGTGCGGTGGTCGGTGACACTAGGGCCCGAAGTGAGCTTCGGGATCACGCACCCGATTGCCTTTGGCGTGACCGGCTCCGTGCGTTGGTCGCGCGGAGGCTGGACACTGTCGCCTGCGTTTCACCTATTTCCGCCAAGCGCCATTGCCCTCGGCAGCGGCTCCGTGAACATTGGGTCGACGTTCGGCGCGATCGCTGGGTGTCGCTCCGTGCTTACTCCCAAGTGGGGCGCGTTCGGGTTCTGCGTGTCGCTGCTCGGCGGCGCTCTCTTGGGCCAAGGGGTCGGCTACGCATCAAATTCGGAAGCCACGCGCCCGTGGGGTGCCATCGGAGCGGGGCCAGAGCTAGAGGGTCGGGTCACCCGCTGGCTTGGATTGACGTTACGCGCGAGGGCGCTCCTGCAAACGCCGGAGCGGTTCGAGGTCACAGGACGCGGCCCAGCGTTTTCGCCGCTGCCCCTTGCCGGCATCGCAGAACTTGGTGTGACGGTTGGCGCCCTCGGCACAACCAAGGCACCGATTCTCAAACGGTAGTGGAATCGGTGGCGTCAATACAACGGCGGGTCACACTCCTCGCGTGACGGACGTCAGATGCACAAAAAGTGATGGCAACGCCCCAACGGCGCCATCTACCCAAGCGATGGCCGGCTTCCGCGAGTTGTACGAAGGCCACTTCATGTTTGTGTGGCGGAGCTTGCGCCGACTCGGGGTTGCCGAGCGCGATTGTTCCGACGTCGCGCAGGAGGTTTTCGTAGTGGTTCACCGTCGTCTCTCCACCCTTCGGCAAGACGTGAAGCCCTCAACCTGGATGTATGGCATCTGCGTGCGCGCCGCGAGCGACTACCGACGACGCGCCGCGAATCGCTACGAGGTTCTCGACGAAGCAGCGGTCGACAGCGAAGGCTCCCGCTCCCCAAGCGCCAGCTCAGTCCTGGCGGGGCGCGAACAAGTCAATGAACTTGAACGTATCCTCAACGCGATGCCGCCCGAGCAACGTGAAGTCTTCACCGCATTCGAACTCGAAGGCATGTCGTGTCCTGAGATTGCGATCTCCCTCGAGGTCCCTCTCGGCACCGTGTACTCGCGCCTTCGCCTTGCACGCGAACAAATTGAGAAAGCGGCGATGCGCCTTCAAGCAACGAGCGCCTTCGCACTTCGGGGGCTTGCCCATGTCTGACCCAACGCGCCTCGCCACATCATCCTCGACAGCCGTGCGATCGCTGCTTACGCAGGACGATGCGTTTGCCGCACCTGCAGGTGCGATGGAAGCCACGTGGTCCAAGGTCGCGACGACAGTGGGCGCTGGCGCTGCCGGAGTTGCGATTCTGACCGCTGGACAGGCCGGCGGAGCGACGGGCGTCGCAACGAAAGCGACGAGCACGGTCGTGCTTAAGTGGCTTATCGTCAGCACGATCACAGCGTCTGCGGCCGTCGGTGGCGCGAACGTTTGGTCTGACGCGCAACTCGCGCGGACACCGTCGCCGAAGCTAGCCGAGAGTGCGTACCCCGTACCTGCTCGCGCGTTGGAAAGGCCACCCACAAACAGCCCGCAACCTCTGACGATTGATGAGTCTCCAACAATCGTTCCGCACGTTGACGATCCAATTCCGACCGCGCCGGCACCCGCAGTTGCAAGCGCGCACCCGACCGCGCACCCAACCACGCATGTAGCGGTACCCGTAGTGGCGACGGCCGCGCCGCAAGCTGAAGTGCGCGCGACCGAGCACGAAGCTGCTTCCCCAGTGGCGCCGACGCGCTTGCCCGAAACGACGGAAGGTTCTGTCGTCGCCCCGAGCGCGCCAGTTGCCCCTCGGGTCGCAACCGTGGAAGGACCGGCTCCTCATGCACCTGTCCGCGTGCCGCCGTCACGCTCGACAATCGGCGAAGAAGCGCGTCTGCTGAGCGCCGCACACAGCGCGCTCGCACGCGGTGACCTCGGCGCGGTAGGTTCCTTGTTGCAAGCACATCGCAACCTGGGCAAAGGCGCGCTCAACGACGAGAGTGAAGTACTCGACATCGAACTGCAGCGCGCGAAGGGCGACACAAAGGGCGCGCGTGCTCGCGCAGAAGCATTCGTGATCGCTCACCCAAAGACGCCGTTGGCGCGCAGGCTTGGCGAGAAACGCTAAGAAGCGTTGGTCACGGGATTCAACCCTTCGAAGCCACGCGCCGTTACGGGGGCGGCCCGCCGTACATCATCTTCGTCCCCGCGTCGTCCGGTGGAGGCGGCGTGCCATACGGTGGCTGAATGTTCACGTCGTTCCCCGCGTCCATCATGATGACGTCGGGTGGAGCATCGCGGGCGGCATCTTGCGCGGGTCCGGCGTCCGCCACTGCGCCGTCGGCCACCCC
>JAHFDY010000044.1 GCA_023248735.1 Myxococcales bacterium
CGAGGACAGACCCTAGACTTTGTTGGATCACTTTTCCGCGAGGAGCATCCTTTCCGCTTCAGCAAGGCCACTTTGCTGCTCTTTGCCGAGCTTGGGATATTTGAGGCCTAGCCCTTTCAGCTCGTGCGCAATGACGTCGGCGACCGCAGCGTGTGCAAACCACTTCTCGTCGGCAGGAATCACGTACCACTTTGCTTCCTTCGTGCTCGTGGCGCTCAGCATCTTTTCGTAGGCGCTCATGTACGCCTTCCAGTGGTGTCGCTCCTTGACGTCGCTAGCCGAGAACTTCCAGTTTTTTTCTGGGTTGCGAATGCGCTCAAGGAAGCGAGCTTTTTGCTCGTCTCTCGAGACGTTGAGGAAGAACTTGACGACGGCAATGCCGTTTTCGACGAGGTACTTTTCGAAGTTACGAATCTGCCGAAAACGTCGCTCCCAAATGTCACCTTTGCGGGTGGTGGACGGCAGTTGCTGGAAGTTCAGGATCTCGGGATGGACCCGCACGACGAGGGTCTCCTCGTAATACGAGCGATTAAAAATGCCGATGTTACCGCGCTCAGGCAACGCGCACATGGTGCGCCATAGGTAATCGTGATCAAGCTCTTTCGACGAAGGAGCCTTGAAGCTGTACACCTGGCATCCCTGCGGGTTCACGCCGCTCATGACGTGCTTGATGCAGCCATCTTTGCCAGCCGCATCCATCGCTTGGAAGATGACGAGCATCGCGTAGTCGTTTTGCGCGTAGAGGATGTCCTGGTACTTCGCGAGGCGCGCGGTATCCTTTGCGAAATCCGCTTCCGCTTCGCTTCGGGATCGGAAGCCGCCCGTGTACTTCGGATCGAAGTTCTTCAGACGGACTTTGCTGCCAGGTTTGACGACGAGTTTGCTGTGGTCGATTCGCACGGGACGAGCGTATCGCATTGCCGACAACCGTCGTAGACCCTCACTTCAGCGGCTCGGCCACGTGTATTTCGCGCGTGAGATCCCGAAACTGAATCTCGAGCTCACTCAGTTTCACACTTGCCGATACCGCTTGGCGGTTAAGGTCATCGAGGCGTGTGACCGCTTCGTTCAACCGCATCGTCAGCTTCTTGCGAAGCCTCTCGGTCTCCACGTCTTTGCCCTTCTCGATCGCGCGCAGATTTTTCCGTGTTTCCTCGGTCGAACGCTCGTGCTCGGTACGCTCACGCTCGAGCTTCCACTTTGTCCGACGGCTGCTCACGATGTCCTTGCGGAGATGAAGAACCTCACGAAGCTTGTCCGCGGTCTTCGGATCGGCCTTCGGGTTCTTAATGTAGCCTTCGATGGCTCGTTCTGCGTATTCGGAAAACCAATCTTCGTATTGCGTTACTGACTGACGTTCGTCGACGGTCAATTCACTTGACGATTTCGCATCGACCCGCGCAGGAACAAGCGCGCTTCCCGTACCAACGTTGTCGTCGGTACCCTGCGGTGGATCGAAGAGCTTGGCGGCCATGTTGCGATGGTGCTTCACCAGCAGTTTGATGGATCCGTCTGTGCCATTCTTGATTTTGTAAATCGTCTTGACGACCGAATCGCGCTCGATCTGAAGCGAGGCTCCCTCGATGCGGAATACGCGTTCGCCGGTAAGATCCTGCTTGTGCGCAAGTTCCACCGCCACCGCGCGGTCGAGTGCAAACGGCACGGTTGCCGTCGCGCCCGCGGGAAGAGGGTCGAGGAGTCCTTGCCCCAGGAACGCGTTCGCTTCGAATACCGCGATGGGTCCACGCTCTAGAATGCCCTTGGTCTCGTTGCCGAATCTGACCACGCGAAATGGGTGACTCGCCGAATCAGCGACGCCACCATCCGGGGCGAAAAGGAAGAGCGACTCGCCCTTCACACGGTTTGAGAGAAGCAGGACCATCGTCGCGCTGTTATCCGGAATCGTAACCGTGTTGGGGATGTCATAACGGGTCGAGCCCGCTTCGACAGCCATCGCCGCAAGCGCGGTCGTTCGCCGCGGTGCCATGCTAGGCGGCGGGGCTGGTGAATCGTGTGCATAGCTTTCCTTGCGAGCCTTCTTCTTTGGCATCGCGGGCGAACGGGTTGAGGCACCGGTGCCAAGGGCGCCTCCCGCGAAGCCCTCGCCCTCCTCGCGCTCGTCGCCGTCCACCGCGCTGCTCGGCGCATCATTCGGCCTCGCGGCGGATGGCTGGGTCAGTGACTCGAGTGAAGTCTCGCCCGTTGGCACTGCGGCGATCACCTCGCCCAAATCGGTAATCGTCGGTCTCGCGGGAGTCACCGCGCGACCGAGTTCAGCCTGAAACGAGATGGGCGCACCGGCAACGAGTGAGAGATGCACGTCGTGCCAGTCCTCACCCGAGAGATTCTGCACAATGCCCCACGCTTGAAGTTCGGCCTGCCCGTTGGGCAGTACGACGACGCGATACGAAGGACGCCAGATCGGCGCGGCTGTCACGTAGCCGAGAAGCAACTCGTGTTCCTCGCCGTCGAGCGAGACCGCGACCTTGCGCAAGCCTCGCTTTTCGTCCTGCGACATGAGGCTGCGTGGCTTGCTGTCTTCTTTGTCGATGTCGTCGAGCGGAAATGCGGCCGACTTGACGGAACTACCCCCTTGCTCGAGTACGGCAAGCGTCGCAAGAAAGTCGCCGATCGCTTCGTTCTTCATCTTGAAGCGAATCTCGCTCTTTGACACGTGACCCGCACGTTCGAAATAGGCGACGCCATTACGATAGACGACGACGCGTTGCAGCGGCAGGTCGCTCGACACGGTAGCGCTATTCACACAGCCACTCAGGAACGCAAGACAACCCACAGCCAAGAGCTTTCTCATCGAACTCCCCCTCGCTTGACGTCATCGTCAAGTACGTTACCGATCGTCAGAAGTCGCCGCTCACCGAAACGCCAGCCTCTCCAACCTTCACGCTGGTGTTGATCTTGATTGAGGCCCCGAAGTTCCTTGGCAACAGGAACCACGCGACGCCAGCAGCGAGGCCGGCGCCCATGCCGATGCTGCCAGCGAGACCAAGCGCCGACAGCGTGCTGTGCTCGCTGATGCCGCGCGAGTTGCAAACGTTGCGAACAGGATCACAGTCACCCGTACGACCACCCGCAACTTGTCCGGAACGAACGAACGAATAGATGCCCAGCGTCCCTCCAGCGGCCAGAAATGCGCCACCGGAAATGGCGAGCGCAATCGACCAAGGAGTAAAAGACACGTTCGGCTTTTCGATCTTGGGGGGACTGAGATTTCCCTTGAGTGAGCCACTCGCGTTGCCGCTCGGCAGGCCTCCTAGCAAGACGCTTCCGCTTGCGCGCGCGATCACTGGATCGTCAATACACTTGCCGTTCTCAAGATGTTGCCCCAACAGACACCTCGGTGGTGGAGGCTTGTCTGTGCACCGAGTTCCCGTCCAGCGCTGACCCTCGAGGCAAACGAATGCTTCCTCCGAGAGGGAGCGAACCTCAATCTGAATGAGTGCGCCGCATCCCTCGGGAGGCTTCTCTTTGTCTTCACGGGTCGATTTCTGACACGCGGCTGGATCGCCGTCGCGCGCCAGGAGCTCGCGTTTGGCCTGACTGCTTCCTTTGGTGCCGATCGCGGTGCCGGCGAGGGTCGCGCCCCCACCCAGTTCGCCATCCGCTCCAGCCTCGAACTTAAACGCGCCGACGGTGAATTCGGTGATCACGTGCGTGGCGTATTCGCACTCGCCCTCGAGTTGCTCTCGCCTCACACCCTGAATGGTTGACTCGTATCGACCCACCATCGTCATATCGATGGTCAGCTGCCCCGCCGACTTCAGCTTGCCCTCGAGCCCAATCGCCCCCATTGGCAGGTGCGCGTAGAGTTCGTCTTCGTTGCGAATCGTTACCCGCGCCTGCTTGCGCTCGAAAGCTTCGTAGTTATATCTGGTGTCCACCTTCACGATGCACCGCGGAAGCACTTCGAGATCGCATCCCTCGTACCGAATTGCCACGAGTCCTTTTCTACGAAGCGTTTCGAGCTTGCCACGAGCAGTCTCGGGCCATTCGACGATCAACGGTTCGGCTTGGCTCTTGAGCACGCGGCATGTCGTGTTTCGATCCGTCGGCACGTTCGGTTGCTTGGCGAGCAAGCTGCTCGCGTTACCTCCGCCACACGACGCAAGCAACGCGGTAGCGGTCAGTAGAGAAACGCCGTCTCGTAAGGCGCGCATGATCTTCAACGTGGACTCCTCAAGCGAAAGGCGTGCGGCAAGAGCGTTTCGAGATCATACATCGCACGTTCGACAACTGCGCCGCCTTCGTCGAGGCCAATTGCCACGATGGGAAGACGCTGTGCAAATTCAGCGAGCACTTGCCGACACACACCGCACGGTGTTGCCGCATCGGGAGCGCGCGAGGCAACCACGCAGGCCAAAAGTTCTTCGAGACCTTGGGAAACCATGTTGACGACCGCCGAACGTTCAGCGCAAATCGTAGCACCGTACGTCGAATTTTCGACATTGCAGCCGACGACAATTTTGCCGCTCTTCGTAAGGAGCGACGCGCCCACGAAGTACTTCGAGAACGGTGCGTAGGCCCGAGCGCGCACGTCGATCGCCGCCCGCTCGAGCGCTGACCAGTCGATCGCTTGAGTCATCCGCGTTCGCCCTTCGCGTTTGCGACGCTCGCAATCCAGCCGGAGAGCAGCCGCTTCAAATCCTCACGACGCGTGCGCGCAGTCTCTTCGACCTCACCGTGATTGAGCAGCTCGTTCGAGATGCCTGCGGCCATGTTCGTAATGCAACTGAGAGCGCCCACTTTGACGCCCATGTGACGCAAGGCGATGACTTCGTGCACCGTGCTCATGCCGACCGCCTGAGCGCCGAGCATTCGGAGCATGGCAACCTCGGCGGGCGTCTCGTATGTTGGTCCGAGAAGGCCAGCATACACACCTTCGCGCAGGACGATCCCTAGCGAACGCGCGACTTCGCGAGCGGCTTCCTGAACGTTGCGATCATACGCTCGTGTCATGTCGGGGAAGCGAGGTCCGAGGGTGTCATCATTGCGACCCGTAAGAGGCGAGGAACCAGTGAGGTTGAGGTGATCGATGACGAGCATCAAATCGGCGGCTGCCCATGAGGTCTCGATCCCCCCGGCTGCATTGGTGATGAGCACGTGTGACACACCGAGCCTCGCCATCAATCGCACGCCCGTCACGACCGCAGCCGGCGCATGACCTTCGTAGAGGTGGACGCGGCCCTGCATGCAAACAACCGCGACGCCTTCTACTTTGCCGAAGCACAAGTTGCCGGCGTGCCCCACGACCGCTGACACGGGCATGCCGTCAAGGTCTTGGTAAGGAATCTTGACGAGATCGGAAAGATCATCGGCAAAACTGCCGAGCCCACTGCCGAGCACCAGTCCCACCCGCGGAATCGCGGGCACGCGTTTTCTTACGAGTTGGGCAAGCTGATCGATCGTTTGAGAGACATTTTCTCGCGCAGTCATCGGGTGGGAGCATATCGCCTTACGTGAATGCGGAAACGATCCGTTTACGAGGAACGTGACGCGCCCTTTGTCCCGCCGACATGTCGTCCTTCAGGTGCCGCGCATGCTTTGCGCCGTTCTGTCGGCTTGCGCAGTCGCGCCCAAGAATGCAGTGCCATGAAAGGGCTCGTGCTTGCAGGCGGAGCGGGTACGCGGTTGCGGCCCCTTACTTACACGGGCGCAAAACAGCTCGTGCCCGTCGCCAATCGGCCAGTTCTCTATTACGTCATCGACAATCTGGTGGACGCTGGCATCACCGACATCGGGATCGTTATCTCGCCCGAAACCGGCGCGGAGATTCGAGAGGCCCTTGGCAATGGATCGCTCTTTGGTGCGAAGTTCACCTTTATTTCTCAAGAGAAACCGAAGGGCCTCGCGCACGCTGTGATGATCGCAAGGGCCTACTTGGGCAACGACGATTTCGTCATGTATCTCGGCGACAATTTGATTGGCAGCAAGATTCGCAGTGCCGTTTCAGACTTCGCATCAAAGAGAGATGTGTCAGCGTTCTTGATGCTCAAAGAGGTACCGAACCCAGTCGCCTTTGGCGTCGCCGAATTCAACGACCGCGGAGACCTCATCGGTCTCGCTGAGAAGCCAGCAGTGCCAAAGTCGAATTTCGCGCTCGTTGGTATCTACATGTTTCGCAGTTCAATATTTGATGCGATCGGACGGATCGCTCCGTCGGCAAGGGGCGAACTTGAGATCACCGATGCGATCACAAAGGTGATCGAACTCGGGGGTCGCGTCGACTGCGCGCGCATCGATTCCTGGTGGTTGGACACGGGTAAGAAAGATGACCTCTTGCTCGCAAACGACACCCTGATGGACGATTGGCTCGTGGCCGAAAATCGCGGAACCGTCGACCAGGCTTCGAAGATCAGCGGTCGGGTTCGTATCGAAGAAGGCGCGCGTGTCTGTGGCTCGACTGTGCGAGGGCCCGTCGTCATCGGTAAGAACGCGCGCATCATTGACTCACATATCGGGCCATTCACTGCCATCGGCGACGAGGTAACCGTCGAGCGTTCATCGGTGGAGCACAGTGTCATCATGACGGCGAGCTCGATCGTCGACATTGCCCGGGTAGAGGACTCGCTCATCGGTAAGCGCGTATGCGTAAGACCCGGGGCAGCGCGCCGTACGTCGCTTTCACTCATGGTTGGCGACGATTGCATCATTGAGCTCTCGTCCGACTGAAGTACCCTCGTCACTGAGGCCTCCATGCGAACTTTTCAAGACGGACCGATCGAAGGCATCATCGTACGTGCACTGAAGCAGTACACGGAACCTCGAGGTTGGCTCGCCGAGATCTACCGCGACGACGAAGCCGCTCCAGAGTTCGCTCCAGCGATGTGTTACCTCTCACTCTCAAAGCCAGGCATCACGCGAGGACCTCACGAGCACATCGATCAAGCGGACTGGTTTTGCTTCATTGGCTCCTCGGAATTCAGGATCGGCCTTTGGGACAATCGCCCCGACTCAAAGACCTTCAATCGCCGAATGATGCTGTCGGCGAAGGAGAACGAGCTGCTCGTCGTCGCGATCCCAAAAGGCGTGGTGCACGGCTACAAAAACGTCGGCAACAAAGATGGCATGGTCGTCAATTTGCCGAACCGGCTCTACATGGGCCCGGCGAAGAAGGAACGAATCGACGAAATCCGGCATGAAGAGGATCCGGACTCACCGTTTCGAATTGAGTGAGTGGGCGAACCTAACCGTAGTGGATGCCCTACGCTCCCAACACGCGAGCCAAGCTCTCCCGCCAAGGCGGCAGCACTAGGCCGAACACACGCGCGGCTTGCGAACAATCGAGCGCCGCGTACTTCGGCCTTCGCGCTGGCAACGGATAGGCATCTGTAGCAATGGGTTCCACGCGGGACGCCTTGAGCGGCTCGATCGCAAGATCGAGAATGGCTTGCGCCAACTCGAAGCGGCTGCACATCCCCTCTCCGGCCATGTGGTAGACGCCGCGGCGCTCTTTGAGCCATTGGTACGGATCGCGACGCGCATCGAACAGAAGGAGCGCGGTCGCACACGCTAGGTCGAACGCGGCAGTCGGATTGCCAACTTGATCGTCGACCACACGCACGACTTCGTGATCGCGCATCAAACGCAGCATCGTCGAAACGAACGACTTACGACGCAGGCTATAGACCCACGCCGTACGAAGAACCACCGCGGCTAGCGCGCTGTCTCGAAGCGACAATTCGCCATTCAGCTTCGACTGTCCGTAGGCGCTAATCGGATTGGGAGGCGCGTCTTCGCGATAGGGGACCGCGGCTTGCCCATCGAACACAAAGTCCGTCGAGTAATGGACGAGCGCTATCTTGCGTGTTCGGCACTCGTCAGCAAGAACCTGAACAGCGCCAGCATTCACAGCCTCGGCGCGCTCGGGCTCGGCTTCCGCGTGATCGACATTGGTGTACGCAGCCGCGTTAACGATAACGTCGGGAGCTGCGGTTCCGATGGCCGCACGCAGTCGATCGAAGTCCGTGATGTCGAGCGCGTTCCTGTTGCGCGCATCCACTTTGGCGAAAGGCGCAAGCAGGGAACGGAGCTCGAAACCAACCTGTCCATCGGCGCCGAGAAGAAGAACCTTCATGCGTCCTCCTTCGGAAACAAAGGGGCGCACAGCGCGTCGGCTCGAGCCGCCATGTCCTTTGCCGCATCTTCCGCACCAACGGCACCGAGCAACTCCGCCACACGCATGTAGGGCTGCTCAAACTCAGGCACGATTTTGGCGGACGCAAGATACGCGGCGAGCGCAGGCTCTAACTCACCGCGCGCGGCACAAGCCGCACCCATCTCCATCTTGGCGCGAATCGATCGCGGGCTCTTGCGCTGCGCGGCTTCGATGGCAGCGCGCGGGTCGGGCGACACCGACGAGAGCATCAAGCTCGCGAGGTAGCTCTCGGGCGCGAGCTTTTCCGCCTGCTGAAACCGGATGCGCGCTTCGTCAAGACGCTTGTCTTGTTGAGCCAGGATGATTCCGGCGTAGATCGCATTCTCAAAGCGCCCATGTTCGAGTTGCACATGTCGGCCCGTTACGGCGGCGCCTTCCCACGACGCCATCTTTTGGGAGAACGCCCTACACGCGCTCGCGCTCTTTCCTTGATGACCAATGGCGGAGAGCTGACGCTCGTAAAATGAGAGACGCGCTGAAGCGTGCTGCTCTTGGCGTCGCTCGGCGTTGACGTACGCGTAAGCCTGAGCCGTGATCTGGGACCGTAGCGCGGGCTTTTCGTGCAGATCGTCAAGAATATGAACCAGTTGTTCAAGAGACCCATACCGAAAGCCTGAAACACCGTCGATCACGGTCTCTTGATACGGCAAGAAATCAGAAACAAGCGCTACCGCCCCGTGTGCTGCATACTCAAGAAACTTGACGTCTGATCGGGAGCGATTGAACGCATCGTCCTCAAGAGGCGCGAGCCCCACGTGGAGCGGATCGAGAAACGCATAGTAGTCGTGGATCGATCCCGTTCCGCGAAGGCGAAGCTTGTGCTCGGCGATGCCCGAAAATAGGTCACAAATGGGACCGGTTCCCATGACCGCGAGCCGTGCGTCGTCGTGCGCCATGACCCAGCGCGAAAGGACATCAGTGACCTTCCGCATGTCGTCAAGGTGACCGTGCGAACCGCCCCACCCGATGACGAACTCGCTCTCGGACTTTTCCGGAAGCCGATCGGGAATCGGCGAGAGTTGATTCGCAAAGACCTGACCCTTGGGATTGAGGTAGCCGTAGACGCGCTGCAGCTCGGAAACCGTGTACTGCGTACAGTCGCATGAAAGCGATAGTCGAAGAAACAAACGGTGATTGTCTGGGTTCGATCGAAACGCGTGCATGATGCTCCACGGCTGCACGGCCGCGGCGTCATCGCTCACCTCGAACACCGTGAGCAGCCTTCGCTCCTTGCGTTCGGCGATGATTGGCAAGAGGTCCACCTCGGTGATGTTCCGCAGCACCAGGACATCGGCTTCACGAGCAACGACGTGGCAATTCCGATTCACGCTGTCGAGGCCGACTGTGAAAACGTTCGGCAGTTCGGCCAGCGACCGACATGGAAGGTGATTGCGGTAATACCAATCACCGCCGTGGCCGCGGTCGGCGGGATCGAGGTAGGCGATCACGAGCCCTTTTTCTTCGTCAGCCATCGCCACCTTTCACACGCCGGTCAAGCTCGGCTTTGTTTCATGCGCTGGGCAATCCGGAAGCTCATTTCGAGCGCCTGTCGATAGTTAAGACGTGGGTCGCACAAGGACGCATAGTTCTTGTCGAGGTCCTGCTCGGTGATGCCAGCGGCGCCGCCAGTGCATTCGGTTACGTCTTCACCGGTGAGCTCAAAATGTACCCCGCCAAGGTACGATCGTTCGGCATCGTGCACATCGAACGTGGCTTCGACTTCACGCAAGATGTCATCGAAGTTGCGTGTCTTTACGCCGGTCGATGTCGACTTCGTGTTGCCGTGCATCGGGTCGCAAATCCAAAGGATGCGACGTCCCGCGCGCTTGGCGGTGCGAATCAAGTCTGGCAAGCGCGCTTCAACGCGTGCGGCGCCCATCCGTGTGATGAAGACGAGCTTACCGGGTTCATTTTCGGGATCGAGGACCTCCGCGAGGCGAAGCAACTCATCACCCGTTGTTGACGGACCAATCTTGACGCCAATCGGATTCGAGATGCCGCGAAAAAACTCGACGTGCGCGCCGTCCAATTGCCGCGTGCGCTCTCCGATCCACGGAAAATGCACCGTCAGATCGTAGTAACCCCGCCTGCGTGGAACCCCGCGCGTTTGTGCCGATTCGTAGTGCAGGTTGAGGCCTTCGTGACTCGTGAAAAACTCGACGCGGGTGAGTTCCTCAACATCTCCTTCGCCGAGCGCCTCCATAAAACGAAGCGCCTCTGAAAGCCTGCGGGTCATCTGCTCGTAGTCGTCTCGCAAACGTTCGGGCAGACTCGCTTTACGGAAGAATGACATCTCCCAATATTCCGGATGATGGACGTCAGCGAAGCCACCCGCACCAAGTGAACGAACAAAGTTAAGTGTGAGAGCGGCATGTTCGTAACCGCGCAGGAGCAATTTTGGGTCGACCCTCCTTGCGCCGACCGAAAAGGCAGGCTGGTTGACCAAATCGCCAAAGTAACTTGGCAATTCTTGGCCATCACGCTTTTCAATTGGGTTAGAACGCGGCTTTGCATACTGCCCCGCGAAGCGTCCCACCCGCACCACCGGACGATGCCCGCCGTGGACAAGCACAAGCGACATCTGGAGCAGGATCTTCAACTTTGCGGCGATGATCTCCGAGCGACAGTCGCTCAGTGTCTCCGCGCAATCGCCACCTTGCAGGACGAAACGTCGACCTTCTTGAGCTGCTGCGAAGTAACTCTTGAGGCGCTCGATCTCCCACGAGGTGACGAGCGGGGGCAACTCGCGCAGACGTGCGACGCAAGTATCGAGCTCATTGACGTCGTCGTAGGCGACGTCTTGCGCATTAGGGAGACTGCGCCACGAATCGGGCGTCCAAACCGCTGGGGCCATCACTCCTTCAGCGGTAACACAAATAGCGCACAATCTCTGACGCTTACGCCGGCCGGAAGACTATACCTGGCCCGATTCATGGCGCGGCCCCCTCCCCCTCCCCCTGGCACTGTTTGGGACGAGCCAATTGCGTCTTGCCCCCTTGTCTTCGTCGACCTCGAAATGACCGGGCTCGATGTCGAGCGCGACCGAGTGATCGAGGTCTGCGTCGAGCGCGTCGTCGGAACCGAAGTAACCGCGAAATTCGTGTCGCTTGTGAACCCTGAGATCGCCTATTCGAACAGCGACATCCACGGCATCGTGCCCGCCATGACGGACGTCGCACCGACGTTCGCTAATATATCGCAAAATGTGTTACAAATACTCGACGGTGCGGTCTTTGTGGCTCATGGCGCTCAATTCGACGTAGCGTTTCTAAGGGCCGAGTGTGCGCGCATCGGCATCACGTTTGAGCGAACGCACTACATCGACACATTGGTCCTCAGCAGGCGCAGCTTCGCACTTCAAGGGCACTCGCTTGACGAACTCTGCAAACACTTCGGCATTGTGAGGCCAGCCGCCCATCGCGCCGAGCACGACGTGTGGGCCATGCGCAAAGTATGGGATCTCGCTATTGCAGAACTGAAACCAGAAAGCACACGCGAGCTCTGGGAGGTGCGCATCGGTGAACGCGTGGCGCGATCCCATCTCATCCGCATTTGCGAACTGTCTCTCAAGGGAAATAAACCTATTACAGTTACCTATAGGCCGCGTCGAAAGCCTGCGGAGCATTTTGACTTCGTCGTCACCTCGATCATCTCGGAGCTCGACCCACCTCGGGTGTTGGGTTATCAGCTCCCCGGCCGCGGCAGGCGTGAACTCAGAGCCGATCGCGTCTTGTCCGTCGAACCTGCAAAAGCTGGGACTCCCTAATGCACGCACCTTCTTCTTTCATAGCCGTTTCGCTGCTCTGCCTCGCTTGTGGCCCGGGCACTGAAGCCGAAGCGCCTCGGTCAGCGGCCGCCAATCAGTGGCTAACGCGTGCCAAAGCCAGCTTGCGTGCGGGTGACTTCGAGGATGCAAGCGAATCCTCAAGGCGTGCGATCCTCACTGCCCCCAAAGATGACGAAGTGCGCATTCTGGGGGCGAAGATTGCGCTCACCGAACTCAACTACGATGACGCCATCCGACTGGCTTCGGGCCTCCCGCAAAGCGAGGCACGGCGTCTGCTCGCACGCGCACTTTGGTACAAAGGCAGTTACGAAACGTGCGCCGACGTACTCGAGGGGCTCCTCCAGGACCCGACCGTTAAGGATCCGTGGGTCAACCAAGTGGCGAAGTTGGCGCGACGCGCCCACGGACGAACACCATTCGCGATGGAGGGCGGCTACATCGCAGCCGTTGAGATTCCGCGGCAGATCGGCGACGCGATGGTGATGCCTCTCAACGTGGTGCCGATCGAGCTCGAGGGCGAACAGGTCCTCGCAGTCGTGTCAACCGGAGTGAGCGAGCTCGTCATCGACTCGACCACACGCAAAGAGCCGGAGTGGGTCAGCGTTCGCTTCGACCGCATCGAGGTGCGCGATGTGCCAGCGCTCACACAAGATCTTGCGGCGCTCTCGCGTCAAGTGCGCATTCCGATTCGTGCGCTCATTGGGACCAACTTCCTTCGACACTTGAACGCAACGATCGATCGCCGCGGCGATCAATTTGTCGTGCGACGCGAGGAAGCGCACGCGCCTCCGGAAGCGAGCCGCATTGGACTTTGGTATCCGCTCGGTGCGACGATTGCCATGCGAGCCTCTGTTTCCAAGAACGATGCCGACGCGTCATCGTTCCTCGTGAACACGCAGCTGCCTCTATCTCTTGGTCTCACGACGCAAGAATGGAAGAAGGCAGGCTTCGAGCAAAAGGCACTCGCCGAAGTGCCCGGCACAGATGGCCTGCGCACGGGAACGCTCAAGTCGTTTCGTTTCGCAGGGTTCGATTTGGGGGGTCTCCCAGCTTTTTCCGGGGTGCCAGTCGACGATAAGTTCGGCATCGATTTCGGCGGCGTTATCGGCTCTGATCTGCTGATGAACTTCCGCATCACCCTTGGCAATGAGGGACGCTTCGCTTGGATCGAGCCCGATCCGTCCATGGCGAACCCTCACCCTCCCGCGACTGCTTCCCCAAGTGACCCGGGCAGGGAGCCCAAGCCATGAGCATTGCGATCGCTCGCCTTGCTGTCTACGCGGGCAGTTTCGATCCACCCACCCTCGGGCATCTCGACTTGATCGAGCGAGCGAGCGCGCTTTTTAGCGACGTGATCGTGGGCATCGGACGGCATCCCACGAAGCATCCCCTCTTCACGCCCGAAGAGCGCATCGACATGGTGACGAAGAGCGCGGCGCACCTTCCGAATGTAACCGTCGATGCATTTGACGGCCTGTTGATCGAGTTCTGCAAGCGAGTCGGCGCAGGTGTCATCGTGCGTGGGTTGCGAGCCGCAACGGACTTTGAGAACGAGTTGCAGATCGCACACGCGAACGCCGATTTGTCTCCTGACATCGACACGATCTTCCTGCCGACCCGCACGAAGAACGGGTTTATCTCTGCGTCGCTCGTGCGCGAAATCGCTAGCCACAGGGGCGACGTCAGTCGGTATGCGCCCAAAGGCGTGTGCGACGCCCTCCGCGCGAAGTTCGGGTAAGCGCCTTGTGCACGAGGGCGCTCGTTGCCTAAGGTGCGTCGCATGTACTACGAGCTTCGACACGGGCTTCTCTTTTTCTTCGTTGGAGGGAGCGCCCTAGCGGCAGCACCAACAGTCAACCATATTGACGATCGGCCTCTCTTCCGCGAAGACCTTAAGGATGATGAGAGCCGTGCTCGCGCACTTCGTGAGTACTACACCAAGCATGAGTTCAGAATCGCAATGCGCGACAGCGTGAAGCTCTTCACGGTTGTCTACACCCCCAAAGACCTATCGCGGAGCTACCCGATTCTCATGATACGGACTCCTTACGCCGTGCCTCCCTACGGAGTCGACAACTACCCGAACGAGAAAAATGCGCGAGCGCTGAGGCTCGCAACGGTGTCGGCGCAAATGGAGCGCGACGGTTACATTTTCGTCGAACAAGACGTTCGTGGACGATCGGCGAGCGAGGGGACCTTCGTCGACGTGCGCCCACTCGCGACTTCGAAGGAAGGGACCGACGAGAGTACGGACGCGTACGACACGATCGATTTTCTCGTGAAGAATGTGCCGAACAACAACGGCCGCGTGGGCGTTTGGGGAATCTCTTATCCCGGGTTCTATGCCGCACAGAGCGCAATCAACGCGCATCCCGCCCTGAAAGCGGTGTCGCCGCAAGCACCGGTGACCGAGTGGTTCTTGGGCGACGACTTTCATCACAACGGCGCGCTCTTTCTGCAAGACGCTTTCGACTTCTATTCGAACTTTGGTCGAGCGCGTCCCAAGCCGACGAAGAAAAAGGCCGACTGGTCGAGCTTGCACGATGGCATCGATGCGTACGACTTCTTCCTTGCCATGGGGCCTCTGCCGCAGGCAAACGTCAAGTACCTGAACAATGATATCAGCTTTTGGAACGACTTGATGGCCCACGGAACGCGCGATGCGTTCTGGAAGGCTCGCGACCCGAGGCCTCGTTATCGCGACGCGACGCCCGCTATCATGACCGTCGGTGGGTGGTTCGACGCAGAGGACTGCTTCGGAGCACTTGCCACCTATCGCGCGTTCGAATCGCAGAATCCACGCGGGAGAAACACGCTCGTCGTTGGACCGTGGCAACACGGCGGCTGGTCACGCAGCGACGGAGATCGTCTCGGCAACATTGCCTTCGGCAGCAAAACGTCGAACCATTATCGCGAAGCGCTCGAACTCGCGTTCTTCCGGAAACATCTGAAACAGAAGACAACTGAAGATGCGCCCGAAGCGGCCATTTTCGAAACAGGCACAAACGAATGGCGCGCGTACGCGACGTGGCCACCCAAGGATGCAAAAGCGACGCACCTTTTCTTTCGCGATGGCGGCAAGCTCAGCGCTGTACCTCTCGCGCAGGGAGAAGCGGGCTCGGACTCATACGTCAGCAACCCCGAAAAGCCCGTGCCGCACACCGCGAAGCTCATCGACGGCGACAACACCTACATGACCGAAGACCAACGCTTCGCGGCGCGGCGGCCTGACGTGCTCGTCTATGCAACACCAGAGCTCGAGTCAGACGTCACGGTATCAGGTCCCATCGAAGCGAACCTATGGGTCTCGACAACTGGAACGGACGCCGACTTCATCGTTAAGATAATTGACGTTTATCCAGACGAGGCCGCGAATCCAGATCCGACGGCAGCCAAGCTCTCGGGCTATCAGCAGCTCGTTCGTGCGGAGGTGATGCGGGGAAAGTTCCGCTCGAGTTTCGAAACGCCAACGCCGTTCAAGCCAGGCGAGCCCTCAATTGTGCGCTTCACATTGCCCGACATCGCGCACAGCTTTCGCACCGGCCACAAGTTGATGGTGCAAGTGCAAAGCACGTGGTTTCCACTCGTTGATCGGAATCCGCAGACGTTCGTCGATATTTACCACGCGAGCGCGAGCGACTTTCGCACCCAGACGCACACCATTTTTCGGGGAAGCGAGAGACCTTCGTCAATTCGCTTGATGATGACGAAGGGCCGCCTTCCGTAAGTTTCGTGCCTTGGCCTGAAGCCGCTAGGCTGCCATCTTCGTGCCTACTGCGTCGGCTCCACCGAATAGCGCCCCGAAAAGCCGAATCGCCGTCGCGAGCGTGATTTGGGGCGTTGCGCTCCTCGCGTCCCGACTCATCGGGCTTGTGCGCCAATCGGCGTTGGGACGTTCGCTGGGCGTCTCGGGCTCGGCGGACGTCTATCAAGCGGCTTTTGGAATTCCGGATTGGTTTTCGACGCTGCTCGCCGGCGGCGCTCTGTCGATCGTGTTCATTCCCATCTTCTCCGCTCACCTCGCACGAGGCGATGAGGCGCGTGGATGGAGAACGTTCAGCAACATGGCCAACCTGCTTCTGTTGGTCATGGCTGTCGTCGGGACTGCGTTTTGGATTGCGGCGCCTTGGCTTGTAGGCGTGCTCGCTCCCGGGTTCTCTGGACAGCAGCTCATCGAGCTTACCCACCTCACGCGGATCATCCTTCCCGCGCAGGCATTTCATATCATCGGTGGCCTTCTTTCGGCGTCGCTCCTCGCGCGCGATCGCCACTTCGTACCCGCTGTCGCTCCGCTTCTCTATAGCGTCGGGATTATTGCCGGTGGCCTCATCACTGGAACAGCCGAGGGCTTTGCATGGGGCGTCGTGGGTGGTGCATTCGCAGGACCGTTTCTGCTCCCGTTGATCGTCACGCTTCGCGGCGGGCTCAAGTGGTCGCCGGTACTCGACCTGTCGGACCCCGACGTTCGACTTTACATCACGCGATGGATTCCCGTGCTTCTTGGCGGATCGCTCGTTCTACTCGACGACACGCTCATCGCGCGCTTCGGGAGTGGCCTCGGTGAGGGCGCCATCGCAACACTGAGCTACGCCAAGTCGCTCATGCGCGCGCCGATGGGCATCTTTGGAGCAGCCGTCGGATTCGCCGCTTACCCCGCGCTCACGCGACTGGCGCTAACAGGTAAGTTAGTTGACCTTCACGATCTCACGACGACGGCCACAAGGCGCGTTCTCATCCTCGCTTGTCTCTCACAGGTCGGCCTCACCGTTGCAGCACCCGAAGTCGCCACGCTCATCTACGGCACGGCTCGGATCGACGCGGCAAGGATGAGTGAACTCGGTCTTTGCCTCGCGCTCTTCTGCTCCGCACTCGGCCCGTGGAGCGCGCAAATCATGCTCTCGCGCGCATTCTACGCGCAGGGCAAAGGATGGATTCCTGCGCGCCTTGGTCTGCTGATTATGGCTCTCTCTACGCCCCTCTATTGGCTCTTAGGAAAGCACTTCGGCGCACCGGGCCTCGCAGCAGCGTCGTCAACGACGGTGACCATCTCCGTGTGCACGCTTCACTTTGCGCTCAAGAGGCAGACGGGAGGAAAAGCCGGCTACGTGGATTTACTCCCGCGTCTTCTCATCGTGACCGCCGCCGCGATCGCCTTAACACTTGGTGTGCGCGGATGGCTGCCGCCTTCGGCGTTCACGAACCTTGATGCGCTTTGGCGAGTCGCCCTGCTCGGCAGCGTCGGCGGCGTCGCGTTTGTGGCATTCGGTATTGCGCTGCGAATGCCCGAACTTCGTGAGGCGCTTGCACCAATCCTAAAACGGCTGCGGCGTTGATGAATGAGACAACCCACCAATGCCGACTCCAGCTTTGCCTGGAAGTCTTGGCCTCACCGAAAGCGCGCGCGATCAATCGAAAACGCGCACGTGCGGAATGCGCAAATGATGAACAATATCAATGCGTTCCGCCCGGCCCCTTGCGCTGCGCCCTTCTCCCAAGGCACACTGCGCGCCGTGCGTCTTACCCGCTTCATCCGCGCAATCGCGTTCGCCTCGTTGGCGATGATGGCGTGGCTCATGACGAGCAAGAACGCGTGGGCCGCCGATGCACCTCTTTGCCACCAAGACGGCGCGTCGGCTCAAGGCAGAGAGCCAGTGCTCGTGGGCGAGCAGACAATGCTCGACCTATGCGAAGGAAGCCCTAACGCGGCGCAAGACGAGCGCGCACCGACGCCACCTGAAGAGCGAGTCACGGACGAAGCCGACCCTGCAATTGTAACTGGGTGGATGTGGTTTGCGCGGTCGCCAGTTTCGCGCTTGGAGTTTGTGACTCCGCGAAGTGCGCGTGCATCAGGCGTCCGTTTTCGAGTCGATCGCCCACCGCAATTGTAACATTGAATGATCGCTATCGTTAGGCCGCTCTTCGCGCGTCTTCGGACGCGTGAGGTGATGCCGACGCAAGTCCTCGAGCGGAAAGCGACCGCAAACGATTTTGCCAGCGCCTCGAAACCACGGCGGGTTCGAGCCAGCGAAATCGCTCGCGAGGAATTTCTCAACCCAACCTTCTCCTGTCGGGAGAAGGTGTCACCGATTTTTGGATCCATTTGAAAGGCAACATCATGGCAAATCAACAAGTGCAAGCTGCACCGCCTCCGAGCGGCGGCGGCATGAACACGGGCGTCGCGGTCATCGCGATGATCCTGTGCTTCATGGCGGGTATGGGCCTCATGGGGGCTTACGATCACAACAAGAAAATCGGCGCCGACTCCAGTGGCGAGTCGGCGAGCAGCGGCCCTGCGTGGAGCGACGAAGAGTCGCCCATTCCGGTATCGAGCAAAGATCCAACGTGGGGCAAGCGCGATGCGCTCGTCACCGTGGTTGTCTTCTCAGACTTTCAGTGTCCGTTCTGCACGAGGGTCGAGCCCACGCTCGAGCAACTGCGCAAGGAGTACGGACCCGAGAAGATCCGCATGGTTTGGAAGAACAT
Organism: Myxococcales bacterium; assembly: GCA_023248735.1. GTDB lineage: Bacteria > Myxococcota_A > Polyangia > Polyangiales > Polyangiaceae > JAHFDX01. The sequence continues at coordinate 18,444 of JAHFDY010000044.1, forward strand.
GCCACTTCCAATGCACTCGAACGCGAAGCCAGCGGGCGAGGCGGCACAAGGCGTATTCGTGCTCGCGGGCGCCGATGCGTTCTGGAAGTTCCACGACACCGCGTTCAAGAACCAGCAGTCATTGACGGCTGACAACTTCGAAAAATGGGCGAAGGAAGCCGGCGTCAAGGACATGGCCAAGTTCAAAGATGGCATGGCCAAGCACAGCTGGGCAGAGAAGGTCGACAAGGACGAGTCGATTGCGAAGTCCGCTGGCGTCAACGGTACGCCTGCGTTCTTCATCAACGGAGTGAACCTCAGCGGCGCTCAGCCCTACGACAAGTTCAAGACCGTCGTCGACGCGGAGCTCAAGAAGGCGACCGAGCGCGTTGGTAAGGGCCTTGCGAAGGACAAGGTCTACGTCGAGATGTCGAAGGAGAACAAGAAGGCCGCTCCCAAAGAAGAAGAAGAAGAGAAGGAAGATACGAAGACCGTTTGGAAGATCCCTGTTGGCAACAGCCCAATCAAGGGCCCAAAGGGCGCTCCTATCACCATCATCGAGTTCTCCGACTTCGAGTGCCCCTTCTGCTCGCGCGTAGAGCCGGCGCTCAACAAGGTCTTCGAGACTTACAAAGACAAGGTTCGCTTGGTGTGGAAGCACGAGCCGCTTCCGTTCCACAAGAAGGCTCGTCCAGCAGCTTACCTATCGATGGAAGCCCGCACGCAAAAGGGCGATGAGGGTTTCTGGAAAGCCCACGACAAGCTCTTTGAGAACCAGAAAGATCTCAGCGATGAGAATCTCACCAAGATTGCCGGCGAGCTTGGCCTCAACATGGACAAGTACAAAGCGTCTATCAAAGAGGAAAAGTACGACGAAGCGATCGAGACCGATCAAGAGTCCGCGGAAGCGTTCAAAGCCAATGGCACCCCTCACTTCTTCATCAACGGCCGCCGCATCTCTGGTGCGCAGCCCTTCGAAAACTTCCAAAAGATCATCGACGAAGAGATGAAGCGCGCAGACGGCATGAAGGGGCTTGCCGCTGACAAGTTGTATGACGCACTCATCAAGGACGGCAAGGAGCCGCCTCCAGAGCCAGAACCCGAGAAGAAGCAACTTGCCGCGGCGCCGCCGAGTGCACCTTCAAAGGGTCCAAACAGCGCGAAGGTTACGGTTCAAATTTTCTCGGACTTCCAGTGCCCCTTCTGCAGCCGCGTCGAGCCGACCCTTGCAAAGCTGCAAAAGAAGTACGAGGGCAAGGTGCGTTGGGTTTGGCGCGATATGCCGCTGCCATTCCACAAAGGCGCCGAGCCTGCCTCGGAGTTTGCGCGTGAGGCAATGAAGCAGAAGGGCGCGGACGCATTTTGGAAAGCGCACGATGCGCTCTTCACCAAGCAAGCCGACATGTTCATCAAAGAAGGCGACAAGAAGGGCGAAGTGGATCGCGAGAAGCTCGACATGCTCGCGAAGGAACTCGGTCTCAATGTAGAAAAGTGCAAGCAAGCCGTCGATGGCAACACGTACAAAAAAGCGATTGAGGACGACAAGGAAGCCGCCGGCAAAGCCAGCATCAGCGGGACGCCGGCCTTCGTCATCAACGGGTATTTCATCAATGGCGCGCAGCCCTACGCGAAGTTCAAGAAGCTGATCGATCGCGCAATCGCGGAAGCAAAGTAACCATTACTGTTACATACTACTAACGCTGAGTTAGAAGAGACGCCAACTCGGGAAACCGGGTTGGCGTTTTCGCATGAACGGCTCGCCGCATGGACTCAGATAACCAGACGTTTCCTGGGTCGTTTCCGCCAGCTTCCCTCGCAATTCCCCAATTTTGGTCAATTTCGTAATTACACCAAACGCGACAACGGCTTGATCTTTGTGCGAACGCTGCCAATTGCTTGGCGCGCAGAGATGGGCGCATCAACTTTTTGAAGGGAAACGGAAAGCTATGAAGAAGCACTTCAGTCTATTGGCCCTGGGATTGGCTCTCTCAGCGCAAGCTATTGCATGCAGCGGCGCTGCCGAAGATGAGAGCACCGCCGACAGCGAAGAAGCGGTCAGCACAAACACCCGCATCTACGAGAAAGACAACGGCAAGACGATCGACGTTGACGAAGGGAAAAACGTCTACGTATACCTCGATTCGAAGCCTTCGACCGGTTACGACTGGGTCGTCTCGTCAGTGGATCGCTCGATCGGCGCACCCACCATTGATTTCCTCAAGTCCTCGAGTCGCACACGTTTCAAGTGGGGAACGACGAGCCCGATCGACTCTCTTGTGGGCCTTCACGCGATTAAGATCATCTACGTCAAGTCGGGCACCACGAAAGCGATCAAGACGTTCTCGTTTACGCTCAACATCAAGGGCAAGGCGAAGCACGTACCTGAATGCGTCAACGTCGGTACCCGTTCGGAAGGCTGGGGCTGGGCAGATGGCGCGTTTATCGGCTGGGAAAACTGCAAAGGCGCGACCGCGGTCTGCAAGAACGCTGGAACGAACAAAGAGGGTTTCTATAGTTCAGCAGACGGAAGACTCATCGCCCTCGACGGGTGCAGCGGCCCTTCACTTGTGTGCCCACCCGCATCGTCAACCGTGAGTTACGTCTCGCATGAAGTCTCGAAATGCGCAGCATTGACGTTCAGCTGCCCATCGACCAGCAAGTTGTTCTCGAACAACTGTGGTTGTGGCTGCGCGCTTCTCGAGTAATCGAGGAGCTGTTTTCAAGCGGGTAGCGTTGGTTAAGTATGTTGACCAACGCTACCTTTTTTGCGTTCTGAGGGGGCCCGATCTGCACTTTGCCACCAGCACATCCTCGCCGAAATCTCTCATGGGGTGACTTGATGCTACAGTCGCACCCCATGCGCGCGCAGATCGTCGCTCTCGCTCTCCTTTGCCCGCTCCCTGCACAGGCCGTTGAGCGTGAGCACCAAGTCGGCATCGACGCCCAATTTGTATCGCTCAAGGTCGTGAACACGGCGGGTTCGAACATCGGCGGCGCGTTCGGCGCGCACTACAGCTACGGCATCAGCGATCAGTTCAACTTGATGGCCGAGGGTGGGTTCGCCTTGCATGTCGTTGAGCCCGAGGTCGAAAAAGACAAAGGCCCCGCACCGCAACAACCGAAAACGATCGGTCATGTTGGTGTCGGGGTCGGTTACGTCTTCGACGTGATTTCGTGGGTACCCTACATCGGCTTGCTTGGCACCGGATACGTGATGGGTGGAGGCACGCGCACAAGCACCGGGGGCGCTGGCGGCCTCGCTGCTGCCCTCGGTATCGACTACCGCGCATCACGCCGCCTCGCGATCGGAATCGCCGCGAGGCAGCACTTCATCCTGTCAGACTTCGGGACCTATCCATCGTGGACGAGCGTCGGCTTGCGACTCAGTTACACGTGGGGTTGGTAGACCCGTTCACCGTGAGCGGTTCATCCCGAGGAGGCATTCGTAGATGTCGCCGTCGCCTGCACGCGCGACCACGTCGACGCTCCCTTGGCGGAAGATCGCGCCGTTCTCGTTGTCGCCTGGGTAGTGCCACACGCGCGTAAAGCGATCGCCGGTCAGCTTGTTCTCGAGTGTCTGGTAGTGGACTTCATCGAACTTGTTGCTCACGAGTTCTTTCAAGTCGTAACGCTCTGAGGCCGCAAGCAGCTGCGCCGTACGAAGGGTGCTGAGGTTGGTCTTCTCGGTGATCGTGTACTTCTTGCTCACCTTGATGTTGCTCGCAAAGTCCTCGGTGCTGTCGCCAAAGATGCACGAGCGACCGCGGAGGTCGAGACCCGGGAGTTTCGTGACCATACAACCCGTAACGTCGTCGTAATTCTTGTACCGAGCGACAACCGCTGCCGTACCGCCGAGAACAAATGTACCCGACTCGGGCATGATTTGGCCGTGGCCCTCGTGGATCAATCGGAAGGTCCGTGGGCCACCAAGTTCGCTCATCTCTTCAATGAAGAGCTCGCTATCTTCCATGCCGTTCACGAACGCCTTCACCGCGGCGTTGTCGTCGGCAAGGTTGTAAACGGCCTTCAGCTGCCACCGATCTTCAGCGGTGAGATCTTCGAATTGGTAAGCGCGCGACGTGATCCCGAAACCGATGTCTTCCTTGTGCGCGCGGAACGTCTTAAGCGACCTACCGAATACACACTCGTTGGCGTTGACGCTGACGGCTTCGTCGCTCACATCTACCGTCGGCGAGGACGGGTCTACGTTTGCCGAACAGCCCGCGAGAAGAACACCAGTGACGGCCAAGAGTTTGCTGAGAGTTTTCACGACCAAGTTCCTTTCGAATGTTGCGACTTTCTGCCGCAGATGAAAGGCCCTCGAGCATGAACGATGCCAACGTCGCAATTTGCGAGACAACCCACGTTTTCTCGGCAGATCGAGGAGAGTCGCGCGCTTCGATGCGTTACTTCGAGGTAACAAAATGCGAGCCCTAGAACGCCTCTCAATCGCGACGAGAGACCGCGATTAATGGGCTCGCGACGTCGAGGTAACAGTTGCGCGTGCTCAGGCCGTGTCGATCTCGCCTTCCGCCCTCTTCAGCAACTCGTACAGATGCTTCCGACTGAGACCTGCGAGGGCGGCGGCGCGCGTCATGTTGCCATCGCTTCGTTTCATGAGCCCGACGACGTACGCACGCTCAAAGGCCGCAAGCAGTTGCGCCTTGGCGTCTTTGAACTCCATCGGGAAGCCGACGCCGGGAAACTCCGAACCGAGCAGCGTGGGCGTGGATCCGCTCGTTCCAAGATTGAATACGAGCGCTTCGAACCGCACATGCTTTTCGCCTGGTGCACGACCGAGCGTCACCGCGCGCGCCATCACGTTGCGCAGCTCACGCACGTTGCCCGGCCATGGGTAGCCCATGAGGACGTCGAGATTTGGACCGCCCACACGGGCACCGGGAGCCAACGAATCGCCGAGCAGACGTTCAATCAAACGCGGAATGTCCTCGATTCGTTGCCGAAGGGGCGGCATACGAATCTTGACGACCTCGAGCCGGTACATGAGGTCTGCGCGAAAGCGACCGCGCTTCACTTCGGCCTGCAAATCGCGATTGGTCGAACCGATCAATCGAACGTCGACTTTCCGCAACGTGTCACTGCCCACCGGCCTCACTTCGCCGGTTTCAAGCGCACGCAAAAGTTTGGGCTGCAACTCAAGAGGGAGTTCGCCTAGCTCGTCGAGGCAAAGCGTTCCTCCATGCGCGCGCGCAAATGCGCCCGTGCGATCGGACACCGCACCCGAAAAGGCACCCTTCTTGTGACCAAAGAGTTCGCTCTCCGCAAGATCACCCGGCACCGATCCACAATCGAACACTTCGTACGGTCCGCGAGCTCGTAAAGAAGCTTGATGAATCGAGCGCGCGGCCAATTCCTTACCCGTACCGCTCTCACCTTCGATGAGCACTGTGACGTCAGTCGCCGCCACGCGCTCGAGGATCGCATACACCTCGCGCATCGGAAGTGCGGCGCCCGAAAGTTCGCCGAATTGGTTCGACGTCGACGGTGCCAATTCGCGCGTGTGCAAGCGCGGCTGAATGCCTAGCGCCGTGTCTCCGAGCATCAGTACTGTCCCGACAGCCACCTCCGCTTCTTGAACACGTGTTCCGGCGATGAACGTTCCATTTCGGCTGCCGAGGTCTCGGACGACCACACGCATGCCATTGCCAACAAGGATGAGGTGCCTGCGCGACACCGAGCGATCCCGAAGTACGAGCACGTTCGCAGCGTCGCCACCCACCGAGACTTCGTCGACCAATGGAACTTCGAGCCCCGCGTCTGGCCCGGACAAGACGACAACTTTGAGCGCCCCATGGACCGTTGGGCGCTGGGAATGACCGTGATCAAGCGTCGTCCGGACGAGAGACATGCGTCCAGTATGGCAGGGACTCAGTGAACATCGAAAGCGTTGCAAACAAATTCCCGGCCGAGGCCTCCTTCGCGCGCTACACCACCCCCGAATCTCTCGCACTAAATTTTGCTTCCAAAATGCCTAACCCAATCCTCCTTGGACGCTATCGGCTCGAACACATCCTTGGCGAAGGTGGGATGGGCGTCGTTTGGGAAGCCACGCACTTGGGCCTCGACACCAAGGTCGCAGTGAAGCTCATGCGCGAGCCCCGACGGGAGCGGGAAATTCGTGCGACTCGCTTGCTCCGCGAAGCTCGCGCGGTCGCGACCATTGATAATCCACACGTCGTTCGAATGCTCGACGTTGACGAAACAGCGGACGGCTACCCGTTCCTCGTCATGGAGCGCCTTCGAGGGGCAGATGTCGCCCAATACCTGCGGGAGCACGGCCCCATTTCACCGGCTCTCGCAGCCGCGTGGATGCTCCAAGCCTGCGTCGGACTCGCCGAAGCGCACGCGCGCGGGATCATTCACCGCGACCTCAAGCCGGCGAATCTCTTTCTCGCAGAGCGACGCGGCGACACGGCGCTAACGCTCCTTGATTTTGGCGTGTGCCGCGTGGAACAAACCACGGGAGCGATCACCCAAGATGGTGCCACCCTTGGCTCGCCGACCTATATGGCGCCTGAACAATTCCTCGATGCAAAAGGCGTGGACGCGCGCGCTGACGTTTGGGCGATCGGCGCGATCCTGTACGAATTAGTAACAGGAATTGCGCCCTTTTCGGGCGATACGCTTTCGACCATCGCGGCAAAAATCGCGGCCTCGACACCCGAACCGCCTTCGGTCCTCCGCCCCGAGGTGAGTGAGCTCGAGCCCATCATCCTTCGATGCCTCGAGAAGAACCGCGACGCCCGGTTTGCCAACGTGCACGAACTTGCCGTAGCCCTCGAGCCATTCGCACTCGATGGCAACGCTCGAGCGAGCGATGTGGAGCGCATCCTGTTTGCGCATTCCGATCGCGCTTTGTTGCCCTCACCCAGCTTGCACGCAGCCGGAGACGCTCTGCTCGCGCCGACCGCCGACGCCCAGCCGCGTCTTACACTCTCTCGTGCGGAGAGCCACGGCTCGCTCTCGGAGCATGTCGTATCGAACAGTGGTTCGCCTCCCTCGTCGAAACGTTCGAGCGTTCCCATCGCTGCGGTTGGGTTCGCTGCAGCGATCGGTCTTCTCGCCTTTGGTGTGGTCCACTTCACGCTGTCGCCAACGCCATCCAGTCTCTCGGCGACACCCTCTGTTGAACGACCACCCGAGCCTTCGGAGACTCTCGTCGGAGCGATTGCATCCAGCGCTGGTCCGACGGCGGACGCGATCAAGGACGCCGGGGCGCCGAAGAAGACTCCCGCTGCGCAGGGCCAACGTCCACGCGACCCTTCGCGTGACCCACTCGACATGGTGCTCAAGTGAACCGCGCCGGAAGCCTCATGCCGCTGGCTTTCGCAATGTTCATCTTCTTGACGACTTCCGGACATGCAGCCGACGCTCCGCTCGCGGCGAGCCTCACGAAGAATGCGCGGGCTGATTACGATCGCGGACGCGAAGCCTTCAAGACTGGACGATTCGAGGCCGCGGAAATCGCCTTTCGCGGTGCGTATCAAGCATCAAGCGATGCGCGCTTGCTCTGGAACATTGCGGCCTGCGAGAGCAAGCGCGGTCGTTTTTCGTCCATGCTCACGACTCTCTCGGCGTACGAGACGGAACGCGGCGCGAAGCTCTCGACCGAAGAGCAGGGCGAGCTGCAGAACGCTCGGGCCGCCGCGAGGCAGCGCGTTGCTCGCGTGACCGTGAAGACCACTCCCGATCAAGTAGAGCTTGTCGTGAACGACGCCGTCATCGCCATAACGCCACGAGAGGAGCCGATCCATTTGGACCCCGGCGTCTACGACGTGCTCTTTCGCAAACATGGGTTTCGCGATGTTCGCTCGCGCGAGTCGCTTACCGTTGGCAGCGCCGCGTGGACTGTGAGTTTGCTTCCACTTCCGCCCGCCGCAGGGGCAAACCCAAAGACCTTGTCGGTCAAGAGCATTGACCATACTAGGCGCAACCCCCTAAGAGCGACAGGCGTCGTGACCACGGCGGTTGGCGCGGCGCTTGTGGTATCCGGCGCCATCTTTCTGGGCCTCGCGCATAGCAAGTACGCATCTCTCAAGACGACCTGCAACGATCACTGCGACGGGAGCGAGATCGGAAGCGGGCGAGCGCTCGAGACAGGCGCATGGATCGGCCTCTCTGTCGGTAGTGTGGCAACAATCGGGGGTGCGCTGCTCTATGCGATCGCTCCGAAAAAGACGAGTGAGCGCGCTGAGTGATGAGCGTACGATTCTGCTCGATAGCGTTTGCTGCGCTCAGCGGGTGCCTCGATTGGAACTCGCTCTCCAGTGGTTCCGACGCGGGCGCCTCCGAGGCCCCTCCGCCTGCTCCGTGCGCAGCATTCGTTGTCGCGGGCGACACGCACACGTGCGCACGGTTTACCAACGGATCAGTGCAATGCTGGGGTGACAACCGCTTCGGGCAACTCGGCAGCGGAGACACGGCTGCGACACATGCATTCGTACCTGTCAACGTTACCAATGCATCCCGGCTGTATCTGCCGACGGGCGTCGCCGACATCAGCTCCGACCGCGCTGTCTTCACCTGCGCGCTCGACGCAAGTGGGGCGCTCTCGTGCTGGGGCGACAACCGTTTCGGGCAACTGGGCGACGGCACGACCGAACCTCACGCGTCGCCTTCGATAGTCAAATTACCTTCCGTTCTGCGCGCAGCACCTGGTGCGGGTCACGTCTGCGCACAGGTGGTTTCCGGCGACGTCTACTGCTGGGGAACAAGCAACTATGGCCAATCAGGCAACACAGCGGCTCAGTCGCTCTTGCCCACGAAGGTAGAAGGTCTTACTGAGCCGATCGATGGGCTCGTCGCGGGCGCTTATCACACGTGTGCGAAAGCAGCTTCCGGCGCGCTCTATTGCTGGGGCGCCAACGACCACGGACAAATCGGCAACGTCAGCTTAGCCACCTCAAGTTCGCCCGTTCGTGTTCCCCATATCGAAGCGATCTCGAGGGTCGTCGCGGGCGCCGAGCACACCTGCGTCATCGACACCAAAGGCGCGATCATTTGCTTCGGTGACAATCGCTACGGACAGCTTGGGGCGGGAGACACGCAGTCGCACGACGAGCCCGTGACGGTCGCCCTCCCGGAAGCGGCATCCCAAGTGTATCCAGGTCGGACCGGAACCTGTGCCCTGTTGACCGGTGGCGCGCTCTACTGCTGGGGTGGCAACGCAAACGGTGAGCTCGGCACGCTATCGCGCGATCCCGTGGGGGTACCCACGAAGGCCCAACGCGACGTGTTGTCCAGCGGTGTTACCGCAGCCTCACTCGGAGGTGCACACGCATGCGCTGTCCGCTCCGATGGTACGGCGTTTTGCTGGGGCAACACCCAGTACGGGCAACTCGGTCCGAACGCGGGATCGCCCGGTGTTGATCCCGTATCGGTGTTTGGGACGTGCCACGTAGGGAGTGAGTAATTTGAAGCCGCGAGCACGCCG
>JAHFDY010000210.1 GCA_023248735.1 Myxococcales bacterium
ACGATCGCCTCCAGCCGCCGCCGCCACAACTTGCTCGCGCAACAAAGTCGCCGTGAGCGCGGTGAGCTTTGCGTCTTTCGCGTTCTCGGTCGATAGCACCAGTGTTTGCCTCACTGCGCGTGACGACTCGAGCGCACGACGACGTTCGCTTTGGGCGCGCGGTTCGACATCGACTCGAAAAACGAGGCCATCGGGCATGAGATGACGCATGACCGGATGCGTGAAGCGCTTGCTCCGCGTGACGTACAGCGGGTGCAGAGAAGCATCGTGCGCGAGCGCAAACTCGCCGATGTGAGTGTCAAAATACAAATCGTGCCACACCGACAGACGCGAGAGCCGCAGTGCCGCTCGCGACACCGGCGATGCCATCGCGGAAGGGTCAATAATGGTTGCATCGGGCGCGATTCCCCTCGCAATCCGTACCGCTGTCAGGCGACGCATAAATTGCGCATCGTCAGTTACAATAAGAGCGCCTGTTGGCATGCTTCCGAGAGCGAGGAGATCCCACTTCGCTTGTGCAGGATCGATTCGCACCGCGAGGCGCAGGCTGGTAGTATCCGCAAGCGCGATCGGCCACGCGAGGAGCATCACGAAAATGAGGCCGCTGCTCGTGCGGGCGAAGGCGAGATTCGCGTACCGCACCCGCAGCAAGACCACGTGCGCGAGCGTCGCCAAACCGATCGCCAACGCGCACGAAAGAAGCGGCACGGCAGTCTTTGATCCCAGGAAGAAGAGCACGGGTGCGCCAACGATCACAATGCCGGCACACCGAACGAGATCGCGCGCTCCTTGCAAATAGCCAACAACAAGACCCAACACGCCGATCGCCACCGTGGCGGGACCCCAATCGTTGACGACTGCCGCGCGAAGGCGCGATCCGTACTCTCGAAACGGAACCAATGGATAGAGCGGCTCGGCGCGCACGAGCGTCGATCGCACACTCATTGCCGCAAGGACAACGAGGGCCCCCAGCAATGCCAACGAAATGAGAATGGTGCGCCCCTTCGGCAGTGCGTCGCGATGTGGCCGGGAGGAGAGCACGAGCGCGATGCCAAGGACACCCGCTGCGGGATCAGCCGCGAGGGCGAGGGCGAGAGCAAGCAACATTGCACGTCGTCCCACGTGCTCGTCTGGATCAAAGCAAAGTGGCGCGAGCACGAGTACCGTCGCGAGAAGCGTTCCGGACACCGACGCGGCCTCGCTCTGCCAGGCAGGCGAAATCGTAACTGCAAGAGTCGCAAAAAGGGCGACACCGCACGAAAGGCGGGTCGCACGCGCGTCAAAACGCGCAAGTAAGCGCCTGATAGCATCGCACAAGAGGGCGCTGAACAACCCAAGAATGAGAGCGTTGATCAGCGTCAGCCGATACGCATGCGTGCTCACTGGGAGGAGCCTTGCGAGCGCGCCTCGTAGAGGATCGAGAATGTGGCTCGCTCCGGTGTACGCAAACCCAAGCGCCGCGATAGTTGTCGCGTCGGCCTCAGCGGGAGCAACATCAGGTGCCCACCACACCGTCATCGACGCCGGCACGAGCGCCGAAGCGAGCAAGGTTAGGCGCTCGAAACTCTGAAGCTTGAGTGCCATCGCACTTCACACGCTACTCAAGTTTTCACGCCGCGCCCAAGAAGGCGAAGTCGCACCCGAAACTGCAGCATTGGAGTACGCTTTCTCCTCGCTTAGGAACCGTGAAGGAGACCGCTCGTGGCACGATTTATTGACGACCTAAAACGTTCCCATCGCTGTGGCGACCTTCGCGCGACTCACGAAGGTCAAGAAGTGGTACTATTCGGCTGGGTCTCGAATTACCGCGATCACGGTGGCTGCGTTTTCGTCGACTTGCGTGATCGAGAGGGCATTACGCAACTCGTGTTTGATCCCGAGCGTATGGGCTTCGGAGATGCACCCAAGGCCGCCTACGAGACCGCGCAGGCGCTTCGCGGCGAATGGGTCATTGGAATCCGTGGACTCGTCGTCTTGCGCGGCAGCAATAAGAACCCGCGCTTGGCGACTGGAGAGATCGAAGTGCACGTCGTCGAGCTCACGGTTTTTAACCGAGCGGATACCCCACCGTTCGAGATCGCCGACAAGATCGACACGGGCGAAGAGAAGAGGTTGCAATACCGCTACCTCGACCTGCGGCGGGCGCCGCTCCAGCACTCATTGCGCACGCGCCATCGCTTGCATCAACTCACGAGGCGCTACTTCGACGACGAGGGCTTTCTCGAACTCGAAACACCATTCATGGTGAAATACACGCCCGGGGGCGCACGCAACTTCTTGGTGCCGAGCCGGCTCAATCCTGGGAAGTTCTACGCGCTCGCAGAGAGCCCTCAGCTGTTCAAGCAGCTTTATATGGTGGCCGGATTCGATCGCTATTTTCAAATCGTCAAGTGCTTCCGTGATGAAGACCTTCGACTCGATCGTCAGCCCGAGTTCACACAAATCGACGTTGAGATGTCATTCGTCAATCAGGATGACATTTTCCGAACGATGGAAGGCCTCATCTTCAAACTTTGGAAAGAGGTCGCGGGCGTCGATCTGCTTGCGCAGTACCCAACCGGCCGCTTTCCGCAGATGCCTTTCGAAGAGTCGATGGCCAAGTATGGAAACGACAAGCCTGACCTGCGTTTTTCCATGCCCCACACCGACATCACCGATGAGGTGATCGAGCACAAAGGTGGTGGCATTCCATTCTTCGCCGCGATCGCGGACAAGTTCATTTCGAAGCAATACCGACGCGATTTGCCAACCGAGATCGTCAAAGCGCTGCGCATTCCCGCTGACATCGCGGGGAAACTGTCTCGTGCCGAACTGGACAAGCTTGAAGACTTCGTCAAGGGCATGGGAGCAAAAGGCCTCGCGCGAGCAAAGGTCGACGCTGAAGGTAACTGGCTTCAGTCGCCGCTCGCCAAAACTGTAACTCCGGAGTTACGTTTAGCGGTTAACAAAGCCGCGGAGGCAAGGGATGGCGATCTTCTGTTCTTCCAGTTCGGCAAAGAATCGGTTGTTCACACGGTGATGGCGAACCTTCGCATCCATCTCGGAAAGAAACTCGGCCTCATTCCAGAGGTTGGTCACGGTGGTCAATTTAATTTCCTATGGGTCGTCAACCCTCCGCTGTTTGAGTACGACGACGACAAAAAGACCTGGGCCGCCGCGCACCACGCGTTCACACGTCCTCACGATGACTGCGTTGACTTGCTCGATAAGGATCCTGGCAAGGTGCTTTGTTACCGTTACGATCTGGTGCTGAACGGGTTCGAAATCGGCGGCGGTTCGATCCGTCTTCACGATCCCGTCGTGCAATCCAAGGTTTTCACCGCCCTCGGTATCGACGACGATGAAGCACGCACGAAGTTCGGTTTCTTGCTCGACGCGCTTCGTTTTGGGGCGCCGCCGCATGGTGGCATCGCGATAGGCATGGATCGCCTTGCAATGTTGCTGTCGGGCGCCGAGAGCTTGCGAGATGTGATTCCATTCCCGAAGACCCAGCGCGGTACGGACTTGATGACCGATGCGCCAGGAAAGGTGAATCCGGAGCAGCTCCTTGAGCTGCGCGTGAGGTCGATCGAACCGGAAGTGAAGTAACCCGAAGTCCCAAGTCAAAGAGAGTCGTCAACGCGATTCTCGCTCACGTTCTTCTTCGCAAGCAACGCGCGAACGATTTCGAGTGGGTTGAACCCAAGCGCCTCTGTCACCTTGCCGTCACCAGGTCCGGGCTCAATCAACTTCCTTGCCATGTGAATGGCGGGTGCGAGAAGCCCGAACGTGTCAATGCGCGCAAATGCGCGTTGCATCGAGTCTGCCGCGACGCGCGCGCCATCCACGCCGAGCGCCAATCCAATGGCAATCGGAATGGGCGAAAGCACCACCTCGCGAACGGCAACAGCGCGCGACCAAGCGCCCGGCGTAGGGTCTCGCAACAGATCGCGACACACACTGAGCTCGGCGAAGCACCCAAGGCTGAGTGGCCCGTAAGCCGCTTCGATCGCTTGCGCCACAAATCGGTAGTCACGGCGAAAATCGCCCGAGAGCAGTCCTATGTGCGCGTAAAGCGGTTCGGGTCCGCCAATGAGGTCGAAGCCGACTCCGCGCCTGCGCATCGCTGCGAAGGTGTGGAGCTTGCCGTCGTCGAAAAGGCCAATCGCAAGCGTGTGTCCATCAGCGCACAGAAGGTCGGTCGTCCGCTCGATCATTGGCGCAGTTGGAAGAGGCACGCCTTTCAGAGGTTGGGGCCAAGGCAAAATGGCACCTTCGTTGATCAATTCTCGAACAATCGAGAGCAGTAGCAGCGCTTGCGCAGTGAGATTGTCTTCGCGACGCAGCCTGCTGCCGAATCGCTCCATGAGTTCGTCGAGCCCGCCTCGATGGGTTGCGAGCGCCCACGACGCGCCGTGCTCTCGCGCCAGTGTCTCAAGATCTGTCGAGAACGGCATGCCCTGGGGCAACCGCCCGCGGCGTGTATGAATCATTTTCAGGACGCGCGCGCCGTCGTGCACAAGCACGAGACCACCTCTCGGTCCCTCTTTGCGTTCCCCTTGCCACAAACGGAGAAAACGCTGCCAAGACTCGGTCGTCCAACCCTCGAAGGCCACGTCAGCGGTTAGCATTGCGCCCGGACTCGCTAACCGCGCCTGCGACGGAGCGAAACGAGAAAGCCAAGAACTGCGGCGGCTCCGATCAGCGACGTCGTCCCCGAGCCGGTCGCGTTGCATCCCCGTTTGGTTGGCGCGGGCGTCGCCGGCACGTTCGTACCTGTTGCAGCGTCTGCGGCCCCTGCAATTGCAGATGCTGAAGGCACAGCGCTCGCAGAATCCGTTTCCTTGCAGCCCATGTACTTCGACTCGACACGCCGCGGTTCGTCGCCGCCATGCGGAGGCAAGTAACGTGAACGCGTCATCTCCGCGCAGGTGCCATCCTTGCCGCTATCTGTCTTGCAAGGTGTGGACGGCTTTGCGTCGTGAGGACACTGATTGGGCGGAGGGAGGTCGGCCAAAGCGATCTTCGTCGTAGCCACCAGCGCTACGATCGGGAACAGAGAGCAGATTCGCATCCTTGCATGGTATCCGAGTGGACGGCGCCCGCGGTGCGAGTTAGTGCGGCGGCCATGGTTGGGCCCGAAGCGATCTTTGAACGCTACTTTTTGCCGCTGTATCCGGCTGAATTGCGTGGTGACCTCGCCCGGATCCGAACCGAGAACGCGAACATCGCACGCAATCCGGCGGTGCTCGCGCATCTCGACGAGGCGGCGCTCATCTTTGCGGAGCGCGCCAGTGCATTGCTTGAAGCAGACCTTCATCTCGACTTTTCCGACGCGAGTATCCACCGCCTCAGCGCTGCCCTTGGGCAAGCAACAATCTCACGCCTCCTCGAAGGCCAGGAAGCGGGGGGTCCAGATGGATCGCTTTCTAACCTCGTGATTCATGGCGCCGCCTACGTGGGCGCGTGCATCGTCAAGAACCATGACGGTGTGTGGCAGGTGCGCCGGCCGCTTTGGGAGAGCCTTGTGCGCCTCGAGTCGCGCGCTGGCGTGGGCGATCTCGCGGTGTTCCACTGGTGGCTGAAGTCGCTTGCTGATCCAAATGTAACACTGGCAGATCGGTATCGCGCGCAGGTGATTGTTCCCACCGAAGCTGCGGAACAGCTACCCGTCATCGCAGCCCCGGGTCGCCGCTTTCCGCGGCTCGAGAAGACCGCCTACCACATGCTCTATCAGTACCTAAAGGCGAACCTGCCGGAGCTCCGCACGGTCGGGGAGCACTTTCCTTCCGCGGAACGTTGGGAGGATTACCACTTCAAGTGGGTCGGATTCGTTCTCCTTGGTGAAGGACGCAAACTCCTTATCCACGGTCAAAATGCAACCGGCGCGCATCTATTTTGGCTCACCCTCGACGGCTTTGAGAAAGCGGCGTTCTTTCCGTGTGATGCGTTTCCAGATCACCGCATCGAGACCGATGGCGACAAGTTGCGCGTGCACTATCGCGGAGGCGGTAAGGACCTCACGCACGAGCTGCTCTGGTGGGGACCCTAGTCCTTTGACCGAGGCACAGGTTCGCTTGGGAATTCAATCCGGGTAACTGACGATGCGGCTCAGCCGCCCCGACGCTCTAGAAACGTTCACGCTCGCGCTTAAGCAGGTGGTCGTCATCGTCGTTCTATCCAAGAGTCTCGCTTACTGATGTCTTTTGCGGACGACGCTCACCTTGAGTTTGTCGTTTGTTCACTGTTTCTCCAAACAAGGCGGCCTTCTACTTTTCAACTTTTTGCTCAACTTTATTGACGAGTCCTTGCTTTCACTTAGGAGACCTCGATGCCTAGCTTTTCTTTCCTCATCGCCGCCTCATCAGGCGTGCTAATCAGTGCCTTCTTTTGTGGCACCGCAAGCTCCGATTTTTCTGACACGGTGAGCAGCGCCGCGAGGCAAAACCGCGCCCGTCCTGCGAAAGGCGACGATGGCGCCAGAGCCGGACCTCCGAGCATGGGTGACGTGGCCAAGCCAGAGATGCAGTAGGACTCGCCGAAGACCTTCGGGCGACGGTACGATCGCCGACGAATGAAATCGATCGTCCGAAGGAATATTTTAGCCACGCTCGGAATGTTGGTCGCTGCCACCACACCGGCATGTTCGGGCTGTAGGCCTATTCCACCACCTGCGCCACTCACCGTCGACGGCCTGAAGTGCAAGGTTCAAAATAGTGAGTTGCGGCCGCTTATCGTTGAGTGGAGCGGCATGGACCGCACCGATCTCGAGGCCGCGATGCACCACTCCATGATCGCAGTGCACTACAGCGGATGCGAGCTCGAGGTGTTGCGTGGCTGCGCCATTCCCGATTCGAACTACGATTGGGTGAAGACAACGCGCGAAGAAGAGTTGCTCAAGATGGACGACGTCGATCAGCTCTACGCGAAGATGCCGCTTG
>JAHFDY010000045.1 GCA_023248735.1 Myxococcales bacterium
ATAGGCGCGATCGCCGCCCTTGTCGGGGCCCAAGTAGTAACTCTTCTCGATGTAGATCGGGTCAACCGACGACTTGGGCACGAACTCAATCAGCTCGAGTTGATTGGTCTTTGGTGAGTCGAGCTTCTTCAGCTCTTCTTCATTGAACACAACGAACTGATCACGCGTGTGTTCGTAGCCTTTGGCCATTGTTGCGCGTTCAACGACGTCGCCCGTGATGGCGTCGACATATTGCTGCTTCACGCGTCCGCCGGTTCTTGTGAGCATGTTGAACGACACCGATTTCGGTGACGCAGCGGTGTAAAGCTTGATCGGAATCGAGACCAGGCCGAACGAAATGGTGCCAGAGCTAATTGCGCGCGCCGCCATGCTTCCGATCGTAACGTGCTGTGGAGGGCGAAAGTGAAGTCCGCGGGGAAAATAGTCAAGATTGCTGAACAAATGGGAGGCGTTGCGCGCGCCCTTCCTTCGAAGATCACGCCGATGCTCGCGAAGACGGGCACCGAAGCGGATCTCGTAACCGCGCGTCGAGCCTTTGAACTCAAGTTCGACGGCGCGCGTGCGATTGTCTCAGCCGGTGCGGGCTCCGTTTCGATTCGTTTTAGGAAGGGAAGTGAGGTTGCACCAGATTTCCCGGAGGTCGTTGAGAAAGTAAAGAAGCTTGACGCTGTGCTCGACGGCGAGTTGGTCGCCTACGACGAACGGGGTTTGCCATCGTTCGCTACACTTGCGCCGCGGCTACACGGCGGTTTGGGAGACGCAGTTTCCTTCGTTGTGTTTGACGTTCTTGCGCTGTGCGGCATCGACGTGCGTCATCTTGCGTGGGAGCAAAGGCGGCAACTGCTCGAGGCGCTCGTCGGCTTTGCGGGCGATGGTGCGTTGGTGCCCAGCGTCGTGTTCGACAACGGGCCTGCGCTGTATGCGTGGGCGTGTGAACGCGGACTTGAAGGCGTCATGGCGAAGGACCGAGCGTCGGAGTACCGCATCGGCGATCGGTCGTCCGCGTGGCTCAAGGTGAAGCCCAGTGAGGAGAGTGACTTCGTCGTGGTTGGCTTTACGCGAGGCGAAGGTTCCCGCGGCAGGCTTGGCGCGCTCGACCTCGCGACGTTCGACAGTGAAGGCACGCTGCGTGTGCGCGGCAAGGTCGGCAGCGGCCTTAGCGAAGCATCGATAGCGGCGCTGCTCCCGATCCTTGAAGCGTGGTCGATTCAAGCGTGCTCCGCGGCCGGTGAACTGGAGCGAGCAGTTGCTGGGCGGATATTCGTGCAGCCGCGGCTCACCGTGCGCGTGCGGTATCAGTCTTGGACGCCGGAAGGACGCCTACGGTTTCCCACCTTCGTTGGTATCTCCCAGGCGCGGCCCGAGGATTGTGTCGACGGGCCGTAAGAGGTTTCGCTCCACAATGGCCGAGATCACGATCACGACAAACTGGAGCCCAACGCACGCCCAGCCAACGACGCTCATGCCAACAAGGGTGTGATTCGGACCTGCCGTCAGGAGTCTTGACGACACGAAAGCGCCAAGTGCGCACGCCATGTGCTGCACGCACGACTGAAGCGACATGAATCCGGCGCGTTCGTGAGGGCGTGGAACCTTCGTGCTCAGGGTGTTGACGGACAAGTTGCGTAGCGACATGGAAACCATGAAGAGAACGAAAATCAAGATGACCGAAAAATAGGGTGGGGTGTGGATGAACCCACCGTAGATGACGGCGGCGAGCATCGTGCAGGCCAGAGCCGTAACGACCAGCGAGCCAAAGCGGTCGATCAATCTGCCACCTATCGCCATCGTGAAAGCACTCGCGAAGCCGCCTGCCAGATATGCCCAGGGCAGGTCTCGTTCGGGAAACCCCAAGTTGCCCTGTACGTAAGCCGCGATGTTGGGCACGACCAAAAAGCCACTCGCCATCATGACAGCGGTGACGGCGTATGAGGTCAGCGTGCGTTTGCTTTGGAAGAGTGTTGAGAGAGTCGTTCGATCGAAGCGTGCTCTGCGAGGCGGCATCGCCGGTAGCAGCATCTGCCCCACTGCGGTCGTCACCAGGCACAAGGCGGCGATTCCGAAGAAGGGAAGGCGAAAGCCTCCGATCTCGGCGAGCTTGAGTCCCGCCGGCACGCCCAAGATCGATGCGATTGAAAACGCCCCCATCACTTTGCTGAGGGCTTGACCGCGGCGTGCTTCTGGCACGGTATCGGTGACGATGGAAAGCGCAATCGACGTTGCAGGGCCGCCGAAGAAGCCCGCGAGAATGCGCGCGGCGATGAGCGTTCCGAATCCCGTCGCGAAGCCGCCGACCGCCGTACCAATCGAGAGACCCAGCATCACCACCATCAGCGCGCGTCTGCGGTCAAAGCGATCGAGGAAGAACGCTCCGATGAGTCCTGAAATGGCTGCCGCTCCAGTGTACGCGCCACCAATTGCACCAAGGTCCGACTCCGATATGGTGAGCGCGCGCGCGAACCGGGGCCCGAGCGGCATGACCATCATAAAGTCAATTACATTGACGAATTGCACCGCAGCAACCGTCCATACGATGCGTGACTCAGACCCTGCCTTCATCGGCTGCGTTCATTCTTGCCGCAAACCTGCGCAGCTGGTCCACAATTTGGTCGATAATGAATCTGCACGATGAAGTCCTGGCGAAAGACGCTGAAGGAAGGGTGGCTGCTATTTTCGCTGGTACACATGCTCGCGTATCCGCTCGCATTCCTATGGGCGTTCGCGGCGATGCCGGTCCTCATCAGCATGCTCGATCCGTTCGCCATGGATATGCGCGAGACCACACTGAATCTCAAATTCTTCGCGATGCGCATTCCGATCGCGGCCGAGAAACTGCTTTGGCGTACGAGCATGCCCGCTGGGCTCGCTATCGCGATAGGCAACGTTCTCGCGGTTTGGGTGAGCGTGCGCCCGGCCGAGCGCGCCAAGACGTGCCTGATTGCTTTCGTTGTTCTGTTCGCGCTTGGTGGGTTCGTCGGGCTTGTGGGTTGGATCAGGCTGTTGACGATGAAGTAGTCACTTCGCGTCGGTACAGCATCGGAAGCCGCTTTGTGCGCCGCTGTAGTGTTCGTCGTGGGCGGTCGTCGCTGGGCGGCAGCGATTGCGCGCGGCCATCCACCAGCCACCCTTCATCGCCGATCGCCATTGACCATTGGTGCGATCGCGCATGACCCATTCATCGACGTTGCCGGTCATGTTGCGGATGCCGTACGGGCTCACGCACTGAGTTAGCTCGGCTGAGGGTTTGCGGTAGTCCCGCAACTTTCCCTTGTTGTCGGTCAAATCCATCAGATCGTAGTTACATTTCGTCGAGTCGCGGCGTGCGCCGATCGAATAGGCGTTCATCTGCTCACCTTCGCAGGCGAGTTCCCATTCGGTTTCGAGGCAGAGGCGCTTGCCTTCGCCTTCGCACGTTTCCTTCGCGGTTGTCCACGAGGTATCGGTCTGCGGAAGGGTCTCGCCTTTCTTTGTGTACTCGTCTTTATCGACGCAGAAACGCTTTTGAGCGCGCTGCCCTACGCACTCGCTCGGTGCAAATTCGCGGCAGCGAGCGACCGAGAGAGAGGGAGGGTCCATCCAGTCGGAACAGACCTGCCGAGCCTCGGTGCAGTACCTTCCCTCTACGAGTACCATCGACTCGGGGCACGCCTGGCCAGCCGTTGGCTCGACCGTGTGCTCCTTTGGGATGTCGCTCGCGGGAGTCGCCGGAGCTTCGACCGAAAGTTCGGTTGAGCTATGGGGCAAGTCACCTGCCGCCGCGAGTCGAACCGGTGTCTCGTGCGCGGCCGTAGCCGGTGCTTGACCTGCCGCGCAGGCGACGGCCAGCGCAGAAAATGTTCCACAAAGAGTCAGACGCGCGACCAAGCTTGAGGATTCCATTGCTCGGTCCCTCCCATCGGGCGCGCACTCGGAAGAGAAATTCCTCCTTCAGATCGCGTCCTAATTGTGATCGTAAAGAGATGCATATTCCCTGCCCAAGTTCTCGGCAGGTCACATTCTCAATGAACGTCGTGGTTTCGGAGAAGTTGAGTCGTTTCCCAACATCGGTCGCTATGACAGTATTGTCATGGGGGGTCCGATTTTTCTTGAAATTGAGTGCGAAGTCTGTACGCACCGGCGTCAAAAGTCCGACACGTCACCGATAAGGCGGAGAGGAAGCCTTCCCGCCCTCATGCTCCCCCCCGTCGGCACGCCGCAAGAAATTCTTCCCGTAGCGGACTTCGCGTCGCGGTAGTCAGGATTCTTTACGGCATGGGTCCCGACTGAGTCGACTGCGGACCTTGCAGCCGGCGCAGGCTCACCTGCGCGCTTGTTGGGGCAGCTCGACGGGCGAAGGCTTCCTCTCGCCTTCGGTCATCGGGTCGCTACAACATCGGAAACCGGTCTCCGTTCCGTTATAGAAATGATCGTGGGCGGTCTGTGCGGCGCGGCAGTGATTGCGGCTCGGTTGCCAGTAAGCGCCCTTCATAGCGGGAGCCGGCTGGGCGAGGTGCTTGGTGCGATCGATGGTGGTCCACTCTTCAAGGTTGCCACTTAGGTTGTGGACGCCGAACGGACTCACGCACTGCGGCTTCTCTTTCGCACCGACGCGAAGGTCAGCGAGCTTGCCGTCGGGCCTGTAGATGTCGACGCGATCGGCATTGCACGCGTCGGGGTCGCGCTTCCAACCGTAAGGGTAGGGACGCATTTCCTCGCCTTCGCACGCGAAGTTCCACTCGGACTCGAGGCAGACCCGCTTGCCGGTCGATTCGCAGGTGCGCTTCGCGTCGGTCCAAGACACATGGGACGCCGGCAATGTCTCGCCGGGAGGTGCCCACTCGTCGCGGTCCATGCAGAAGCGCATATGCACGCGCTCCTTTGACTGGCACTTTGCCGAAGTGTATTCAGCGCAGCGGAAGTACTGGTAGCGCCCACTGCTTTCGAGCCAGTGCTTGCAGCTGTGCAGCACTTCGGGGCAGTAGTTCCCATCGACGAGCACCATATTGGCGTCAGGGCACGCACCTGCGGCGGAACCGACAACCTGACTCGCGCTCTCTCTTTCGAGGGTAGGCGCCTCGCTCGTTGCCCCGCGCCGACTTGCTTCACTCTTCTTCTTGTGGTCCGCGCGCGCGCTCGGCTCACTGGCGCAGACGACGGCACCTGCGCAGACGAGCAGGCTCAAGGTGGCAATGACGCGGCGATGATCCATAGGCCCTCTAGCGAAGCCGATGGATGACCCAGCAAAACGCCGGGCGCAAGCCTATCCGTTGAGGACCCATACACGGGGTGGGACCTGCGTGGAAAGGATCCTCTGTTGGTTACAAATCGAGTGGCACTGAAAAAGACGGGCCCATTCGCTCTCAGCTAGGGCTTGCCACACGCACCGCGCGTTCCTTCTGTGGTCTCGATGAGGGTGCATTTTCCTAAGCCAACCACCCCGCAATCCACCGATCGCTCTACAGATGAGGTGCAGCTGTAGAGTGTTGCACCTGAGCATCGGTCACCTGTGCACGGGCTATCTCCGTAGCACGCCGAGGTTGGGTCCCAGCCGCGTGTAAGCGCCCCTTCTCGGCATTTCATGCCGAGCGATCCACAGTCGATTTTCTGCGTTCGGGCGGCGACGCAAAGGGTGGCGACGCCATCGCTGCACGTTGCTTCGCTCCCCGTGCACGCGTCGCCGGTGCCGAGGCACTGCCCGCTTTCGCACCGACCAGCTCCTCGCAATGCACAATCGAATCCTTCGTCGCGCGCACCTTCATTGGTCGTCACGCATGCCCGGAGCGCGGTGCTGATGCATCCATCCGTGCAGGCACTCGGGCTGATGGATCCTCCGCATTGGGCGCCCGATTGGCCGGTGTGGGCCACGCAGGTTTGGCCCCACACTGCGCAATTCTCAAACGCGATGGCCTTGTTGACGCAGTCAAATCGCACGCCGGGTGCGGCGGGCAAACAATTGACATAGCTGCCGGATTTCTCGCACGCCGCGACCTCCTCGCCGACGAGGCAGCGCCGCACGTCTTCGCACCGATCGACCGTCGTCAAGCAAGACCATAGGTCAAGCGTCTTGCCTTTCGCGTGTTGCTCACGCGCGATGCTGCAGTTGAAGACGGCGAGCGCCTTCGTCATACATGCCGAGAACTGTTGGCCGCCGACCGGAGACTCACATGCGCCAAGCCATGCGCACGCCCGTTCTGCAGAAGCTGCTGCCTCACTTGGCGAGAGAGAACAAGGAGCGTCCACCGTTATTGCGGGGGCTCTCGCTTGCCCATCGACATGGCAGCCGCTTGCGTCGGGCGAGTTTTCGCATGCCGTGTGGAAGTCATCGGTCGAATGAAAGAGATCAACGCACGCAACGAATGCAAGGGACGCTGAGGCGCAGAGGACAAGGCGGCGCATGGATCAAAACACGTAGCGAACGTCGACTCGGCCGGCCCCGATGGAGAGTGCCGTCGTGGGACGCAACCACAAGATCGTCGCGGTAACGCCCAAGACTGCGGCGGTCGCCCAGGCGCCCAACGCGACCGCATCCCAAGTGCGAACACTCCGCTTGAGATCGTCGCAGGTTCCGAACGAGGCGGCGCACGCGGCTTTTCCTTCCTCATGCGAATTGCCCGCGAGCACGTATGCACCAACGCCGAGGCCAGTGGCGATCGCCGCTCCAGACGTCGCGAGGATCGCGCCCACGCGAACCGGCGATCGCGATCGAGCGCCGTTGGGTAAGTTCCTTTCCGATGGGCCGAGGGCCAGATGGTGGCCTCTCGCAGGCCCCACGGGCACCAGCTGCACTTCCACTTCGCGTAGTTCCTTTTCAACCATCGTGAGGCGAAGGGCTACACGTGAAAAGCCATCGGCGATGACGACGATTTCGTGCTCGCCGGGGTCGATTTCAAACGTACCGCTAGGCAACACATTTGCCGGGTGGGCATCGACAAGCACCTTTACTTGTTGGCGATCGATCCCCGGACGCAGCTTGAGCGTGACGTGAGGAATTCTGCTTGCCACGTCGTTGAAGCGCTGTTCGACAACAGCGAGAACGCTCTTCGCCGCCCGGTTTTTTTGCGCGCTGGCCTCGCGTTGCGCAATGGCATAGTTGCGTGCAGCGTCAAGGAGCTTGCCTATGTGGTCCTGGCAAAAAGCGATGTGATAGCGGATGCCCGGCGTCATCGCGATCTGCGCAGTCTGCTCGAATGCGGCGAGTGCTCTCTGAAAGTCACCCGCTTCTTCGTACGCCTCAGCCTTTGCAAAGAGGCTCGTCGCGCGCTCGAGCTCGGCGTTGCTCGGAGCGGCGCCGCTCGCGTTCACCGACCACCCGGCAACGACCAAATGCCCGAATATCGGTTGCCAAAATTTGAAAGGACGTCGGAGAAAACGCATCGAAATAGCGGCAAAACGCTACTCGAGAAGTTCGCCGACGTCTTCCCAAACCGCGATGAGCCGCTTGTGTGTCGACGGAATGGACGGTGACCTAACGAGCGATCTGCTGCTCTTGCGAACAAGTGAGCTCGTTCCACGGCGACATCATTTCGCACATTGCACTGCGCTGGGCTTGGCGCGCTTCGAGGTTCGATGACTCCGGAGCTCCGCCGTTGCCGCGTCCGCCACCGCCACCGCCACCGCTGCCGCCATTACCGATGCCGCCACCGCCACCTGATCCCAGCGCGGTAATGCAGCTATCGCCGCACTTGGTTGCGACGCATTGGAACACTCCGGCAGCTTGAAGCGCTCCGGTGGGACTGCCGGCAGCACATTTGAATAGGCAAGTCTGGTCGAGCCCGCCTTGCACGCAGTTGAGAAGTGCGCACTGCAAGACGTCGCGGCAGCCGGTATCAGTGACGCAAGCGATCATCACCTGACCACACTGAGTCGTGACACATGAGCCACAGTTGATCAGCGGATTACCGTCGGGTCCGGAGTCTTTGCCTGGGCCTCCACCGTCGGGCTTCGCCGCGTCCGGGGAGGACGTGCTGCCGTCGAGGGCAGAGACGGAGCTGTTCTGATCGTAAATCTCGAAATCGAGTGGGGCGCGCGCGCCACATCCTGTCGACGCCGTCGATACTGTCACCACTGAAACCACGCACCCGAGCACAATCGAGCTTCGTTTCATCGCGTCACGCCCTCTTTCGGAAAGCAATCCTTAGCACCAGCGGCCGGTTCGAGCCCTTGCGTTCGTGTCTCATTCGCACGAATGTAGGCGCATGGTGCAAGTTTTTCGCACAGTTTCGGGGTTCCGAGCGGCCTGTGAGAACGCGCGCACTGCGGGGCTGGGTTTCGTTCCTACGATGGGTGCTCTTCACGATGGGCACCTTGCGCTCGTTACCGAGGCCAGGCGTCATGCGCCGACGGTTGCCGCGTCGATCTTCGTGAACCCCACGCAATTTGGCGTCAACGAAGATCTGGCGCGCTACCCGAGGGACCTCGAGGGCGATCTCGAAAAGCTCCAAAAGGCAGGGGCCGACTTGCTCTTCGCGCCCGCGGTCGAGGAAATGTACCCCGAAGGCGAGCAAACGCGGGTGAGTGTTTCCCGCGTTGCTGCGCCGCTCTGCGGCAGTTTTCGCCCCGGGCATTTTGAAGGTGTGGCGACCGTCGTGACGAAGCTCTTTGCGATCACGGGAGCGTGCACCGCCGTCTTCGGGCGCAAAGACTACCAGCAGCTTGCCGTCATCAAACGGCTTACGATTGATCTCCGTCTCCCGATAAACGTTGTTGGCTTTCCGACCGTTCGCGATCTTGACGGTCTCGCCAAGAGCTCACGCAATTTCTACCTCTCGCCGAGCGAGCGGGCTCAAGCGCTCGCCATTCCCGCTGCTCTTGCCGAGGCGCAAGACACCTTTTCGAACGGGGACCGAGACGCCGCGGCGATTGCAAATCGGGCGCGCAAGCGCATCGAGGCGCTGACCGATCGTATCGACTACGTCGAGGTGGTCGATGCGGATTCGCTTGAGCCGGTGGTCGGAAACAAAATTGACCATCGTGCGCTCCTTGCGATTGCGTGCCACGTTGGAAAAACGCGCCTCATCGACAACGTGGTGCTCGGAGAAGATGCGCGCGTCGTTTTGGGAGAGAAGGCATGAGGAGGAAGGGCAGATTCTTCGTCCTCGAAGGCATCGATGGCTCGGGAACGACGACCCAAGTGGAGCGCGTAAGGGAGCGACTGGCCCAACAAGGGTTTCTCGTTCGCTCTACCTGTGAGCCGAGCAAGGGGCCCATTGGTTCTATGATTCGTCAGTTGCTTGAGGGCCGTCTGCTGGCTGCGGGAAATCAGGCCCCAGGGTGGGCATCAATGGCGCTCCTTTTCGCGGCCGATCGCCTCGATCATGTTGCAGCCGAAATCGAGCCGATCGTGGCAGCCGGCGGAATTGTCATCTCAGACCGTTACGACGCCTCAAGTCTCGCTTACCAGAGCGTTACGAGTCACGGTGACTCGGGGGCGCTCGATTGGATTCGAGATCTCAATCGGTACGCTTTGCGTCCGGACCTAACCGTGGTGCTCGACGTCAGCGCCGCGCATGCCGCCGAACGCCGACGATCTCGCGGGGAAGAAGCCGAACTCTACGAGAAGAGCGAGATTCAGCAGGCGCTCGCGATCTTCTACAGCGAGCTGCCGGCGCACATGCCGCGCGATCGTGTTGTGGTCATCGACGGTTCGGGTTCAGTCGATGAAGTTACCGCCCGTGTCCTCTCCGAAATCACGCAGGTGGTTTCGTCATGATTGACTCGAGGGCGTCAAGGTCGCCCTTCTTCGTTCCGTTCGCGGATCCAGAAAACGCGATGCGAAGGTGTCCATTCACGTCGCGGTAGAGGCCCTGTGCGAGCTGCCCATGCGCATGAGATCGCGTCCACAGATCGTCAAGTGCCTCGACAATCAACGATCTTTCCTGATGAGTTATCGCTTCTACTTGGATGGTCGTCCTCTTCTCAAGCCAGAGCTCGTTTCGAGCTGAGTCGACGCGCAACACTGCCTGAAACATACGGTCGCGCACTTGCGCAAATGTGCGAGCACACGCCAGGACATCCGGCGAGAGCGGTACTGCGTCGACCAAAGTGCCTGTGAAGGTATCGACATTCCCTGCCGAGAGGCGATCGCGGGCGGAGTTCGGCGCGACGTTTCGGTTCGGAAGTTCTCGCGGGCCCCGTGCTACCTCGAGGAGTGAAGGCCATTCGACAGTTAGTAGCATTGACTTCGCTGCGTATGCGTCGTCCGGCCGCTCTCGCGGCGATGCCGCGAGCAGTGTCGTCAGGAGGGCGTCGTGTGCATGCGTGAGGTTACGGTGACACGCGGAAGCAGCCGGTGCCCTCGCGATGTCCTCCTGCTCGCCGGTGAGCATCGCCACGAGAAGGGCGCCGACGCCGTAAAGGTCGCTCTTGGGTGAGGCCGGCATGCCGCTCCGCTGCTCGGGGCTCATGAAGCCCACGGTGCCAATGATGGCCGCGGTCATCGTGATGGAGGCATCGCCCATGTGGGCAACGCCGAAGTCGGCAAGGTGCGGGGTGCCTACGTCATCGAACAGCACGTTGCTCGGCTTCAAGTCGCGGTGAACGATGCCGAGACGATGGGCCTCGCCAAGCGCATCCAGGAGGGCAGTTGCGATTTCGACCGCGCGACTGGGTGCGATGGGGCCGCGCTCGATAAGATCGCCGAGCGTTCCTCCAGCCATCCAAGGGAGCACCATCACCGGCCCACTGTCATGATAGTCAATTAGCTGAACAATATGCGGATGACGGAGTGACTCGAGCGTGCGAATCTCCCTCTCAAAGCGCGCCGCCGCTCCGCGTCCGTCGGCCGACAATCCTAACGGTCGAAACCACTTGAGCGCCACCTCCTGACCGGAAGTGCGATCACGGCAGCGCAGGATGCGTGCGGTGGGGGTCGTGGCCCACTGCGCTATGAGTTCGTAGCGTCCGAAGAGCAGCTCTGCAACGCGAGACGAAGGTGGGGCGACGTTCTCGAGGAATTCGGGACTCAGCTTGCGCAGTGTGGCTTCGGCCTCGTGCGACGCGTGCACCAGTCCGAGGGCCTTGGTTACATGGTAAATCAACTTGACCGATTCGACATACTCGTTCGCGTCGTGCGGAATCCGTTGAAGGTACTTCATCGCGTTCTCAAACTTGCCGTGCGAAACGAGCATGCGACTCAGCAAAAGGAGCCAATCGGCCCGCGCTGGTTCGTGCCGGAGTCCTGTCTCGAGGGCCTTCGCCGCTGCTAAGGCTCCCCCTTCCACGCGTTCGTAGCAGCGTGCCGCTTCTCCCCAATTTCGCGCGGATTCCCACGCGCCCGCTGCCGCGGCCCACGCTTCTGCGCGCTCGTACGCAGACGCCGCCCCCGTAAAGAACCTTGCCCTTTCTGCGTCGGCCGCGACTTTCGCGCAGTCGCTCGTTTCGAGGCTCGCGAGCGCCTGTTTGAACAGCCCCTCATCGCCAGCCCGAAGCGCGAAGGCCGCTGCCCTCTTTGCATCGCCAGTGGCGAGCGCAATTTTGGACGCGCGATCGAATGCGCACGCGCGCTCAAACAACTCGATCGCAAGTGCGGGTTGCCCGCGCTGCTCCGCAAGCAAGCCCGCCGAATCGAGTTGCTGCGCATCGACGAGCGCCTGAATAGCAGGATCCAACGCCCTATTCTCCGCCGCCGCTTTCGTCGTCTTCTTCGTCTTCGGTCCCTCGTTCGTCGGCGTTTGCTTGGCGCGCGATCGCAGCGCGATCGACGTCAGGCAATACCGCAAACGGTTCGATGCCATGTTCGCCGCGTGCCGTCGCTTGCTGATCTCCCCAAAGCGCCAACTCCGGCAAAATCCCCTTCTCGCGGTTACGTTTTCCCGGTCCGCTGTAGTCGACCCAAAAGTAACTTCGCGGCCTCACGTCGACGTGAACGAACTGGCTCGTCGGGTAGATGCCAACACCCACGAATCCGATTTCGCGCGCGTACTTTGCAACGTCCGCGTCGGTCGCTCCTGGAACGATGAAATCAATGGCGCGCCCTTTGCCGTGATTCGAGTTGTTGCCAGCCTTTGGATTGCGATAGCCCGAGATCACGCGGATCTCCGGCGCATCGAACTTGCGTTGAATGCGGTAAAGAATGTTGAGCGTTCGTGGTTCGACCGGGTGCTGGTCGCCGCTTCTTGACCGCAGAACGTTTGCCACACGGTCAAGGTCGCGGGCGGTAAAGCCGCCATCGTCGCCCAGTGCAGGAACGGACAGCGTCTCTTCACGGTTGACGGTAAAGAGCGTGAGCATCGGGCGTCCCTGATCGTCTATGGGCGTCTTTTTGTTGGGGTCTCTCGCGTGCCAACCGACCAACGCTTGCACGGGATCGTGAAACGGTTTTTTCTTTTTCGAGGTTTTCTTGCGAGGCCCCGCTGCGTCGACGCTCGCGTCGTTAGCAAGGAGAGCGATCAATGCGAGGAACGCGATGAAGAGAAACCGCTGCATGGGCGGAGCTACTCTTCGCGGCGAAATGCGAACGAGCGGTAAAAGTCGAAACGCACCTCGGTTGCGACCGGCGCCGATACGAGGTGGCGCCGCAACCGATGCACTTCGATCTGGCCACTACCAGCCGCCGGAAGTGTTACGTCGGCTGCGCCAGTGTCCGCGAACACACAGCGCGTGGTTTCGTGCGACTGGTCTCCGGTTGTGTCGACGTAGAGGACGTCGCTTGCGTCACTGCGCGACCAAGTCAGGCGGAGCGCCCCGCCGTTGGGTAAGTTGATTGACGAGCCCTCTGCGACGATCCCGTTGAACGCAACATCCGTTAACTCGTGAGGCGCGTATGCAGAAACGGAAAGAGGGCCGAGGTCGTTGCTGCCGCCGACGACGACGTCGTAACGTGCGCCCGGCGTTACATGGGTACCCGAGTGCGCGTAGAATGTTCCGCGAGCAAAGTCGCCGAGGTTCGGAAGTTCGCGTGGCTCGAGCGCGCTGCGCGCGGAAGCATTGCTTGCGACTTCAACTCGCCCGACGTCGAGCAACTCGATCATGCCGTTGGCGTCTTCGCTCGGGGGCAAAAGGGCCGAGAGTTTTGAGCAAGTGCCAACCTTCGGCATCACAAATGAGGAGCTCAGTGCGGCGAAGGTCGAGCCCGCCTCTCCCTTGCTTCGAACAAAACGCGCGACGAGCTCTGCCCGAGGCGACTGAGATGATAGGCCCGAACGCTGCACGGAAATGAGCGCGTAGGTCGACGAGCTTACTTCTGCGTCCACGCCATCAGTGGGCGCCGCGTTGCATGCGAGCAACCCAAGCAAGGTAAGCGAGAGCGCGCGGATAGACACGCCACTATCCTACGGGGCCACGATCCGAATGGCAACCCGCGGGTCCAGAAGAGCTGCGCATGCGCTACTCTCGGCGCTGATGATCGCGATCCTAGGGGCATTTTGGCCGGAGATTGAGCCGCTCCTGGCGATTGCGCCGAAAGGGGTTACCTGTCGTGCGGTCGGGGTTGGTCTGGTTGAGTCGGCTCTCGGCACGGCCCGATTTATCGAGCGCGAACGACCTGAACTCGTCATCTTCGTCGGCACCGCCGGGGCGTTCACACGAGCGGGCGTAGCAATAGGAGAAGTGTACGCCGTGAATCGTGTCGTACTCGCCGAACCACCCGCCGCACAATTTCCTGAACCGATGCCGCGCGAACTCTCTCTCCGCGTGCAGCTTTCTGGTCTTCCCCTTGCGTCGGTGGCAACGACTCTTGGAATCACGAGCTCCGATGGCGCAGCGGAAGAGCTCGCCCTCCGCTTGGGTTGCGACCTCGAGCACCTTGAACTCTTCGCGGTTGCTTCGGCATGCGCGACCGCGAACGTCCCGTGCGCTTGCGTCCTCGGAGTCACCAACTTAGTTGGGAGCGACGGCCGCGCACAGTGGGCTTCGAATCATCGGCATGTTTCGGCGAGAGTGGCTGACGCTGTCCGGCTCGCATTGCCCAGCATCCGAGATTACGTAGTAAAATAAATTGACTATACGTCACGGCGTGGGATCTTGTGACGACTCGCCTTCGGCTTTCGCGCGTCGATTCTTGACGATCCTTTTTGTCGGATCAAGCGCACTGCACACCGCTTCGCCCATTGCGTCGAGGCCGCACGCGCCATCTGGCGTGTTCGCACAACGGATGGTGCCCGTCGCGCCAGTCAGGCACGCGTACCCGCACACGACGTCACCGGTCTCGCTCGTTTCGCATTTCGTCTTTGCGAGTTCGGCCGGCACCTCGAGCAGTAGCGACGCATTTGAGAAGCACCTCACGGATCCGGTAGAGGTCTTTGCACACGCACCATCGGGGCTCGCCGCGCAACGCACGCTGCCCTCGTCGCCTTCCGTGCACGCCCATCCGCAAGCAACTTGACCGAGGGCGCCTTGCTTGCACGACGCGCGCGACTTTGCGTCGAGACGCGCACGGACGACGTGAGCAAGTGACGCGCAAACGACGTGACCCGCTGGCGCCGCTTTGCACATCCCATCGGGATGGTCAGCGCACTTGACGTCACCCGATGCGCCGGTCGCGCAATGAAAGCCACACGCAACGTCGCCCGCGGGTGTCTCTACGCACTCCGCGTGCCTTAGCGCTTGGACCGGCGTTGACGGAGGACCAGCTGTTGCGGCCGCGATCACCGCCGCTCCCGCTCCTGTGATGACCGTCGCGAAGTGCACCCTCTATTGTAGCGCGCGCACTAGCGGCATGCACGGCGGCCAGAATGGCCAGCGAAAACGCACACAAAACGAAAACGACGCGAAGGTCGGCCTCGCGTCGTTTCAATGGAATGAACGAAGGTGTGTGTGCTCTAACGCTTGACCTTTTTTTGCGTCGCGGGTGCTCCCTTTTCGACGTCAGCGATGGTCGATTTCGAGAGCAAGTCAGCGCGGAACTTGTCGATCTGTGTCGCGTTCTTGCCGAGGAACTGGTTGACCGAAACGCCAATCGCGTCGCTCTTGCCGCGGCCTGCCGCCGCCTTCTTGTCGACCGCCTCATAGGCGTCACGAAGCGAGACCTTGTCAGCAGGACGCGCGAGTACGATGCCGCCTCCGATGCCGCGCTTGGTGTTGACCAACTTCGCCTTGCGAAGGACGCCGACCAAGCGACGCACGACGACCGGGTTCGTGCCGATCGAGTCAGCGATTTGTTCTGAAGTAGCTGCGCGCTCGCCGCTGCGGGCGGCACGCGCAAGAATGACGAGTAAGTGGACTGCTGTTTCGACGCGTGGGCTGATTGGGCTCATTTGTAATTCGGATCAGTACATGAGCTGTTGTCTGGTTTGCAAGTGAAAGTTACCGCTCCTTGATACGAAGTCGGGGTACTCAACTTCGTCTGCTTCGTCGCTCGATCGCGTCCCTTTTCGATCGCGATTTTGGTCGCTGCGCCGCCTCCAATTGTACGGTCACGGTGGTAGCTTGTGCCGCGATGTTTCAATGGGTGATGGTGTGGCTCGTAACGTGTGCGATTGGTGCCAGCAGCTATGTCGCGTTCGCTAGTTCGCGCATGGGAGCGCCGTCGGTGTGGTGGATGATCTTGATACCGAATGCGCTGTTCGGTGGCTTCGGCGTCTACCGCCTCGTCCAAGACAACGAGGCGCGCAAAACGCTCGCGCCAAAGTGGGGAGACGCGTCGCTCGGATTTGTAACAGCGTTTGGATTATTTATCTTCTTTTTTCTCGGTGCGAAGTTTGCGGTGTTTCCGAGTCCGGTCGCGAGCGGTTGGCTGCGGCGCATCTATGATCAACTTGGCAGTCACGCGCTCCTCGCGTCCCACGGTCCGCGCACGGCGCTATCGCTCGTGGTGATAGCGACGGCCGAAGAACTAACCTGGCGAGTGCTCGTCACCCGAACTCTCGCTGAGCGCATCGGTCACGCGCGCGCGTGGATCTATGCCGCCCTGCTGTATGCGCTCGCGCACGCCCCGACGCTCTGGGCACTTCGCAGCAGCGCCGGCCCGCTCAACCCTCTCCTCGTTGCGGCCGCCCTTGGCGCCGGTCTCGTATGGGGAGCCATGACGCGCATGACGGGGCGTGTGATGCCTGCAATTGTGTCGCACGTACTCTTCGACTGGGCGCTCATCGTGATGTTCCCGCTTGGGACGACTTCCGGTCCATGAGCGGACGCGAGTGGGTGAGGATGGGTGGCAAAGATCTTGCCGATAAGGTCGCGGCGACACTCGTCCAGCGCGGCAGTTCTTCCGAAGTGGTCGATGCCGCACGCGCTGTTGCTCACGCGCTTCCCGCGATGGGCACCTTGCTTGCTGCGTTTCCTGACGACGCGCAGGTTCTGGCTCGCGGACTCGAGCGACGGCGTGATCTTCGAGCGCTGAGGCGTGCGGCTGCGTCGCGGTTGGTGGGGCTCTCTGGCGATCCATTCGTCATAGAGCTTGCTTCATTTGCTCGCCGCGAGAAGTTGAGAGCGGCGGCGCGCGAACTCCTCTGCGAGACTGACGTCCTCGTGACCGCGAGAGAACTCTCGCTGCTTGCGGATGTCTGCCTGCAGTTCGCGTACGCAGAAGCCGCTCAGTGGGCGCGCGGCCGTTTTGGTGAAGCCTTCTGTGCCGACGGCTCGCCTTGTCGTTTCGTGCTGATTGGAATGGGCAAGCTCGGTGGTCTAGAACTCAATGCCGGCAGTGACATCGATCTGATTCCTTTCTACGGAACGGACGATGGCTACGTTCGGCGCGATGGCGTCAACTCCGACGTTACGCTGCACGAGTACTTCACGCGCGTGACGCAGCGGATTGTCAAGTCGATTGAGCAACTGACAGAGGCGGGATTTGTGTGGCGTGTCGACCTTCGCCTCCGGCCCGAGGGCGCGCGCGGGCCGTTGGTGAACTCGCTCGCAGCGGCGGAGCGCTACTACGAAACGTTCGGTCGCACTTGGCAGCGGGCCGCACTTCTTCGGGCGAGAGCGTGTGCGGGCGACGTTTCTCTTGGCAACGAGCTTCTCGATCTTCTTGCGCCGTTCGTCTGGCGTAGAAGTGTAACACCCCAAGTTGCCTATGAAGTCGTTGACCTACTTGACCAAGCCCGCGCGGAGGCAGGAGCCGATGTCGACCGCGATCTCAAAATTGGTCGCGGCGGCATTCGGGCCGTCGAATTTTTCGTACAGTCGCTGCAGCTCATCTGGGGAGGGAAGCAGAAGGCGCTACGCGTGCAGGGAACGCGTGCCGCGCTTGAGCGCTTGCGGGTGCGTGGCTATGTGACCGATCGCGAGTGCAGCGAGATGCTTGAGGCGTATCGCTTCTTGCGTCGCGCCGAACATCACGTGCAGTATGCAACGGGGTTGCAGACGCACGCTCTTCCCGAACCCGGGATCGGCATGACGAGGCTCGCGCTCGCTTTGGGGTATGCACCTGCCGAATTCGTCAAGGTGCTTGATGAAACGCGCCGCATGGTCGAAGAGCGTCTGCGATCGCTCACTCCTCTCGGAGAGACACGTTCCGACGAATACGCGCCGCTCTTAGGCGCGCTCGAGGGTCAGTCAGAAGATGACGTCGCACGCTGGCTCAGCGGCCGCGCGGAGCTTGCGTCGTTCGGTGACCTCGCGAGGCATCTCATCGTGCTCGCGCGTCGGCCTCACATGCCGCTCGGGTCACAAACGCGCGACAGGTACCCTGGTTTCGCGACGTTGCTGCTATCGGCGCTCTTCGACGCGGCGGATCCCGAGCAGGCGGCAAGGTTGATGGGCACCTTCATCGGGCGCTTTGCGATCGCAGACGGATACGTCAAGGCGCTTGCCGAGGAGCCCGCCGCCATCAGGCGTATCGTTCATCTTTTTGGAGCGAGTCGCTATTTGGGCGAGGCGCTCGCTGGGCATCCGGAGCTTGTCGATGCTCTTCTATTTTCGCGCGACTTGCCGAGTGCGGGCGTAGCGCGACTGTCGGTCGAAGACGAACTCTCACGGCTCGATGAAGATGCGCAGGAGGACGCGCATCTTGTCGTCGGCGCGCTGCGTCGTGCAATGTGGCGCACAACGTTGCACGTGGGGCTCGCGGGCCTTTCCGAAGAGCTCAGTTTGCGCGACACCTCGCACGTGCTGACGGCTCTTGCCGATGCAGCAGTGAACTTGGCGCTCGCTTGGGCGCTGCGTTCAGTCGGCTTGAGTTCGGGTCTCGCGGTGATCGGTATGGGCAAGTTCGGCGGGCAAGAGCTCGGATATGGATCAGACCTCGATCTATTTTTTGTATACGACGGCGGTGACGAATTCGCCGAACGCTACGTTAGAGCCGCCCAACGTGCGATGCGCTTGCTCAGCATGCCTCATGAAGACGGGCCGGGTTACGAGCTCGATACGGCGCTTCGACCCTCCGGCAATCAGGGCTTGCTGGTCGTGCCGATCGACGGGTTCGCGCGCTACCACGACGCAGCTGGCGGCGCTCACGATTGGGAGCGGCAAGCTCTGATCAAGGCGAGATTTGTTGCGGGAGACGTCGAGTTGGGTGCGCGGGTCATGTCAATCGCCGAAGGCGCTGCGTATCGACACGGCGCGCCGGATGCGGCTCGCATGTGGGCACTTCGCTTGCGGATGGAGGAGGAGCTGGGTCGCGAGCGGAGGACCGGTGATCTTTCGACTTCCCGCTTTGACTACAAAGTTGGTCGAGGTGGCCTCGTCGACGTTGAATTCGTAACGCAGTGGTTACAAATGAAATGCGGTGACGATCCCCGTGTGAGAGCGCGCGAGACAGAGGTGGCCCTTCGGCAACTCGAATTCGTTGGAGCGCTCGAGCAGTGGCAAGCCGAGGCGTTGCGTGCCGACTATCGATTCGTCCGACGCATCGAAATGTGCCTGCGTATGTTACATGGTGGGGGGACGCGGCTACTTGAGTCGCAAGCGCCCGGTCTTACGGCCGTTGCGCGACGGCTCGCAATCCCGGTTCGTCCGGGCTTTGCGCCCGCCATGGCGCTTCTCGAGCAATACAAAAACGCGACCGAACGGGTTCGTTCGATCGCGCTTGAAGTTCTCGGTCTGCCGTCCGCGGCCCCGTAAGCTCTGCCCGTAAGCTCTGATGGAAGAGCCCCGCAGTGGACTCCCCGGGGTCGGAATTAGAAGTGGCTGGCGTTCATGCTCTGCACGATGCCCGCGATGACTCCGCCAATGAGCCCGATGCCCATGCCGATTGCCGCGAGAATGAGAGCCGTCTTGTTTTTGCCCCGCGCCTCTTCGATCTGACCCGATTCCTTCAGTCCCTTGGCCTGAAACGCGAGGACGACGGCTCCGATGCCGAGACCCGTCGACAGTGGGAATCCGCCCCAGCAACAGCACGTTGCGAGGATGCTCAGAACGAGCGTAAGCGTGGTGTTGATGTCCTCACCCCCGCCGCCGCCCTGGGGAAATCCGGGGGGGCCGCCGAAACCACCTTGGGGGGGACCTCCATATCCGCCACCCGGCGGAGGACCGAAGCCACCCCCCGGAGGAGGACCACCTTGAGGGGGACCTCCGTAGCCGCCACCGGGTGGAGGGCCAAAGCCACCCCCCGGAGGAGGGCCACCTTGAGGGGGACCTCCGTAGCCGCCACCCCCCGGAGGAGGCGGAAAACCACCACCCGGAGGACCATAACCACCTGCTGCGTGCACGATTTCGTTTGATTGCTTCACGCTAGTATCTCCTCGCGGCAGCGCGCTTGGCCCCCGCCTCATTCGGAAACGGAGCATCGCACAATAACCAGCCCGTCGAAAAGAATCGAATGAGCTACTTTCCCTCGGCGCGGTGGTCTGCTTCACTCGCCCGCAAATCGTGCGACTTGCTGTGCGGCCCCTCCCGTTCCTTCCGCGTGCGCTCATCATCGCCGCTGGCATCGCCACGATGGGCGTGCTTGTGGCGTTCGGCTTCGTAAAATGCACGTTCGCCGAGTTGTTTCACATCCCATGTCCGGGTTGCGGGATGACGCGCTCGGTCTTGGCGCTCATGCATCTCGATCTTCACGGCGTGTTTCGTTACAACCCCCTTGGTCCGGTGCACGTCTGCCTTTCAGCATGGGTCATGGGTCGGTCGCTGCTTGCGATCGCGCGCGATGGTAGTCTTCGATCGCTCGATCGCTCCGGCGAGGGCAAATGGATGCTCTATGCGTTCATTGGGCTGCAGATCGCGCAGCTCGCGCTTTGGGGTCTAAGGTGGTTCGGATTGTTTGGGGGCCCGTGCCCCGTTTGAGTGTGGCGCCGTGACAGTTTCGATCCCTGCCCAAGAGCGTCCGCGCGTGCTCGTCGTTGATGACGAGCCCTACATCCGAGACATGCTCTCGGACTTCCTCCTGCTTGAGGGCTACGAGGTTCAGACGGCCGAAGATGGTCAAGCGGCGCTTGAGGAGGTGTTGCGCGAGCCGTACGACTTGGTGTTAAGCGACCTCAAGATGCCGCGACTCGGTGGCATCGAATTGCTCGAGGCGATGGCGCGTCACGTTCCGAATACGGTTGCCGTCATTATGACTGGCTTTGGTACAGTGGAGACTGCGATCGACGCCATGAAACGTGGCGCATACGATTACGTTCTGAAGCCATTTCGCACCGAGGAAGTGCTGCGCGTTGTGCGGCGAGGCCTCGAGAAGCGTCGCTTGCAGAACGAGAATCTTCGCTTGCGAGAGGCAGTCTCTCTCTACGCAGTGAGCGAAGCCATCGCCGCCAGCCTCTCCCTCGAGGATGTGCTCGCGACGTTGGGTGATGTCGCTCAGCACGAGATAGGCGGCGACGTCGTTTCCGTGTGGCTCGAGGACGGCACTGGTGGTTTCTACGAGCGCGTTCGCCGCACGGCCCCGAATCATGACCTCGCCGCGCACTTCGGTGCGTTTGAATCGGAGGCCTTCGTCGAGCATTTCAAGACGGCACCATTTGTGCTCGCTCATGGAACCAATGCCGCGCACTTCTGCCGCGAGCTCGCGCCTCTTGAGTCGCTCGTATCCGTGCCGCTTTATATGAAGACGCGCCTTCTCGGTTGGGTCGCCGCGGCGAGCGTCGCTCGAACGAAGCGTTTTGATGAGGGCCAGCGAAAGATGCTGGCGATCGTCGCTTCGCGATCGGCTGCGGCGCTCGAGAACGCGCGGCTCTACGAGGATCTGCGCGCAACGTTCAAGCAGACCATTAGCGGTCTCGCGAAAGCGATCGACAAGATGGATCGCTATACCTCTGGCCACTCCGAGCGCGTGGCGACGTATGCCGACTACCTGGGCCGCAGATTGGGCCTTGCACAAGACACGCTCGAAGTCGTGCGTCAAAGCGCGCTCATGCACGACATCGGAAAAATCGGCTGCGCGATGAACCTGAACAAACCGGGTAAGTTGACGACCGACGAATACGAGGTTTTCAAGCGGCATCCTGGTTATGGCCGAGACATTCTCGAGCCGATTACGTTTTTGCACCCGCTTGTACCCGGCGTGCACCTGCATCACGAGCGTTGGGATGGTCGCGGCTATCCACTCGGTTTGAAGGGCAACGACGTGCCAATCGTCGCGCGCATCATTTCGGTGGCCGATACGTACGACGCCATGACAAGCGATCGTGCGTACCGGAGAGCGCTTCCGCACGAAGTTGCGATTGGTGAGATCGAGCGATGTTCAGGAACGCAATTCGATCCGAACGTTGCGCTTGATTTCACAGAGGGAATCGACGGGTTTCGCGAAGATCGCATGAGTCGTGGAGAGGGGGTGCCGGAGTGATGCTCAACGAGCTACCAAAATGGCGCCCCCGGCAAGAATCGAACTTGCGACCTCGGCTTTAGGAAAGCCTTGCTCTATCCAACTGAGCTACGGGGACTGGAAAACCGGGTGGCTCCAAATCGCGAGACACCAAGCGGGGCTAACTCGTACCGCATCTTGGAGGGTGCATTCAAGCAGAGCGAGCCGGTGCGTTCCCTGGGGCTTGCGGAAAGGCCAGCATTTGAGGGCTGATCGCCCGTTGGCGCATGCTTGAGCTTGAACTTGATGCGTTGCGTGTATGATCTGCGTCGACGACTCGTCTTACAAATATTGAGGTCTAACTGACATGGGGACGCATCTTTTTCGACTGTGGGGATGGGCCGGAGTGGCTCTCGGACTGTGCGTTTCTTCGGTCACGTTTGCGGCCGACAAGAGTTGCGGTGACGGCACGTGGCTGCGCGTCAAGACCACCGGACACGATGTCCTCGTCGAGCGCGCTGAAGGCCAGCCGGCTTCGCCTCCGCCTGAAAAGGGCGCCGATGGCTGTTACAAGGTGTCCAAGGGCAAGTACGTCGTGAAGTTCTCAAAGGACGGCCAGGTCAAGGGGACGGTTGGCGCCATTGCCGTTGAGGGCAAGACCAAAGTGGTGCGCTTCAAAGAGTGAAGGTAGCGTCTGCGGCCAACATGCCGACGATCGTACTTCACCACTACTGGCGTTCGTCTTGTTCACATCGCGTGCGCATCGCGCTCGAGCTGAAGGGTGTTGCGTACGAGAAAGTGGCCGTCAACTTGCTTACCGGTCAGCAAAACACGGTTGAGTTTGTGCGCCTCTCGCCGCGTGGTTATGTGCCTTGCCTCGAGGTCGATGGTGAACGGTTTGTCGAGTCGGTGGCCATTCTCGAGCTGCTCGAGGAACTGTTCCCGACGCCGGCGCTCTACCCGACCTCGCCGCGGGAGCGAGCGCACATGCGCGCACTGGTGGAGACGATTAACGCGGGCATTCAGCCGCTTCAAAACTTGAACGTGATCGCGCGGTTGTCGGACGAGCAAGCGGTGCGAACCCAATGGGTGCGCCACTATGTCGAAAGGGGCCTCACCGCGTTTGACGCGCTCCTGGGTACGCGGTCCGGGCTGTTTTCTTGGGGCGATACGCCGAGTGTCGCCGACGCATTGCTCGTCCCTCAGATGCACGCGGCCAGACGGTTTGGCGCGGATCTGTCACGGCTCGAGCGTCTGGTGACGATTGACGCGCGCGCCCGAACGCTCGCTTCATTCGCGCGTGCCGAGCCCGAGGCGCAGCCGGAAGCGGTGCAGTGAGACTTCGCCTCATTGCAACATCCATTGCGATATTTTGGGCAATTGGCGCAGTCGCGTCCGAGCCCACGCCAGTGCAAGAGCCGCATGATCCAGCGAGCGTACAAGCGCCGGCGCCACCTCTACCAACGAGCGCGTCCGAGAACACCGCTGCAATCGAGCCTCCCGTAGCGGCGACGCCGTCGTACGTGATCGAACACATTGTCGTTGTGGGAAACCGCAAGACCAACCGGCGGGTTGTTGAGCGCTACTTGCCATTCGCACGCGGAGACAATTTGTCGCCCGACGATGTGCGAATCACGCGCGCAAGATTCCGACTTCTCGGCACAGGGTACTTCCGCACGGTCGATCTTTCGCTTCGCAAAGGAACGCGTCGAGGTGCCATTGATCTTGTCGTCAACGTCGAAGAGCGCAACACGATCGTCGTCAACGATTTGTGGCTCGGCCTTGCTGCCGACGCTTCGTCAGATGGCCGAGCAAGACCCCTCGCGGGATACGGCGGCGCGAGCGTTTCAGAGAACAATTTCTTGGGAACAGGCGTCGGTCTTACAGGTGCGCTTGCACTTGCCGATCGTCAGCTCGCGCTCCGTGCACGCGTGACGGACCCAAACCTATTCGGCTCCCGTTGGGTCTTTGAGTTCGAACTCTTGCACAACCAAGCGCGCGATTTTTTCGGAAGCCGGGACGTGCTCGTCGAAGGCGCGAGTTCGGCTCGTGACTATGCGTCGCCCGAGTATCGACGAACCGGTGGATCGATTTCGCTCGGACATGACATCGGAACGAGCGCCCAAGCATTCGTCGGTCTGCGCGTCGAAGGCATCACTGCGGACCTACCGAAAGCCGCGAGTCACGTGTATGGCCTCGAGGTACAACCCATCGAGTTCCATTTGTTTCGGGACAATTCGTATCTGTCGGTGTTGCGAACCGGCATCGTTTACGACACACGTGATGACGCGTCGCTGACCGGCCTCGGAACCCACATCCTCGGGTCGGCCGACGTCGCCGCTGGGCCTCTCGGGAGCGACTACGTTTACGCAAAGTTCAGCGTTCGCGCAGCGCAGTACGTTCCGCTCAAATGGAATCACACGATCAAATTTGAGGGCTTCGTCGGTGCCGTTTTTGGAAATGCACCTCTCTTTGAGCGATTTTACGTTGGCGACTTCACGGACTTCTTGCCCGACCGCGTGCTCGACCTGACTTTCGATCGACGCTCGTCCCCGAACTTTCTCAACACAAGCATCGTCGAACAACGCTACGGCGAGTATGCGGCAAAGCTCCAGGTCGAATATCGCGTGCCTCTCTACCGCGGCAGCAAGGCTCTCTATGGCGCCGACGCGTTCGCGTCGTTTGGGTTCTTCGGCGTTCTGCAGCAACGCGACCTAGAACGTAGCATTACGGGTTACAATTCTGGCAGTCGGATTCCCATTGACATGACGTTCAACGCCGGCGCGCGGTTTGTCTTCGCGATCGGTACGTTGCAACTGGGTGTTTCGAACTTTCTCTCCTTTCTACCGGTGCAGGCATCGCAAGGCGCGGCTCAATGAAATGCTCGGCGTTCGCCGTCGCGATTGGGCTCATGCTCGCGCCGCTAACTGCCGCAGCTGCAGACGTCCTTCCCGATTTCGATGCAATGGGTTCGCGCAAAGTTACATTTGTGTGGGAGCGCGCGTCTTTGAAGGCGAACTTCGGCTTTCGTGACGCGCTCGATGCCAAGGTTGTCGACAAAGTAACGAGTGGGCTTCCCTGGACGGTTGTCTTGCGTGCTTTTCTCATTCGGGACGGGCAGTCCGCGCCGGTGGCGCTGACGGGCCAAACATGTCGCATCACTTTCGACCTGTGGGACGAGGTCTATCGAACCGAGGTCCTCACCGCCTACGGCGACCGCAAGCAAGTCGCCCCAAACCTTGAGGCCGCCATGGCGACCTGCACCGAGTTGCGCGGATTTGTCGTTGCGCACCAACGCGTCGTCGATCACCGATTTCGACATCGTCTGGCGATCGTCGCAGAGGTGAATCCGATCTCACCTGAGATGATTGAACAACTCAAACGCTGGGTCTCGAGGCCGGCTGCCTCGACCCAACTTCGCCCCGGTGATGCCCTGTTTGGCAGTTTCGCAGGCCTCTTCATGCGCGAGCTCGGTAAGAGCGATCAGACGATCGTCTTTCGCTCCGAGGCGCGCGTGCAGGGCCCGTGAGGTAAGGTCGTAGTGTGACGACGCTGGATGAAAAGCTCGAAGGGCTGCCTCCTCAGCCCGGCGTCTATCTCTTCAAAGGCAAGCTTGGGGCGGTGCTCTACGTTGGCAAAGCAAAGAGTCTGAAGAGTCGCGTACGAAGTTATTTTCAGGCGTCGAGTAGCGACGACAGGGCGATGTTACCTTTCTTGCTCGAGGTGATCGTTGACGTCGAAACGATCGTTACGGCGAGCGAGAAAGAAGCCGCGATTCTCGAGAACACGCTCATCAAGCAGCATCAACCTCGCTTCAACATCAAGCTTCGTGACGACAAAGAGTTCCTCTCGATTCGCCTTTCTCTCGAT
The DNA here is from genome assembly GCA_023248735.1 of Myxococcales bacterium. Classification (GTDB taxonomy): domain Bacteria; phylum Myxococcota_A; class Polyangia; order Polyangiales; family Polyangiaceae; genus JAHFDX01. Next base: position 25,406 of record JAHFDY010000045.1, read on the forward strand.
CACAAATGGCCCCGACTCGACGTCGTACGGCGACCGCAAAAAGACGGTGCCCGTTACTTCGGGCCATTTCACTCGGCTAGCGCCGCTCGAAGGTCGCTCCACCTCATCAACAAGCACTTCCAGCTTCGCACCTGCACCGATGGCGAACTTGAGCGACGGCAGAGGCCGTGTCTACAGCACCAGATAAAGCGATGCCCTGCGCCGTGTGTCCTACCCATCGACTCTGGTTGGTATCGCGAGCAAGTGGATGCGGTCGAAAAGTTCCTTGACGGTCGACATGATGAACTATCAAGAGAATTGACGATAAGCATGGCCGAAGCGAGTCGAAACACCGCCTTCGAACTGGCGGCTGCGTATCGCGATCAGCTGCGGGCACTCGAGAAGGTGCATGAGGATCAGCGAATTGTCTTCGAGGATCAGATCGACCGTGACGTCGTGGGTTACTTTCGCGTAGGCGAAGCGGTGGAGCTAGCACTCGTGTACGTCCGCGGCGGGCGTATTGCAGACGTCAGCACGCGCTCGCTCAAAACGGCGCTGCCGGAGGCCGAAGTGATTTCAGCGTTCGTAAGTCAGCACTATGCGAGCGACGACGACAATGGCGTCATCCCGATTCCAAAAGAGATTCTCTTGCCGCTTGATCCCGAAGCGAGCACGGGTGTCGCGGATTGGCTCAGCGATCGAGCGGGACATCGCGTGCTCATCACCGTTCCTAAGCGCGGGGCGAAGCTAAAGTTGCTTCGGCTCGCGACCGACAACGCGCGTCACGCATTTCACGAAAAGCGTCGCGTTTCAGACGACGTGCAAGAGCGGCTCGCTGCACTGCAGGAAGTGCTCAGGTTAGCGGTCCTGCCAATTCGTATCGAATGTTGTGACATTTCACATTTGGGCGGCGGCGATACGTCCGGCGCTGTCGTGGCGATGAACAATGGCGAGCTCGACAAGAAGCGATACCGCAGCTTTCATGTGCGTGGCGATTTCGTAAGCGGCCTTCGCGACCCGGCCCAGATCAACGATGACTATGCGTCGATGTACGAGGTGCTGTCGCGGCGTTTTCGTCGCGGCATCAAGGAGGAAGGTGGGAGCGAAAAATTGTGGGACCTTCCGGATCTCTTCGTCGTCGACGGCGGACGGGGTCAGCTTGCCGTCGCGCTTGCGGCCGCGCACGATCTCGGCTTGCACGATCTGGCGATCGCTTCACTCGCGAAGGAACGCGAGAGCATGACCGGCGAGCAACTCGTCGATCGCGTTTATTTGCCTGGGCAGAAGAACCCGATTCCCGTGCATGCGCACGCCAAAGCGCTCGCGTTCTTGCCGCGACTCCGGGACGAGGCACATCGTTTCTCGAACGCAATTCGCGAAAAATTGGGTACGCGGCGAAGACTGAAGTCGCAGCTCGACGACGTGAAAGGCCTCGGCCCCGCGACAAAGAAGAACCTCTTGCGTCACTTTGGCGACGTCGCCGCGATTTTTGGTGCAAGTGACGACGCGCTGCTCGCTGTCAAGGGCGTTCGTGCCGCGCACATCAAGGCGATTCGCGCGTTTCGGTGATCGCGAGCCGAACGGCCGCGCACTGACAATCAAACCGCCGCGTTCGTGCCCAGGCTTCGGACTGACAATCCTATCGCGGTCTCTTGGGCGATCGAGGAAATCATGATGCATCGCTTGACGAAGTGCGTTGTTGCCTTAGGCCTGACCGCCGGTCTGGGTACCGTAAGCGCAGCTTGTCTGACCCGCCCCGAATCCTTGAGCGATCCGTCGCTGAAGACCAATTTCACCGCCATGATTCGACCGCAGGTTGTCGACAAGGTCGATTTGCTGTTCGTGATCGATAACTCGTCATCGATGGGCGACAAGCAAGACTTGCTCAAGCAAGCGGTGCCCGACTTGGTGAAGCGTCTGGTGACGCCGCTGTGCATCGATGAGTCAACCCGCTTGCCTGTTCGGAACGGAGGTCAGCTTATCTATTCGTCAGGGGACAGCTGTTCGCAAGGCATTCCAGAGTTTCCTGCGATCGTCGATATGCACATCGGAATCGTTTCATCGGCCCTCGGCGCACCGGGCTCCTCGCAGTGCAACGACACGACCAGCCGCCATGACAACGATCATGGGCACCTGCTCGATCGCAAGGCGGGTGGCGGCGTGGTAAGCGAAGCGGCGCCCGCCAACTTTCTGGCCTGGTTTCCGCCCAGCGATAAGAATGTGGGCAAGCCGAGTC
>JAHFDY010000211.1 GCA_023248735.1 Myxococcales bacterium
ATTTCGAGCTGCTTCCGAGTGATGCCTTCGCGCGTCGCACACCACGCGACCACTTCACCAAGGGTCAGCGCATGCCGAATCGGAATCGCCTCGAGGCCCACAAAGGAGAGAAACTCTGCCTCTGGCAGCCGACCCTCGAGGCTCTCGAGGTTGCCTCCAATCGGATTGGGTCGGTCGAGCACTACCACCCTGACGCCGGCACGCGCGCACGCACGCAGCGCGAGCAACGCTGTCCACACAAACGTGTAGTACCGAGCCCCGATGTCTTGTAAATCGATCAATAGAAGATCAAGTTTATCGAGATCATCTTGCTTGGGGGACAAGTCGGCAAACGTCTCGCCGTACAGGCTTCTCACGAGGACTTCTCTCGAGCTGTCGTCGCCAACAGGTGCCATGTCCTGCCGAAGGCCCGCAAAACCGTGTTCGGGTCCGAAGAGGATGCGCGGCCGAATCCCAAGTTCTTCGAGTGCCTCGGTTGCGTGTTTGAGTTGACGCGTGACCGACGCCGGATGGGCCAAAAGACCGACGCGCAGAAGGTTCATTTTCTTGACTAACGGCGCGTGTGCCGAAAGTTGCTCGAGGCCGCTCTGCCGCATGGGTCGCATCTTCGGAGGTTTTTGTGCTTTGGGAGCGTGTTTTCGCTATGAAAGAATGTTATAGTGCTGTGAAAGGATTGCATATGCGCCGAGTGCTCGTCGTTGATGACGAAGACAACATCACCTTGGTGCTGAAGACCTTGCTGAAAAAGCACGGCTATGAGGTCGAAGTCGCTTCCGACGGTGAGAGTGCGCTCACGATGATCGATTCGTTCGGGCCGGACGTCATTCTGACCGACGTTCGCATGCCGAAGCTCGGCGGCCTCGACCTGCTTGCTGCCCTCAAGGCCAAGCAGTGTGCGGCCACCGTTATTGTGATGAGCGCGTACGGCAACGTTGATGTCGCTCTCGAGGCGATGAAAGCGGGCGCTTACGATTACATTTCAAAACCCTTCAAGCCCGACGAGGTGGTGATCGCGCTTCGTAAGGCCGAAGAGCGCGAGCTCCTGCGCCGCGAAAATCGCGCGCTCCGTGAGCAGATTCGGCAGGAGCATCAGTTCGAATCGATCGTGGCGAAGAGTCCGCTTATGGAGGCGGTATTTCGCACGGTGAGCAAGATCGCCGAGTTTAAGACGACCGTGCTCATTACGGGTGAAAGCGGCGTTGGCAAAGAGCTCGTCGCGCAAGCCATTCATCGTCAATCGAGCAAGCGTCATGGACCATTTGTCGCCGTCAACTGCGGCGCGATTCCCGAGAACCTGCTGGAGACCGAGCTGTTCGGACACAAGAAGGGCGCTTTCACCGACGCAAGCGCAGACCGTCGCGGCCTTTTCGAAGAAGCCAGCGGCGGAACTTTGTTTCTCGACGAGATAGGCGAGCTTCCGCTTTCGCTTCAGGTAAAAATCCTGCGCGCACTTCAGGAAGAGACCATCCGGCGGCTCGGCGACTCGAAGGACATCAAGGTGGACACGCGCATCATCGCCGCGACCCATCGCGATCTTGCAAATGAAACCAAGGCTGGACGATTTCGCGAGGACCTCTACTACCGCATTAACGTACTGCCTCTGCACATCCCTGCGTTGCGGGATCGCAAAGAGGACGTTCCCGTCCTCTTGGATCATTTCCTTGCGCGAAACAATGCGCGCATGGGTACGAATATCCGAGGATTCTCTCCTGCGGCACGCAAGCTTCTCTTTGAGTACGCGTGGCCGGGCAACGTGCGCGAACTTGAGAACACAATCGAACGCGCGATGGTCCTCGCAGACCGTGACGTGATTGAACCGAGCGATTTGCCGGACCGGTTGCGTCAAGCCTTCGACCCCGTTCACGTGCACCTATCGACTGGGGAGCTGTCGATCAAGAAAACGACCGCCGCGATCGAAGAGATATTGATCCGTCGTGCGCTGCAAAAGACAAACGGCAACCGAACGCGCGCCGCGGAGATCTTGGAGATCAGCCACCGCGCACTGCTCTATAAGATCAAGGACTATCGCATCACGGATTTGTGATGCCTAATCCCCAGGGCCGGGGCGCAGTGATTAGGCAATGCGGATAGCTGGGGGGACTAGGGAGACACCCCTAGTACCGCGTGACCCACAGCGGCTGCGGTGGGTAGTACGTCGAACGCGTCGTCCATTGAATCGTCCGCGCGGGCGCCACGCGGCCGTTTGTCGCTGCCGAAGATACGTTTTCGTATACGACAACACGATTTGCCTTGCTGCCATCGCCCCGAATACCGACAGACACGTACATGCGGTCTTGCTCTTCGAGATAGAACAGACCGTAGACGCTCGTATCGGCAAGCGTGGCATCGCTCTCCGACGCGTCGATGACCCTGGGTGCGATGTCGTAATCGCGCGTCGCGGCTGACTCCATATCGATCGCGTTGGCGTCGAAGAGCAAGATCTCGTTCGTGTGATGCGCCGCCATGATCAGCTTGCGCGTCCCGCTGTACCAAACGTTGTGTGTGGTTTGATTGTTGCCAGCACCGAGCCGCGTCTTGTCGCCGGTTATGCGAACGTTTGGGTCGGCCGCTCCTGCTGTAGTGGAGGCGTTGTTGAAGATGAGCAACGCCGTGCCACCCGCCGTTCTGCCTCCCATGCTCGCGATGAACAGGCGATCGCTGCCCTCGTCGAGATAGGGAAACACCGCATTGCCGAGCATTGGAGAGGTGAAGGTACGGGTTGGCGCCACGTTGCCGTTTGCGTGGGTTGCGTCGTGGAACGCGAGCACTGTGCTGCCGAAAGTGTTGGCGACGTAGAGAATGTTCCGCGAGTTGTCTTTCCAGACGCCGTGCGGTTGCACGATCGTGGTTTTGTCGCTCGCCGGATCGTCGCCGCCGAAGATGTGCCGTGTGAGCGTTGCCTTTCCGCTGGCCTTCGAAGCGCCGCTGATGACGCCGATCGACCCGGGTTGGACGGGGTCTTGCGGGTTGCACGGACTGCACGCTTGGCCGTCCTGTCGCGTAAAGAGCGCAGCGACGTAGAGTTCGTCGTTTGCTTCGTCCAGAAAGAGACCGTGTCCGAAGCTCAGGTGAACACCGCTCGAATCGACAAGATCGTTGACGGGCAAGGTGGCCTGCGGCGCGAATTCGCCGCTGAGGCTCTCGGCGGGATCGAACTTGAGAATCGCGTGCCAGTTTTGCTTCGCGTCATACTCGCCCGTGCCGACCCACAGCCTCTCGTGCAGAGTCGTTGCCTGCGCATCGCTGCTTGTTGCGGCGTCGACGTCCACCTTGCTCGTGCTGCAAGCCGAAAATGTAACAAGGAGTGATGTGATGATGCCGGGTGTAAGCTGAGCTATTTTCATGCAGTCTTCCTCATAGGTCTTATCGAACCAGACCCTCGTCAAGCCTACGCATGCCCTCCAGGAGCAACGCTTCCGTTGATTGATGAATGAGTCTCTTCGTTGGTTTGAACTTTGGATCGAGACTGAACTCTCCGTCTTTCAACTTGAGCATCGAATAGAAAGCGTTCTCGCCCTGGCTCTTTCCCCACCGCGCATTGACGATGTAACCGTCAAGTAAGTGAAGCTCACCCTCTTCGCCGTTGCAATGCACACTCAGGCAACCTGTTTTCTTGCTGTGCCACATGACCTGAATCAGGTCGGCGAGGCCCATCTCGCTGAGGGCACCGCTCACCGCCGCCGGGATCTTCGAAGCGCTCCGCAAATCGAGGAGCGCTTTCATTTTGGCAATGAGCATCTCGGGCTCGGCGGGCTTGGCCACAAAGTCGGTAGCGCCGAGTTCGAATGCGCGCTGTACATTCGCTCTGTTCGTCGATTGCGCGTGGACGATCCACGGAACTTGCGCGCCCCATGGATGCCTGCGCGCTTCTTCGAGCAGGCCCAGGCCGTCTTCTTCGCCGATGCGAAGTTCGCCGATCACAACCGATACGCTGCCGGAGCCGAGGACCTTCAGCGCTTGCTCTACGGTGCGGGCGCTTCGGACGACGAACCCCTGTTCGACCAAGCGGAGCTCGAGGACGCGGGCCTCTTCGTTGTCACCGTCGACGAGAAGAATAGTTGAACGCGTAGTCAATAATCTTGACCGTACGTTCTCACCGAGAATGGCGTTCGAAAACGCGTCAACGATTGAGGGATCGAACACCGCACCGCGAAAACGAAAGATCACATCGCACGCTTCGCTGGGCAAGAGCGCCTTGCGGTATGGGTTGCGTGGACTCTGGGTGAGGTCAGAGTACGTGTCGGCGACGGCGAGGATGCGCGAACCGAGCGGTATGTCGCGACCCGCTAGCCCATCCGGAAAACCCTGGCCATCGAAGCGCTCGTACATGTGCGAAACGGCGCCTAAGGCTTCGCTCGGAAGATCGATGGGGGAAAGGACCTTCAGAGGCGTTCCGACGAGAGGTTTCGCGGCGGTACGGTGTCCATCGTATTCGGCAACGTTGAGGGGCGTGAGATGAAACTGACCCGCTTTGCCGAGATCGTGTGCGTAAGCTGCGATCTCGATGGCGTGTGCGAGCGATTCGCTGAGGCCCAGAAACAGTGCGGTCTTCCGGCACAGCCTTGCAACGTGCGAGGAGTGACCTCGTAACTCGTTGCGTTGCATTTCGAGCAAGCCAACAAGAACATTAAAGAGCTCGAGAGTTTGGTTCCCGTTTTCAACGCGCACGCGCGGTGCGCTCTCGCCCAGCATCGCCGCTTCCGGAAGGTGTGACGTTCCATGGCCGAGCGAGACAGCTTTGCCAGGATGCGTGAGCTCCTCTTCGGTCATCATGCGCTCACGCGGCATGATTGCCGACGCCTCATCGGGTGGTTCGACGCTCACCGCTGTCATGCGTTGGCGCTCGTGGGTCATTGTGCCTTTGAACGGATCGCCAGCGCGCTCAAAGCGCGCAAACGAACGCAGATCGCCCGCGTAGTACTTGAGGATCGCAGCCGAAATAGCCGCCGGTCTTGCAACGAACGCGTTGATGTTCCGTATGCCTGAGGCTACCTGCACTTCGCGCATGAGATCGGCGTTGTCTGGCGCAGCGGTCACGATGGAGAGCGTGTGCGTTTGCGCATCGAAGACGACAGGGCAGACCGCGGCTTGCTCCGCGAACCGTCGTGGCAACATATCGCGTAGCGACGGTGGCATGTCGATGCGTGCCAGCTTCTCACTCGAAACGTAGAACGTCTTGTAGTACGTCGCGAGAACCTTCAGAAGGTCAACTTCGTTGAGTAACTCAAACCCGAGGATCACTTCCTCGACGGCCGCGCTCTCACGTTCGACGTGAGCCATTACGCGAGCAGAGTCATCGCGTTGCAACTTGCCACTGGCGAGAAGCAAACCGCACACCTTCTGCGCGTGCGCTACGAGGGGCGAGCTCAACCCCTCGATGGTAACTGCAAATCGGTTTCACGGTGCAACTGACGCCGCAACGACGGGAGAAGGCTCAGAGGCGCGCGCGAACGTGATTGACCAACATCTCGAGGGCGACGCGATTGTCGCCCCCTTCCGGCACGATGATGTCGGCGAAACGCTTCGATGGTTCCACGAACGCGATGTGCATCGGCCTCACAGTTTCGTCATATTGAGCGCGCACCTGAGCAAACGTGCGACCACGCTCGTCGAGATCACGCTGCAAGCGCCTCATCAGACGCAAGTCCGCATCGGTATCGACAAAAACGCGCACGTCGAAGCGCTGCCGTAGTTGTTCGTCCGCGAGCACGAGAATGCCTTCGACGATGATGACCGGAGCAGGCTCCACGCGCACGCCGACCGAATGCCGTGAGTGCTTAGCGAAGTCGTATGACGGCCTCTGAATCGAGCGGCCGCCACGAAGCGCGTCAAGGTGTTCGGCCAGAAGGCTGAGCTCTAGCGCGTCGGGGTGATCGTAGTTCAGCTGTTCCCGCTCTTCGGGGGTCCGATGGCCCTGCGAGCGATAGTAGTGGTCTTGCTCAAGGAGGACGCCCGCGCCGCACGGCAGAGCCGCCAATAGTGCGCGCGCAATGGTACTTTTCCCGGAGCCTGAACCGCCGGCGATGCCGAGGACAATCGCTTTGCGCATGCGGCAGCGCACATACCTTGAACCCCTAAGCGGAGCCACGAGAAACCTGAGGTAAGGCGTCGCCCTACAAAAAGATGATTGAAACGGTCAGGGCGTCCGTCTTAAGGGGAAGGGTATTGCCCGACTGCAGGGGGATCATGATGCGCGTAGCGATGCTGACTGGGCTTGGATTCACGCTGTTGACTGCAAACGCCATGGCTGGGGTGTCGACTGGCCTACCAAAGTGCAACTCCGACGCCGTTCGCAAGGTTGTAGCCGCGGTCGTCGGGCAGAAGCCTGTGGCAACCGCTGGTGGTTTCGCGGTGTCGCGCTGGCGCTTCGGGGAGCCCATCACTGCGACCCTGTCGGGTCCGAGCGCGCTCGTGAGTCACAACTTCACGGTCGAAGGTGAACTCGCCCTCGAATTGAAGAATGCGGCCAAGGGCAATCTTCGCACGGTCACGTGCGAATTTCGGCGTCCGGCAAAGTTCGACAAGTGGAGTGTCGTTCCTGCGAATGAGCTCATCGCCGATGGAAGCTATCGACGTGCCATCGCCCCCGGCAAGGCGTCCCATCTCCGATTCGATGACGAAGAAGATCCAAACGTCGATGACAATCGCATCATTGTCGTTCTGGTGGACGCGCCGGCAAACGGCAAGACGAGCTTTTCGGTAGCGTCGGCGAAGGCGCCCCCTTCGAAGGTGCTCGCGGTTCCCCATATTGTAACTTCGACTGATCCAAAATCGACGACCGCTGCGGTTAAGTTGCCCGCGACGCCGGCCACGCCACCGACGACCGCTGCGAGTACATCTCCCGCGACGCCGGCCGTGCCACCGACGACC
>JAHFDY010000212.1 GCA_023248735.1 Myxococcales bacterium
TCGCCTGGCAAGAGCAACCCGCGCAGATAAAGCGGCGCCCAGTACCGGCGCTTCTTCGATCGCCATGCCGTCAAAAATGGCGCGATGAATCTATCGAACCGTCTCTCCCACCCACTCGCAGTTTTCACATCTTTCTATGGAGACCATTTTTGCCTCGATGGAAAGAAAAAAGTAACCGAGTAGTGCTAGTCGTCATCGATGCGCGACAGCGTCGCTTGTCGTCACTTTCGTTTCCCATCGCGTGCGCAAATACGGCCACAGAGACTGTCCGAGGCCCTTGAAGTGATCGATGTGATCGGGTTCGCGCATGCCCTCGTAGCCCGTGACGTGGAAGTTGCCGCTATGGGTTTCGTACACGAGCTGCATGCCGCGCGGGCCGACGCCTTCGTGGCGGTTTTTCTCGAGGCCGATCATGTCGAGCAAGGTATGGGTCGCCTTTGTTGTGCTCGCGTAGCCGATCGTGCGGATGGACGAGTGCGTCATGGCGAAGAGAGCGTCGCCTCGCATTGCTCGCTCCGCAAAGCGCGCGTACTTTTGTAGCCCGTCGCGATACACGTCGCCGGTAGGACCGTACATTTCGTGAAATCCATCAGCGAGGACAACCGCGTCAATTTGATCGGACCACTTCGACAGAATCGCGCCCACCGCCGCGAAGCCTGCGCTCCAGCCCGTAAGTGCGATCCGATTGCGCGTGAGCCCACGCATGCCGGTTTTGGCAACGTTCTTGTCGACGCTTGCTAGCAGTTGCTCGAACGAGCCTTGGTATTGGTACTGGCCGCTGTACGCGCTCGAGCTGATGCCGAAGTTGACGCTCACGACGATGGCATTGACGTTCGCTTCGTCGATCGTGTCTTCGACGATTTGTGGACGACCGTGGAAGAAGAGAACGACGTCGTAGCTGTCGTTGATCGGTTTGAAATTTTTCGGCACGTACATCATGCAGCAACCGAAAAAGACATGCTTGCCACGCGCGCTCTCGACCGCTGGAGTGACGGCTGCTCGATGATCGATCGTCGCTAGATCCGGCGTCACCAAGTCTGGGCCCTCTGCACGCGCGATCGATGGCGATCCGATCGCCGACGCGAGCATCATTGCGGAGGACAGCACGAGCGTCGTTGCCGCTCGGGCGAAGGTGGCGAGTTTCATCGTTTCGCTTCGCATGGCCCTGGAGTTAACCTGGTTTTTCAGCCTATGCACGCAAAACTGTACTCGAGGTTGATCGCTTTATGGCGAGCTTGGAACGTTCCAGTTTCAGTGTGCCTATTTCGAGCGTCTCCGTTGCACAACAGCCCTTGCTTGCGCGAGATCCGCACTTGTTAGCTCACGCGTCATGACAAGCGATGCCACATAAGCGAGCGCGACCGCAAGAGCTCCAAAAGGCACGAGCAGTTTCGGAAGAAGCGGCAGAAAGAACCCGATGCTCGTGAGCAGCGCGACCGTAGCGCTGACGCGCGCAAGCGTGAGCATGGGCAAGAACGCGCCAGCGATTTTCCAGACGGTAACGCTCGCGACAACGAATGCGATCAAGAGCACGCCAGTCGTTACCATCGACGAGCGAAGGAGCTGCGCGGCCCCGAAGTCAGCGTTACGGGTAAGAAGGTTGACCAAAATACCGACGAACGCAGCGCTTATCCAGGTGAGAATCGACGCTAGTCCTTCGCGCCCTAAGCTCGTGAGGATCGTCATCGCGAGACCCATCAGGGCGAACGCAGTCATACCCGTCGCAAGGATCCGCAACGTGTTCGTTCCGCCTTCGGCAACGACGTGGCCGTACGCGAAGTTGAGGAGCGATCCCGGTAGCGCGAGCACGATCGAGACGATGAGGCCGACGAGGATGAGCCCGATGCGCGTTCCTTGAGTGACCAGTCCCTTTACCCCCTCTGGATCGCTGTCTGCGTGTGCGCGCGCGAGCATGGGGAAGAGCACCTGGGTCACGCTAAAGAGCAGTTGGTACGGCAAGAACGCGAACAGCTGACAAGCCTTGTAGGTACCCACCCACTCATCGGCGCGCTTGCTCGCATCGACGATCGAGAGGTCGACGGCGCGAAGAGACAAGCACCGACCGAGAAGAAAGAGGTCCATCTGCATCAAGAGGTTGATGCCAAGCTGTGCGCTTGCAATGGTGACCCACTGCACAAGGTAAGCCCTCGCCGTTGGAAGCGACGCATCAATGCCAGGCTCGCCGGTTCCTGCAAAGCGCAGTGCGAGCGGCAAGATGAAACAGGCAGCGACCGCAAATCCGATGGTGGTGCCAAGCGGCCCCGCGCCCCGCGCCGCAAGCAGCACTCCGGCCCCCACCATAAGCACGGTCCGAATCGTGGCAAACATCACATCGAGTGACGCTTGGCGAACGAATTGTCCGCGTCCATTGAGAGCGCCGATCAGCGGCGAGTAACAGCCGTACGCGAAGAGCACGACCGCCATAACGATGAGGGGCAATCGAATATAAGGCGCGTGTTGAAATGAGGCGATGTAGGGCGCCGCGAGGGCGAGTGCGAGACCGAGTACAAACGCGAGTGGTATGTGCACGCGAAGGGCGTGCCTGAGCGCGACGCGGTCGTTGTTGCTCCGGGCAACTAGGCGGGAAACGCCCTGCGTCGAGCCTGAAACGACAACATTGTTGACGACATTGGACACGCTGAGCACGCGCGAGAGCGCGCCATAACCGTCGAGTCCAATTGCCGCTTTAAGGAGAGGTTGCTGAATGAAGCCGACCACGATGAAGAACATCTTCGCGGCGAGCACCGCGAGCCCGCCTCGGCCCGCGTTGGTCTGTTTCTCTTCAGAAATTTCGGCCACGAAGCGCTTGAACACGCTTTGTGGCCGCGTGGCAAGTGAACGCTCGCTATTGCTTGATCGCCTCAAGCACGACAAGCGGCGAGGGTGTGGGGTGCGTCTTGATATGCCTGAAGCCAGTTTTGTTGAACAAGTTGACGAACTCGGCCTCGGTTCGCTCGCGCCCACCGCCCGTGATGGCGATCATTTCGAGGTCAAGGAACTTGATAAAATCAGGCGCGTTGCCAGGTTGCACTAGGCCTTCGACGATGAACAGGCGCGCGCCAGGCTTGGCACCCTCTGCGACGCTCTTCAAAATGCGCACGCTATCGGCGTCGCTCCAATCGTGGAGGATCGACTTTAAGATGTAAGCGTCGGCCTTCACCGTGACCGGCTCGAAGAAGCTGCCAGGGACCGCTGTTGCTCTTGCCTCGACGCCAAGCTTCTTGAACATCGCGGGTGCTCCGTCGACGACCGAAGGAAGGTCAATGACGCTGCCCTTCATCGCCTCGTACTTTTGCAAGAGCATCGAAACCAAGAGACCGTGGCCACCGCCGACGTCGACCAAATGATCAATCCCCGTGAAGTCGACAGTTGCTGAAACGGCAGCGCCGACCTGCGCCGAGAAGCCGCTCATCGCTTCGTGGAAGGGCTGGGCACGGTCAGGGTGCTTGACCATCCAGTCGAACGCCTTCAGTCCATGGGCTCTCTCGAAGCCGGAGCCGCCGCTCTTGATGGCGTTCGGAAGTTCTACCCAAGCGTTCACCGCTTCGCTCATGCCGATAAACCTGGCCATGCCGCTAAGCGAAGTCGGGCCAGAGCGAAGCAGGAGGGACATCTCAGTTTGTCGAAATGTGCCCGGTTGGGTTTCGAAAAAGATACCGACGCTCGCGAGGGCGCGCATGAGGCGATACGTGTTGTCACCGTCCGTACCCGTTTCCTTTGCGATGCTCGTGGCGCTCTTTTCGCCCTCGCCGAGGACGTCAGCGAGCTTGAGCTCCGCGGCGGCGCTGATCGCCTGTGAAATCCAGCGACCGGTGATGAGTTGCATCAGGACTGCGGGTGGCGGCGGTGCATGATTCGGTTCCATGACGGCTCCTCTTTTTTTTCGTTTGCGGGTTCGACCCCAATACGGAGGACGGAGGCTACGGGTTCCCGAGGGAGTGTGTCGATGGGCGATGAGGTGCTTGCGGTTCGTTCAGGAAGAGAAGGTAGGATAGGGGTCGTATTGGCTTCTCGTGGAGCGAGCGGATCTCATGGCGCCAGATACGAGTATGCGTCGTAACGAACCTCACTCCACGCTTCTGGGCCGAGTGAAACGTCGGGCGCAATCGGGACGTGCAGCGGCGCGAATGCAATCCGCACCCTGATTTTGGATCGCCCTACCGTGAGCGATCGCGGAATGAGGAGCTCGTCCTCGCGCCACCTGCGATCGATCGCTTGCACGTGAGCGTCCGTCGCGCCAAGTTCCGTCGCTGGATTCGAATACACAACCGAGCTTCCACCCGCGAAGTACCAAGTTCCAGCAAACTTGAACTCACTGCCCGCGTTCAGGGGCGCGACGTACACCAAGGCGCGTTGGTCGCGATAGAGCGAGTCAAACTTGCGCCGCAAAAGCACGCCGACATTGAGGGGATCGATCGCGAGCTCGAACTCTGACGTGCCTGCGGTGTGCCGCTCCCAGTCTGTGGTCGCTGCCTGAATCGACGTGCTCCCCACGGCGTCAACACCAAGATCCCAACGCGTGGACACTTGCGTCGCGATCGACGCGGCGGGGGACGCGTACGCATGGGCGCTTTCGCTGGTCGCATCGCCGAGCTGAAGCGAATCGGTCCTCGCGAGGCACGCCTTAGGCGCTCCGTACCAGTATGTAAGCGTTTGGTAGTGTTCGGTCGAATCGTTTTCCCCTCCGTGCTCGAGCTGGATGCGCGCGTTTTTTCCGAACGGAAAATAATCCGTGAGCAAGAAGCGGTAGAGCGATTCGATTTTGTCCCGTGTGTTTACCGCCTCTTGGGCGCTACGCGTCCCCACGGGATGGCCCGCGAAGGGGAGCGTCATGTTCAAACCTCCCCAATAGTCGCCGCCGCCGCCCCACTCTTCGGTCCCGGTTCCTTGTGCTTGAGGGTGCTCTGCGTCGTCGAAGAAAAAGCGTGGGTCGCCCTCGAGCGTGCTGAGGTTGGCGCTGTCCGAAAAGATGATGCTCGTGCCCACGACATGGCCGCACCAGTCGGGCGCCGCCTCGATGTTGCGGGTGTCCAGCAAGACCAAGTCATGGCCACGTGCAGGGTCTCGGTGATCAACGTAGGAAGCGTGAAAGTACCCTTGGTTCCGAATGCGCGCGGCCGCGCCATATTGTAACGACGACGGTTCTGTTTTGACCGAAAAGTGCAGGTCAGTCACCGCAGCTCCGCGTGACACCAGCACGATCTCCGCGGCTTCTCGAAATGGCATCGGAAAAACTGACGTCATGCGAACGCGCCCCGCAACGAAGCGAATGCTCACCGGGAACGCCCGCACGAGCCATTCTTGATTGGCACGATTGAAGAGAGTTCCCGCTCCGAAAAAGAGTGGCAACGGCGCAAACACGGAGTGCTCACTTCGGTTGTCCCAACGTATCTGTAACCAAAGCGACTCGAGATTGTTCGCCTGCTCCTCGGGAGCATCAAAACTCAGCTCACGGACGCGCAGACTGCCCGATAGCCGCGCCAATGGTTGGGTCTCGTTTGGGCCGATGGAGATCGTTGCGGTGGTCGTCGCAAGATCGGGGATAAGTGCGGCGAGCGACTCGGCGTCCTGACCCATGAGCGCGGTCACGTCGGATGGAACCGGGTCCGCGTTCCACGATCCCACCGGCGTTCCTTCGGGGTAACGATGTGCAATGAAGTATCCGGTGCCGTAGTGCGTGCGCTCGTAGCCAAGCATGAATCGATCTGAAAACGCGATGGGCGTCCACGATAGGTCGGCGCCGTGCGTATCGGACCAGGTGCGCGCGAGTGGAAATGGGAACGCTGCGGACGGCTCCCAAATTGAACTCTGGACCGGTGCGTTTGGGCTCGCCGTCGACGTTTCGCGGACGATGACCTCGTGGCCGTCTACTTGATAGTGCCAAGGACTTCCATGCCAATGGTTGTGGCGCGCGAAGTACACCGCACCTGGTCCGGCGAGGTCGAGGGGCACGGCGATTCGGCTTTCGTCGACACGAATGAAGTGGGAGGCGTCGGCGCCTTCGTTGCCACCCGCGACGTCGTGCGTGCTCCGCATGACGGCGCGCACGTTGAGACGAAGCTGATCCCAGTCGCTCCAACGGCGCATGGACGCGTAGCCGAAGGGAGGGTCGAACGGCGCTGGACCTTCGGCCGCGGGTGGGCTCGTGTCGGGCTGGCCGGGTCCGCCATCGGGCGATGACGCCGGTGTGGAGGCGCATGCGCAGGCGAGCGCGAACGAGGTAAGCGAAGCGCGCGCCGTGCCCATGTTGTTCCTTCACTTCCCGCTATCGGGTGGCGGCGGCGGAGCTCCGTCAAATAGAGGCGGCAGGCCGCCATCGGGTGGGCCGCCTTTGGGAATGGTGACTCCCTTAATGACGGTCGAGTACACCATGACAAATGTACCGTCGCTCAAGCGCGCGACTGCGGGGTCCTTCACACCTTCTTGTTCGATGGTGCTCTGCGGATCGCTATCAAGGCGATACCCATCGTCAAGTTTCCAGACAGTTCCGTCTGTCGTGAAGAATGAGCGAATGGCCGTGCGCTGCGGGCTCTGCTCGAAGCCGTAGTAGCGATAGCCACCCGGTACTTGCACGCCGTTGGCCATGAGAACGCGCTCCGATCCAAAGTCGGTCGTGCGGGTAAACGCAAGACCGTCGGTGCTCGTCGCGTGATAATTCCGCGCATCGCTCATCGTCGCGATTCCGCCTGCGAAATAGTGCCATGTACTTCCGACCTTAAGCACCGAGGGATCGAGAACAAAGTTGGTTTCGTCGACAAATCGAACGCCGGGATCCATCGTGAACGTGATGCTGTCGTCGGAGATCGCCGAGTACGTGCGCGCCTTCGGTTGGCCCCCGTCGCTCGGCTTCGGCGCCGACGTGAAGTAG
>JAHFDY010000046.1 GCA_023248735.1 Myxococcales bacterium
GGCCCGAGGCAATCGCCATGAAGCGCTGGCCGACTTTGAGGCATTTGTCATACAAGTTGACGATCCAGAATCACGGCTCGAGCTCGCCAAGCTCTACGAGCACTTCGTGCACTCGCCCGATGCAGCACTCAAGATGGCCATATTGGGAACTTCCGAGTCGCCCGCCCGGGCGGCCGAGCGACGGTCGCGGCTCGAACGCAAGACGAGGCGAAGGAAGCGCGAAGGGCAGCCCTCACTGCCAGGCATCGTGATAGATCGTGACCCATGTCGGACGGCGAAAAACCGGTAGCGGAACGCTACGACCCCGCGAGCATCGAGCCTCGTTGGCAGGCCTATTGGGAGAAACACGAGACGTTCCGCGCCACGCGAACGCCAGGAAAGCCCAAGTACTATGTGCTCGACATGTTCCCGTATCCGTCGGGCGATGGACTCCACGTCGGTCACCCGGAGGGCTACACCGCATCCGACATTCTTGCGCGCTACAAGCGCATGCGCGGATTCGACGTCCTTCATCCAATGGGTTGGGATGCGTTCGGCTTGCCCGCCGAAAAGTATGCGATCAAGACGGGTACGCACCCGCGCGACACCACGAAAAAGAACATTGCGACCTTCAAGCGTCAGCTGAAATCGCTCGGATTCAGTTACGATTGGGCGCGCGAAGTCAATACGACTGACGCCAACTACGTCCGCTGGACACAATGGATCTTTCTACAGCTGTTCAAGCGCGGTCTCGCGTTTCAATCCGAAGCGCCAGTCAACTGGTGTTCGGCCCTCGGAACGGTGCTTGCCAACGAAGAAGTGACCGACGGTAAGAGCGACGACGGTCATCCCGTCGTTCGGCTGCCGCTGCGCCAATGGATGCTTCGCATCACCGAATACGCTGATCGTCTCGCGGCCGATCTCGATGGCCTCAATTGGCCAGACACGAAGGCAAAGCAACTTCACTGGATCGGACGCAGCGAAGGCGCCGAGATCACGTTTGCGATCGAGGGTTCGAGCGAGGTTCTGAGCGTTTTCACAACGCGATGCGACACGCTGCCTGGGGCTACGTTTCTCACCGTCGCGCCCGAACATCCGTTGGTCAAGAAACTTACCGTTGCAACTCACAACGCAGAAGTCGATGCGTACGTTCGATCTGCGCTCGCCAAGACCGACATGGATCGCACCGACCTCTCTCGCGAGAAGACCGGCGTGTTTTTGGGTAGCTATGCGATCAATCCCATCAATGGGGATCGCGTCCCCGTGTGGGTCGGTGACTACGTCATTGGAACGTACGGCACTGGCGCGGTCATGGGCGTGCCCGCGCACGACGAGCGCGATCATGCGTTCGCGAAGACTTACTCGTTGCCTATCGTCGCGGTGGTGGCATCGGAGACGGGTGAAGCGATCAATGTCGCCGACGCGGCATTCACCGACGACGGCGTCGCGCATGGCGTGCGTGGATCGATAGCAATCGCCGATGGCACCAAGAGCGCGGAAGCGCGCAAACTGATCGTCCAGCATCTTGAGCGCATCGGGCGGGGTAACGTGCGCGTGACCTACCGACTGCGCGACTGGATTTTTTCGCGTCAACGCTATTGGGGCGAACCGATGCCGATTTACTTTCCGGTCGACTGCGATGGCGATCCTCGCCGGTCGGAAAGTCAATTTACCATTCGCTTCAACGAACCGATCGCGGTCGATGAGTCCGAGTTGCCGCTTCGCCTACCGGACCTGGACGACTTCAGTCCTGGCGAAGACCCGGCAGGAGCGCTCGCTCGCGCAACCGACTGGCGCTTCTTTCAGCGGGAAGGAAAGTGGTTCGCACGCGAGACGAACACGATGCCGCAGTGGGCCGGTTCGTGTTGGTACTACTTGCGCTTCATCGATCCGAAGAACGACGCCGCTGCATGGAGCCAAGAGTTGTACGACGCCTGGATGCCGGTCGACCTCTACGTCGGAGGGTCAGAACATGCCGTGTTGCATTTGCTCTACGCGCGGTTCTGGCACAAAGTTCTCTTCGATATCGGCGTGGTGAAGCACAACGAGCCGTTCACGAAGCTGGTGCACCAGGGCATGATCTTGGGCGAAGACGGCCAAAAAATGAGCAAATCGCGCGGGAACGTCATCAATCCTGATCATATCGTCAAGAGCCACGGCGCAGACTCGCTCCGCGCATACGAGATGTTCATGGGGCCACTCGAGGCGGTGAAGCCATGGCAAACGAGCGGCATCGAGGGCGTGAAGCGCTTTCTCGATCGCGTGTGGAACGTGAGTACCGGCGCGCTCACGGACGCGTGCGATGACGGAACGAAGAAGCTGCTTCACAAGACGATTCAGAAGGTGACGCACGACATCGAGACGATGCACTTCAACACCGCCATCAGCCAGATGATGGTCCTCACCAAGCACTTGGGCACACTCGACGCTGCGCCGCGGCAAGCCGTGCGGACGCTAGCGCTCCTCTTATCTCCATTCGCTCCACACCTTGGTGAAGAGCTCTGGTCACGCTTGGGCTTTGCACAATCGCTCGCGTACGAAACATGGCCGACGTTCGATCCGGCACTCGTCAAAGACGACACGGTCGAGATTGGCGTTCAGGTGAACGGCAAGTTGCGCGGTACGGTCACGCTCGCTATTGACGCCGACGAAGCAACCGCAAAGGCTGCCTCGCTCGAGGACCCGAAGGTTCTGTCGTTCGTCGAAGGCAAGACGTTGAAGAAACTCGTCTACGTCAAAGGGAAGATCGTCAACTTCATTGTCGGTTAGGCCACCTTGGCGCTTTTGCGTAGCCTCTTTGCATCGGCGAACATGTCGACGTTCGTGAAGACGTACGTTGCGCGCTCGTGCTTCGCGGACTGCACGAGCTCGGCGAGCTTCTCGATCGCTGGGTCTTCGTAGCGGCTCTTGTGACCGGCGGGCCCCGGCAGGCGATAGTAGCCCGAGAGGCCTGGCGCAATGCCGTGTGCCAAAGGATCGCGTGCGGCGATCGCGCCTGCACTCTCGGCGAGTGTGTGGGCGACGTCTGGGTCCCATGCCGTTGGGGCCTCCCACACGACGACGTCGAAGCCAGTCCTCGCCTTGATGAGGAAGTCCTTCACCGCGGCCTTATTGGCGCGATTGTTCGCAAATTCGGGCGGGCTCACAAATACAGCCGTCGTTGACCCAAGATCCTTCGCAACCTCACCGAGACTCGTGAGTGCCGTCTCAACCACGGTTCCGTCTCGGAAACCTTCTTGACCAATTTCACGCGGGCCAAGCACCGAGAACTGAAAACCTGACGGGGCCTCACGACGCCAACGCCGAATCGTTCCCGGCCCTGGCATTGACAAGTGCGTCTCCTGCACTTCAACAAAAAGGAACTCTTTGAAGTAGCGCGTCGCTGGCACAGGAAAGCCCGCGCACCCGATGATCACCATAACGTCGCAGGGTAACACGCATCGTTGTACAGCGTCGCTTTCTCACCTGAAGGCGACCGCAAAATACTCTCTTGGAAGTTACAAATAAAAACGCGGAAATGCGCCTTGGCACTCCCGCGTTTCTTTGCCGAAAACCGACTTGTTTTATGGGTTTGGTATCGCTACCGGAGCTGGGCACTGCGGATCGCACTTGTTTTTCAAGCATCCCTCAACGGCTCGGAGCTGGGCCGTACCATCGGCGCTTACTTTTGCGACGCAGTCGTCTTCACACGCCTTATTGGTGCAAGCGTCGAGGCACGTGAAGACCACCGTGCACTCGCTGTTCTTATCGCCAAAGCATGTCGTCACTTCGGCGCAACAGCTTGACGCCATACAGGTGTCACAGCTTGCATTCTGTGGGTCATTGAAGCTCACGTTGTCTAACCCGCTGCAGCCGGAACCACCCGTATCGCCACCGCCGCCGCCGCCATCGCCGCCAGTGGCGCTGCTGCCGTCATAGGTTGTTGAGACGGCGTCCCAATCCACCGCGGCATCGCCACCGTTGATGGAGACCAAACACGCTGTTTGGGTCGTTCCCGCTGCAACAGCCCCGAACACTGCCAACAACGAGCCAACCGTTACTAGTGCACTCTTCTTCATTGCTCCCTCGTAGTCGTTTTGGCAGCCCCGAGCGGCTGACCCGCAAAAGGATAGACGATGCTCTATGGCTGCGGGCAACAAAGCCCAGCAGTAAACGTAAGACGAACCAAAAGAAGATTCCCTTCAGCCCTCAGACGCCGATTGCGTCGATTTTCGGAGCAACGTCCGTGACGCGGGACCGTCTGCGCACAAATGCGCCTACCGACGCAAGCAATGCCACAATCCACCAAGGCAAATTGCCAATCATGGCGTAGAGCGTTCGGCCTCCTGAGAGCCAATGCACCGTCTCAAGAAGCGTCTCTTGTTTCATCGTCTCGGTGTTTGAAAGCACGCGACCGACAGGATCGATAATCGCTGAGACACCGCTGTTTGTGCTTCGAATGAGATACTTTCGGTGTTCGATGGCGCGGAACTTCGCGAGCGCGAGATGCTCCCACGGCTCTGTGGAGTCGCCGAACCAGGCATCGTTGGTGATATTGACGAGCATTTCGGGATCGCCCTTGTTGACCGCATCGCGCGTGAATGACGGGATGATGTCCTCGTAGCAAATCAACGTCGTGACGCGATGCTCGGCGCCACCTTGGATGATCTTCAGTGGGTCGAGCGTCTTGCCTGGCGTGAACTTGCCGCTATTGGGCGACCATTGGTAGAGGATCGGAAACGTCTCTCCGAGCGGTAGGTATTCGCCGAACATCAGGAGATAGGTCTTATCGAAGCGCCCGGTGACGTTGGCATTCGCATCGACGGAGAGCGCCGTATTGTAATAGACGTGGTCACGAATTGGATCGTCGCGATAGAGGACCGCACCGACAATTGCAGGCAGCTTGATCTCCGCGAGCGTGCGCTTCATGGCAACCGCGGTGTTCTTCTCGTACACCGGAGTCATCGCCGACGTCTCGCTCCACACGATCATTTCGGCACCGCGTTCACGAAGCGATGCCGTCGCGTCCATGTGGCGTTTCAGCCCTTCGGCAAACTGCGACCGCTTCTCGTTGAGACCCATGTTGGCTTGAACGGTGCCGACGCGCACAGAGGGCGCGGCAGCGACGCGCGCGTCAACACTGCGAATGCGCCACGCACCAAACACGAGCGCGAGAGCCAGCGCCACAAGCGGTCCCACAACGCGCGCACGAACGAGCGGACGCTTTTCGAACTTCGATAGGAGCGCTTCTGACAGGGCAATGTTGCTCGCGAGAAGGCCGAGACCCACCAGTATCGTCCCACCAAGTTCGGCGGTCTGCGTGAAGACCGGAACCTTGTGAATCGAGCCCGCGAAGTACCACGTGAAGAGCAGCGGATACGTAAGTTCGCTTGTTACAAATGCCGCGGCGAACGAGAGCATGAGTGGCCATCCACGCGCAGTCGTGCGCGAAAAGAGCCACCCCATCATCGCCCATCGGCCCGCCTGAAAGGTGCAAACGACAAGCGTAAAGAAAGCGCAAGCGACGAACGGAAAGCCGCTGAACGTGAGCAACATGGTCTGCAGCCAGTAGAAGCCGCCGACGCCCATGACGACGCCGGCGAGCAGGCCGATCCATGTCGCGCGCTTTGTTGGCTGCTTGTAGAGCGCGAAAAAGAAAGGCACATAGCAAACGAAGGCCAGCGGCCAGATGTCGATGCCCGCGAAGGAAAGAAAGTACAGGGTGCCGCCCAGCACGGCGAGCGCAGCGGAAGGCAGGGCAGGCAGAGGAAACAGCGTTCGATGGTTTTCGTCAGTCATCTTGACTACTTCAAAATCTGGTGCACGCGTGCGACAAGGTTTGCAACGACAAAAGGCTTCTCCATGTAGTGCTTCGCACCCGCCTGAATGCCGCGAATCATCGCATCGGCACCCGTTCTGGCAGTAAGAAAGATGACCGGCACGCGCGAAAGGCGAGGGTCACTCTTCATCAGCCGCGTGAGCGTGAGTCCGTCAACATGTGGCATCATGATATCGGCAATGACCAGATCGGGTGCCGTCCCAACCGAGAGCAACTCCGTTGCGATCAGACCATCGGCGGCGTCGACGATTTCGTAACGCGACTCGAGTGCTTTCGTGATCAGTTTGCGAACGGCTTCATCATCCTCGACGACGAGAATGCGCTTTCGTGAAGAGTCCGACGTGCTCAAGAATGTTGCTCAGTGATGCGGCGCAATGGCCGGCTTGGGGGCAGCGTCTCTCGTCTTCAGGCCAATCACCTCGATGTCGAAAAGCAAGGTCGAGTTCGGCGGAATCTTGCCTTTTGCCTGGGCTCCGTACCCGAGTTCGGGCGGGATGGTCAGCTTCTTCTTTTGGCCGACCTTCATGCCGACCAAACCTTGGTCCCACCCCTTGATGACCTGCCCCGAGCCGAGCATGAACTTGAACGGTTGGTTTCGGTCGCGCGAACTGTCGAACTTGGTGCCGTCTTTGAGGGTACCCGTGTAGTGCACTTCCACTTCGTCTCCGGCTTTCGCTGGGCCGGGGTAGGCAACAAACGGCGAGGGAGGAGCCACCGGAGCCGCGGAAGGGACTGGCGGTGGAGGCGCCGCGGGCGCTGCAGATACGGAAGCCGAAGCGATAACCATGGGCAAATCGGCCGTCGGTTCGGTCAGCTTGGAGCAGCCGGCGCAAAGGACAGCAAGCAGGGCAATGCGTTTCATGGGCGCGAAGTTAGCGAGATTCCGTTGTAATGAGAAGTGAATGGCGCGTGTGCTTCATATCGAGGACGACCCTCGCAATCGGCTGCTGGTTCGGAAGCTCTTGGCGGCCGAAGGCCACGAGGTCATCGACGCCGAAGACGGGCTTGAGGGCGTTCGCCTCGCCCAGGGGACCAAACCCGACCTTATCTTGGTCGACATCAATATTCCTGGCCTCGATGGCTACGAAGTCGCGCTCCGTCTGCGCGGCGAGGCTGCACTCGAGCGCGTACCCATCGTCGCAATCACCGCCGAGGGCGATCGCGAAACGAGTCTTGTGGTGGGCTGCGACGGATTTATCCAAAAACCGATCGACGCCAGTCAATTTTGCGAACTCGTCAATGGGTACCTTGCCGGCCGCAAAGAGCTGCCGAAGGAGCATTCATCGAACCATCGACTTCGCGCGCAGAGCGGCCGCATCGTCGTGCATCTCGAAGAAAAGGTGGCAGAGCTATCGGCTGCCAATGCGAGGCTGCGCGAAATGGAGCGGCTGCGGCGCGAATTCTATCGCAACATTTCGCACGAATTGGCGACACCCATGACCCCAATCGTGGGCTACCTCAAGATGCTCATCGATCAGGAACTTGGCGACATTGCGCCTGCACAGTCGAAGGCGCTGAGGGCGATGGACGACTGCGTGCAACGTCTTCGCGGTACACTTGACAACCTGGTCGACGTCACCGCGCTCGAGATGGGGAAGATCAAATTCTTCTACCGAAACTACGACTTCGCCAAGTTGGTACGGGCCGCGACCAACCTCACTGCGCCGGGACGTGAAGCCCTGAAACAGCTGGTGATCGAGTCGATCCCGGCGGGGCCCATGGTCGCTTATGGAGACAGCGACAAGTTGCTCCGCGCCGTCGGTCACGTACTCGACAACGCGTCAAAATTCACGCCCGAAGGCGGAACGATCGGGATCGCGGTCAGTGTTCGCGCAGACAGCTATGAACTTGCCGTGGT
This sequence comes from Myxococcales bacterium, assembly GCA_023248735.1. GTDB lineage: Bacteria > Myxococcota_A > Polyangia > Polyangiales > Polyangiaceae > JAHFDX01. The sequence continues at coordinate 7,656 of JAHFDY010000046.1, forward strand.
CGACGAGGGGCCTGGCATCCGCGAAGGCTTTGAGGAGCGCGTGTTTGAGCCATTCTTCCAGGCCGACGGGTCACCCACCCGCGCGCAAGGCGGCGTGGGCGTAGGCCTTGCGATTGCCAGAGGCGTCGCCCGAGGGCTCGGCGGTGACATCACCGCGGCGAAGGGCGCCGTCATCGGCAACCGCACTTTCGCGGGAGCACGACTCACGCTGCGGGTTGCAAAGAACGCGCACCAAGCGCAACGATGATCTACCTCGACTGGAACGCAACCACGAAGCCGCTCCCAGAGGTCGTGCAAGCCATGTCTGCGGCAGCGATCGAAGCGTGGGCGAATCCGTCGAGCGTCCATTCCATGGGCCGCAAGGCGAGCGCGTGGGTGGAGCGCGCGAGGGCCCTGGTCGCGGATCTCTTCGCGGCCGACCTCCGTGACGTGGTCTTCACATCCGGTGGCACCGAAGCGAACAATCTTGCGATTCGTTCGGCGTTCGCTGACAGTAAAGGAAGTTTACTAACAAGCCGACTGGAGCATCCAAGCGTCACGCGAGTAGCAGAAGCACTTGAGCGTGAGGGAAATGCAAGAGTCCGTTGGCTTAGGGTGTGTGAAGACGGCACGATCGATCTCGACGATGTCGCACAGGCGCTGGGCGACGCGCACGACGTGCGTCTCATCACGATGCAAGCCCTAAACCATGAGACCGGCGTGACGCAGCCCGTTGAAGCCGTCGCCGCCCTCGCGCATCAACGAGGCGCACTGGTGCATGTGGACGCTGTGCAAGCCGTCAGCAAAGTTGACCTTCTCCCTTGCTCCGCGGACACAATCGCGATTGCGGCGCACAAATTCAGGGGCCCCAAGGGCATCGGTGCATTGGTGCATCGGCCCGGCGTACGCCTTGTCGCCATCATGGGTGGAGGCAGTCAGGAGCGTGGCATCCGTCCGGGCACGCTCGATCCGGTTGCTTCGGCGGGCATGGCCGCTGCGCTAGACTGGGTGAAGACGAGCGGACGCACGCACTACGCAACGCTCGAATCGCAACGTGATGCACTTGAAAACGCGCTGCTCGCGCTTGCGAAGGGCGCGAAGCGAAATGGCGACGCGAGGCGTGCTCCACACGTCAGCAATCTTTACTATCCACGAGCCGTCGGACCGGAGCTAGTTGCCGCACTCGACCTCGACGGTGTGTGCGTTTCAAGCGGAAGCGCATGCAGTGCGGGGACAAGCGAACCGTCACCGGTGCTCAATGCCATGTTTGGCCCGGAGAGGGCGTCGTCGAGTGTTCGGCTGTCGATGGGCGAGGTGCTCACCGTCGAGGAATTTGAGCGTGTCGTGTCGACGTTTCGCGGAGTGCTGGAGCGGTTGTAAAGATCGTTGACCGAATGCGACCCGAGCTTACTCGATGACGACTGTCCCCGTGTCCATCGCCATGCCGCATTGAAATCCGTAGGAGTGCACCGCGTCCGAAGGCACAGTCACTGTGATCGGCGTATTGAGGGGAAGCGCCTTTGTGATCTTCAACTCGGGGAAGACGACCTTCGTTACGCACGTCTCGTCGGTGATGCGCGTGAACTCGAGACTCACCGGCTCGCCCACCTTCACTTTGATGTCGCTCGGCGTAAAACCCCACCCATCGACGACAATTTTGAAGACCCCATTCACAGGCTGGGGAGCAGAAGCGTCCGGCGCAGCGGATGCTTTAGGCGGGGTGGTCGCTGTCGGCGGGGCAACCGCTGCGGCTCCGGCATCCGCGGGCGGGCTCGTCGTGTTTCCGCAAGCAACGATTCCAAGGACGAGCGAGAGAACGAGTGGGAGTGAACGCATGCCCCAAGCATACCAGCCTGTGCGAGTCTGAGCGAACAGAGTAAGCTCTTTTTTTCTTGCGCCTCATCGGTCACACAATCGCCCCGTGCGGCTAGTAGCTGCTGCGTCACTGGATCCCGTGAGCGGGGTGCGAAGGATATTCATCGACGATGCAAATGCGAACCTTGGCCTCAATCCTTCTGTTGGCGGTTGGGTGCGGATCATCGCCGAGTCCGGCGCCTGGCGACAGCGGCGTTGTTCCAACGCAGGGCTACGCTGTGGGTAACACCTTCCAGGACGTCTCGCTTGTTGGTTACTCAGACAAGAATCATGATGGAGCACTTTCGCCAGATGAGGACGGTTCCCTCACGGCAGCCGGCGTGATCGCGGCAAACCCGAAGGCTGAAGTGCTGCTTGTGCACGTCGCCTTCGGATGGTGCAAGTTCTGCTGGGAAGAGACGGCCGAGCAACTCAAAATGACAGCGGGCTACGGTGGTCGCTTTATTTCGATTCAGATCCTCGTCGAAGATCGCGATGGCATTGGAGCCACAAAGGCCTTCGTTGACGAGTGGCTCCGTTTGAACAAGAGCGCGATGGTGACGACTCTCGAGCCTGAGGGCTCGCTCCTGAAGCGCTTTGGTCGCTCGGCGACCTACCTGCTGCTCGATCCGAAGGATATGAAGGTGCTCGTCGTCGGTGCTGGGCCACCGACGTTTGCTTTTGTGAGGACCAAAATCACCGAGCGGCTCGGTCCGCTTACACAATGAGGAGTCGCATGCACCGCTTCGTTCTTTCAGTCAGCGCACTTTGGGTGGCTTCGGCTGCGTGCAGCTCGCCCGCGAAAGCCGTTGTTGACGCAGGGGTTGAGGCCGCGGCTTACGTCCCTGACTACGATGCGAAGGGTTGCCAAACCCCGATCGGAGGCGAGATACCCGGCGCGGTGTGCATCACCAGCCTCAAAGGCAAGGTGGTTGACGAAAACGGAAAGCCGATTGCCGATCTCGTGACAACCGCGTGTGGTGACGGATGCACCTTCGGCAAGACTGATGCAAGCGGAGTCGCGAGCATGGCAGTGCATCGCTACATGCACAAGGCCGCCATGATGCTCCACGGGAGGTCGACGTACGCCACCTACTACGCGGCGATTACCGGTGAAGGCGACATCGACAAGGGCACGCTCATCCTCCCTCGCATGCCAAACGAGGGCGTCACCATCCCCGAAGACGGTGTTGCTACAACGCTCTTGTCTGGCGATGTGAAGTTGACCTTGCCACAAGGCGTAAAGGTCGCAATCGACAAGATGGAGCTCGAAGAGCCGAGTCAGCAGCAGTACCGCGCCCTCTCGGTGCCGCTCGAAAAGGCGCCGGCGTTCGTGGATGCGACATCGAAAATAGTCGCGCTCTATGCGCTAACGCCGTTTGCGACAACGTTCGATCCAGGGGTTGGCGTGAGCATTCCGAATCGCACGAACTTGGCCGCCGGAGCCGCGGTCGAGTTCTTCAGTCATGGCACCGAAGCCGACGACAAGTACGGCACGTTTGCCTCCTTCACCAAGGTCGCTGAAGGCCACGTCAGTGCGGACGGTTCGGTCATTCAGACCGACGATGGTCAGCGCCTTTCCGAATTGTCGTGGCTCGGCGTCCGTTTGAAGCCGTGAGGGGATCAGGCGGCGGCCGCAGGGCGAGTCCGCTTCTCCCATGCCTGGTAGGCCGGTAGCCCCATCGCCTCGAGCCCCGGAAGAATCACTTCGAAAACCGTGGCGTAGAAGAGGGACCGCGCATCGCTTCCGTTGCAGAGCCCGAGACTCGCGCCCTCGGGCGGCGGCGATGCGTGCGGATTGAGATGCGCGAGCTCGTGTTCCTCAAGGTGGGCGAGCGCGACGGCGAGGTATTCACCAAGTCGTGCGATCGCATCTTGGTCAAGTTGTTTGACCAACCGGCCAGCAAGACGCCAGCCAAATCGCGCGTGTCCGACTTCGTCTGAATAGATGGTTGTTAGCAACTGATTAAGCTCTCCCTCAGGCATTTCAAGTCGCTCGGCCCCGATGAGGGAAACCGCAATCGTTTCGCTGAGGCACGAGATGCTGAGCATGTTGCGGACTGCGGCTTCGAGCGGCGACACGTCCTCGTGCTCAGGAAATTCGTTTGTGTCGGGCGGCGCAAAGCATGCTTCGCCGCCGAGCGCTTCGACGACCGCGCCGCACAGGACGCCGTGTCTTCGCTCTTCATCGGCGAATCCTCTGCATGCGCGAACGGAGTCTTGATCGACGTTTGCCGCTTCAAGCTGACGCGCGAGATGCTCGAAAACGGACGCAGACGTGTACTCGTTGATCATGCGTCCTCGCCAGGTGGCGAGTGCGCTCGCAGCGAGCTCAGGGATGATAGGGAGTGCGGGCGCGTGCTGCCGCGATGCCATGCGAAGGTCGATCATCATGGTTTTCCCTCGGTTAGGCGACGCGTCGCATGGCGGGTGGAACGGGCGGTCCCCAAGGCGTGCAGGTGGCGGAGCCCCTCCAACCGATCGCGGAGCAGCACGCGTCGCGTTCTTTCCACTTGTCGTCGGCGCCCTTGTCGATCGCCTTGGCGATAAGGTCGCAGCATTCGCGTGTCGTCGCGTCGACTCGCTTGTCGGGCTTGCCCAACCCATCCGGTGATGCGGTCTTCGGGAACGTAGCCTTCGCAACCTCGGCTCTGCACGACGCCTCGGTCATCGCCTGAGCGCCGCACTCGCTTGCCGCGCCCGCGTCTTTCTTTTTCTTTTTCGCGCGAACCGCGTCGCTGTTGCTCTCGGTCGACGAGGGATAGTCGCTCGCGCTGGGACCGTCGTTGCCGGACGATGTGTCTGGGGAGCCGCATCCGACGAAGGCGGCGGATAGGGCGAGTTTTGCTGCCGCGCGGAGCGCAGCTCGGTGAACTTCTGGAGACATGGACGCACCTCTTTGAATTGCCTACGAAATCGGCACAACGCAATTTATGGGTGGGTCATAGGCCGCAGCGCGGATTGTTCGCAATCGGTATGTTTTTTACATGATTCGATCGATGTTGTTTACAATCGAAGCGCGACTTGTTCGCAACTGAAACGGGAGCAGCGAGACTGCATCGGAGCCGCACCCGTAAGTGGACTCAGGCTTGGCGCCTCTCGAGCTTGCTGACGCGACGTCTGAGGTCCGCAACATCACCCTCAAGTGCCTTGTCTGCGCGCAAGGTTTGGGTGAGCCGGTTGACCGCATCGCCCACCGCGACGAGCTCGGTCGCGAGGCGAACTTCGGACTCGGTTTGGCGCCTTGCAACAAGATCGAGTCGATCGTTTGTCGCGCCGAGTCGTTGATTGGTGGCGTCGAGCCGCTGATTTGTCGCGTCGAGCCGCTCTGACAAGTCGTGGCGCGTCGCCTTCATCTCATCACGGATCTCGATCAAGATCTTGGTGCTCAAACTTGGCATATCTTTCATTCTAGCAGCGAAAAAGCACGTCGCATGCCAGGCGTTGCCACGCGCTACTGGCCCATTATTGGGCTCCCGTCCGTGTCAAAGACACCTAGGACAGTCGCAATGACAGCCGCCACCCACTACTGAGGCTTCACCGCAGCAACCTGAGTCGCGCTCGGTCCGCTCGTCTGAAACGGAATCCAAAAGATCTTCGTGCGCGAGTATGCGCCCGCGCGTTCGAAGCCGGTCAGGCCGAAGAGAACGTTCCACCAGTGACCTTCAGGATTTTTCCCGTAGGAGAACAGCGGCAAGAAGTGGAACTGCCAGTCTGTTCCGCCAGCGACGCGCTTGCTCATGTAGAGCGTGTTGCCCGCGACTTGGGTCACTGATTCGTCGGTCTTATCCGCGAATCGCCAGAACAACGGTGCTGCGATCGTGGTGTGCGACTTTGGGCTTTCGAACTCCCAAACGAACGGCGCAACGACAAGATGTTTGTCTTTCTTGTCTGAGCCGCTGAAAAACAAAGGGTAGACGTCGGTGCTCGAGCCTTCGGTGGATGTTTGGCGAACGATCGATGGAAACACCCACGTGGTTGTGGAGATGCCGCGGTCCTCGAAGCGCGCGAAAAGCGGCGTCCACCAATCGTTGTGTGTCGGACTCGTCGAGTGATACGCGAGCGGCATGAGGCCCCAGCGCGAGAGGTCAATGTCGCGATCGCGAAAGTGGAAAAAGAGTGGCACGCCAGGACCCACAACGTTGAGCTGCGTCGCTCCGTTGCGCGTCGTTGAGTGGGTGAAAAACGGAGTGATCGTCGTGTTCACCGTCGGCGTTTGGCGAAACATGAAGAGTGGCGTCACGAGTAGGCGCTGCGTTGGGCTGTAGCCATAGTGAAACAAAGGCGCGAGCGTGGTGTGCGACTCGCGAACCCCAGAATCTTCGGGCCGACCCGATATGTGAAAGAACAGCGGAGCAACGTCGAAGATGCTCCGCTTTGGCGTCTGTTCGACGACAACAGGTCCCGCGACCGTGGTGCTGATGCCTTCGAGCTCTGATTCGCGATGGTAGAACGCGAGAGGGGGGACGATTGTGTAGCTCTTATTTGTACCCGCTGTGGTTACACTTTCGCCGTGAAAGAAGAACGGCGCGACGCCGAGGTCGACATCCTGTCCGACCCGTTTGCGGAAATACGGACCCACCAATGCAAACGCGCTCTTTTCGTCGTGTTGCGAGAAGGTGAGCAGCAGGGGAATGTGAAGGTACCCACCGTCTGGCCGTGAGCCCGTGAATGCCAGGGGGAAGAGCCAGTTATCGTTCTTGCCTGGTGCTTCGCGATGAAGATACGGGCCGATCAAAAGCGTGTGATCGTCGTCGCGACGAAAGCGCCAAGCGAGCGGGAAGAGCACGTCGGAGTCATATCGCGCTGAACGACGTTGGTAGTAGACGAGCCCGAAGAGTGATTCACGATCGGTTTGCGTCGCGGCATTGTATCGACCGACGCTCGGAACGTGAGGCGAGCCGCGTGTGTGCTCGAGGTAGAACGGCGGCAACAGCCGAAGCCGATAGTCGGCACGCCTCTCCTCGTAGTAGGGAAAGTAATTGCGGTGCAGCTTGTCTTCGAGTGGACCCGCGGGTCGACCATCCCAGTCTGAGCCGATGCGCTCACGCATTTCTGACGAAATGGCCAGCGGATCGGAAGGTGGGACGACCGAAGGATCGCCGATGATCCCAGGCGGCGGCTCGCCTCCAGGACTCGCACCACGATCGGTCGGCTTTGGTTTCTTAGCGTGCGCAGTCTGCGTGCTGAGGAGCAGAGCGATGCAGCAGTGAAAAGCGGTGCGGCAATTTCTCATTGGGCGCCCCGCGCGCAGACCTTGGCAACATGCGCAGCCACGTTGGCAGTGGCGACCTTGCTCTGCGAATGCTCGACAAGATCCTTGACCACCACCACGCCTTCCGCGAGCTCCGCGTCGCCGATAATGAGTGCGAATCGGCTTGCAAGCGAGTCGGCCCTGCGAAGTTGGCTCTTCAGCGACGTACCTCGTGTGTCGATCTCGACGAAGCACCCGTGAGCGCGCAATTCGCGACCGAGTGTGAGCGCGAGAAACCTCGCCGCATCTCCGAGCGGCACAACATAGGCGTCGGTAACACGCGTGGGTGGGTCGAAACGCGATGCAATCACCAAGCGCTCGAGGCCAGCAGCGAAGCCCACCGCCGCGGCTTGTGGACCCCCAAGCTCGGCAACGAGACCGTCGTAGCGTCCTCCGCCAAGCACGGTGTCGCCAGCACCTAAGGTCTCACGCGAGGCCTTCATCTCAAAGAGGGTGCGCGTGTAATAGTCAAGGCCCCTGACCAATCGTGGCTCGACACGATAGGGCGTGCCGAGCGCGTCGAGAGAGCGGCGAAGGAGCGCAAAGTGCGCTTCATCCTCGGGGGAGAGAAACTCGTGCAGCGTTGGCGCGTTCGCGGCGAGGTCACGATCGCCCGTGTTTTTCGAATCCAAAATGCGCAACGCGTTCGTCGTTAGGCGCCTCTGCGAGTCAGCGGATAGCTTGTCTTTCAGAGGCTCGAAGTACTGGACGAGAGCCTCGCGGTAACGATCGCGCGTCGTTGGGCCACCAAGGGAGTTGACGATCACTTCAACGTCGGGGATGCGCAACGCTTGCAACACGCCATGCAACAAATCGATGAGTTCAGCGTCGCACCCGGGCCCCTGGTCTCCAAGGATCTCGGCTCCGATTTGGTAGAATTGTCGATAGCGACCCTTCGCCGGCCGTTCACCGCGGAACATCGGGCCGTTGTAGTACCAACGCGTGATCGCCTCGCGTGCGTGGACCGTGTGCTCGAGATAGGCACGGACCGCTCCCGCGGTGCCCTCTGGCCTCAGCGTGAGGGCGTCGTCGTGATGTACAAAACTGTACATTTCCTTCTCGACGACGTCGGTCGTTTCACCCACCGCGCGCACAAATAGCGGCGTCGACTCGACGATAGGCGTGCGTACCTCGGCGAAGCCTGCGCGCGAAAGCGCAACCGCAAAAGTCGACTCGACCCAAGCCCATTTGGCCATTTCCGCGGGCAATAGGTCGTTCATGCCGCGAACGGCGCGCACCAGAGACATATGAGGCAAGGGGGATAAACCGGTAGCGCCACAGGTGCAATCCCGGCTTCCGATGCCAGCTGCGTTTCTGCGCGCGTTATTGCGGGAAGTTGCTTCTGCCTGCGCCTCGGGTCTAATTCGGTGTTGGGATGAAGGCTTGCGCCCTGGATTACGGCACGGTTCGCATTGGTGTCGCGGTCGCCGACGAGCTTGGCCTCTACGCGCATCCGCGGCCCTTCATTTCGGCGAAGAACAACGGACTCATGTTGCAGGCGATCGAAGATCTTGTACGCGACGACGCCATCACGCACATCGTGGTGGGCCTTCCACTTGACATGAAGGGAGGCGAGGGGAGCTCGGCGATCGCTGCGCGTCAATTTGCCGGCAGGGTCGCCAATGCCACAGGTCTCACGGTCGAACTCTGGGACGAGCGACTCTCCACAGCGCAAGCAAATCGATCTCTCAAAGATCAATTTTCGGCGAAGAAGAGCCGGGCGCGCATCGACTCCGCGGCAGCTTGCGTCATCTTGCAGTCGTGGCTCGAGGCGCGAGGCTCCCGATGAGGCCGAGCAAGCGGCCGAAACGGTCTCGCAAGGCCGGTCCTGAGAAAACGCTCGGCCGTCAACTTGACATCGGCGATGCGCTCGCTCGCGCAAAGAGGCGCGAGCCAAAGGGCAAATCGCGACCACTTTTGTGGCTCACGGTTGCAGTCATCGTCGCAGCGATGTTGGGCGTACTCGGTTTCGCTGCGCTCTATCCAATGAGCGCTGGCCCGGGGCCTGGCAAACTCGTCGAAGTGACTCTGCTCCGAGACATGCAGGGCGCAGACCTTGCGGAAGAGGTCTGCAAGAGCGGTCTGGCGCAATCGTGCGCGATGTTTAAGTGGTACGCGCGCTTGGCGAACCCGCGTGCGGGAGCCGGCGTCCACGTGCTCTACGACGATATGTCACCTGGCGAGATCGTCTTACGTTTCGATCGACGTGGGGCTCACCAGAAGGTCACGTTTCCGGAGGGTTACACCCGCTTCGATATGGCAAAGCGCCTCGAGGAAAAGCGCATCCTATCGTCAAGCCTATTTCTCAAATCGACAGAGGACGCGGCGATCCTCCGCGACCTTGCCATCAGCGGCAAATCCGCCGAGGGCTACTTGTTTCCGGCCACGTACGAGTTCGCTGGAAATGCAGCGCCAGCGGATATCGTTCGCAAGATGAAGCGCGAGTTCGATAGACGATGGGCGACGCTGAACGAACGCTACGGCGCAGAGCTGCTTGGGCTGCGATCAGAGTTGAACTTCGGTCAGTCAGAAATCGTGACGCTTGCTTCGATGGTCGAGAAAGAGGCGCGTATCGACGACGAGCGCGCAACCGTCGCAAGCGTTTTCCTCAATCGGCTTACCGAGCCCACCTTTGCTCCGAAGCTCCTGCAGTGCGATCCAACTGCTGCCTACGGTTGCTTGGCAATGCGCGCGGCGATCCCAACCTGCGCAGAGTTCAACGGCAAGGTAACGGCTGCGATGATGCACGACAGCGCAAACCCGTACAGCACCTACACCCATGAGGGACTGCCTCCCGGTCCCATAGCGAGCCCTGGGTACAAATCGCTCGAAGCGGCGATCGCATCGCCGAAGAGTAAGTACCTTTACTTTGTCGCGAAGGGCGACGGTCGGCACACGTTCTCAGAAACCTACGACGCACACAACGCGGCCGTCTTAGGCGGCAAGAAGGGACGGTAGCTTCGTGCTTCTAGCGGGCGATATCGGTGGAACGAACACGCGTCTTTGGCTCCTCTCGCCGACCGGCAAGGTAGTCAAGCGGTGGAACGAAAAGACGAGCGACTTCGAATCGCTCGAGGAGGCGCTTGCGACGCTCCTGCCGAAAGACGCAGCCGTGACGGCCGCTTGCTTTGGAGTCGCAGGTCCCGTCGCAAGCGGACGATGTACCGCGACGAACTTCCCATGGCGCGTTGACGAAAAGCGCATCGCGCGATCGCTTGGCGCCAAAGTTCTCATCGTCAACGATCTTGTCGCTCTGGCTTGGGGCACCACCACCGCGAAGCAAGTGACGAGCATCGCAAAGAGACCCGCGAAAAAGGGAGCCACCGTTGCCGTGATCGCAGCGGGCACTGGGCTTGGCGAGGCTGCCCTCATTTGGCACCACGACAGTTACATTCCGCTCGCGACCGAGGGTGGCCACGCCGACTTTGCCCCACGCAGCGCACTTGAGGCCGAAGTTCTCGCGTTCTTTCAAGAACGCCTTTCGGGTCGGGTGAGTGTGGAGCGCGTCTTGTCGGGAGAAGGCATCGGTGGCCTCTACGACTTCTTCGCCATGGGGAAGCGCGCGCCCAAGCCATTTGCAACCGCAACTGATCGCAATGTTGCAATCGTTGAAAGTGCGCTCGAAGGCTCGAATCGCGCAGCCGTATCGGCGGTCGAATTGTTTGTCAGCTTGTACGGCGCTGAAGCCGGTAATCTCGCCCTCCGCACGATGGCGAGCGGGGGCGTGTGGGTATGCGGCTCTATCGCCATCGCACTTGCGCGCCTGATCCAATCACGCACGTTCTACGAAGCATTTACCTCAAAAGGACGCTTCGAACCGATGCTCCGTGCCGTGCCACTCGCACTGTGCGCAGACGCTAATGTCGGGTTGCGTGGCGCCGCAAGTTGCGCTCTCGCGCTCACCCGTAGATGATGGTCTCCTCACCAGAGGAGCTACCGCATGCCAGCTGCGTTTTCTGATGCTTCACTCATCAACAAAGCCGTCTTCACGATCAAGGGACTTGCCATGGACGGCGTCGAGAAGGCCAACAGCGGCCATCCCGGCACGCCGATGGGGCTCGCTAGCATCACGTTTGAAATCTACGCGCGCTACATGAGGCACGATCCGAAAGACCCTGCGTGGATCGGCCGCGATCGTTTTGTGCTCTCTGCCGGCCATGCATCGATGCTGCTCTACTCAATTCTGCACCTGACGGGTTACGATTTACCGATGGGTGAGCTTCAGGCCTTTCGCCAGTGGGGATCGAAGACCGCCGGTCATCCCGAACACGGAATGGTGCCGGGTGTTGAAACCACGACGGGACCACTCGGCCAAGGCGTCTGCAACGGCGTAGGATTCGCGCTCGCAGCAAAATGGAAGCACACAAAGTTCGGCCAGCCTTTCGAAGCGTCGCACGTTTATGTCCTCGCTTCCGACGGCGACTTGATGGAGGGCGTGAGCGGCGAAGCGAGCAGCATCGCCGGCCACTTGGGGCTCAATAACCTCGTCGTCATTTACGACGACAACCGCATCACGATTGAGGGCAGCACCGAACTCGCATTCACGGAAGACGTAGGAAAGCGCTACGAAGCATATGGCTGGTTCGTCCAGCGCATTGACGGTCATGATCACGGACAAATTCGTGCAGCGCTCGACAAAGCGCTCGCAGAAAAGGCCCGTCCATCCTTCATCGTTGCGCGTACGCATATCGCCCATGGCGCGCCCAACGCGCACGACACGTCAGAAGCGCATGGTGCGCCGCTCGGCAAAGACGAAATCGCGGCGACGAAGACCGCGGCTGGTTGGGACGCAACGCGCCAGTTTTATGTGCCCGAAGACGTGTATGCAGCGTTCGGCGCACGCAAGGAAGAACTCGGCAAGGCGCACGCAGACTGGCGCACGACCTACTTCGCGTGGCGGTCGGCCAACCCTGCGCTCGCTGCCGAGCTCGACGCGATTGAAGAAAAGCGGACGCCGCCTGACCTCTTTGAGCAGCTCGTCGCGGCCGTGCCCGCGAAAGAAGACGCCACACGCAACACATCCAATGCGATTCAACAAGTCGCGGCGAAGCTTGTACCTTCGCTCATTGGTGGCTCCGCAGACCTTGCGCCATCGACGAAGACGCTCATCAAAGGCGGCGGCGACATTGGAAAAGGGAATTTTTCCGGTCGCAATCTCCACTTTGGTGTGCGCGAGCACGGCATGGGCGCGATCTGCAATGCACTCGCACTAAGCGGTGGACTCATTCCGTACGGTGCCACGTTCCTCATCTTCAGCGACTACATGCGGCCGGCGGTTCGTTTGAGCGCACTGATGGAGCAACAAGCACTCTGGATCTACACCCACGATTCGATTTTCTTGGGCGAAGACGGGCCGACGCACCAGCCCATCGAAACGCTGTGGGCACTTCGGATCATTCCGCATCTCTACGTCGTAAGGCCAGCCGATGGCCTCGAAACGGCGGCCGTTTGGGCGCTCGCGCTCCAGCGCAAACATGGGCCAACCGCGTTTTCGCTCACGCGCCAGAAGCTGCCGACGCTTAAGCGCGACGCGGGCTTCGATCCTAAAGTGATGTTGCGTGGTGCCTACACCGTTGCGGAAGCGACCGGCGGCAAACCCGATCTCGTCGTCATGGGAACGGGCAGCGAAGCGCAGCTCGCAGAAGCCGCTCGGACAGCGCTGCAAGCAGACGGTCGCAAGGTTCGATTCGTCAGCGTACCTTGCCTCGAAGCTTTCATGGCGCAGGACGCGAGCTACCGCGATTCGGTGCTGCCGCCTGGCATTCCGCGCGTGTCCGTCGAAGCGGGTGTGACGCTTCCTTGGAAGGCAATCGTCGGCGAGAAGGGTCTCGCGATCGGCATCGACCGCTTTGGAGCGAGCGCTCCAGACACCGTGCTCGCTCGCGAATTTGGATTCACCGCAGAGTCAGTTGTTTCGCGCGTAAGGGAGTGGCTGAAGACGGCAGGCTGAAACGCCAACACTCGAAGCGTGCGGCACACATTGCTCATGGCGTCGATCCGAGGACTTCATAACGTCCATGGATCGCGCCAACGTTGAGACGATCGTTTCATCGACAGTGCGGGGCGATCGTTGCATATTGCAGGCATGAAATTCCTTGGCGCATGCATCTTCGTATGCGGAGTCGGTTGTGGCGGAACGCTCCTCGTCGACAACGATGCCGCGACCCGACCCGTGGGCTCCGACGGGTCTATTGATGCTCCTGCAGTCGATGCGGGACGGCAGACGGACGCGGGCAATCCGTGGAAGACATGCAAGACCACCGACGAGTGCACGACGGCAGGCGTTACGTGCTGCGGTGTGTGTGGTCTGCCAACGATCAAGGACGTGACGGGCGTCAACAAGAGCAGCCTTAGCGCCTACAGCAAGTCACTCTGCTCCGGTGGCGAAAGGTGTCCGGAGTGCGCATCTATGATCAATCCGAATCTTCTCGCAGAATGTGAAGCTTCGAGTTGCGAAGCGTTTGACCTCGCCCAGTCAAAATACTCAACGTGCAAAACGGATGCTGATTGTCACGTTGATCACACAGCATGTTGCAGCTGCAGCACCGAAGACCTCGTCGCCGTCAACGTGACCTTTCAAGGCTATGTCTACGCGTCAGACCCCACGTGTGCTCTGAAAGACTGTGTCGGTTGTGAACCACCTGGGAGATATCGGGCCGTGTGTGGCTCGACCGGTCACTGTGGCCTTGTGATCGGGCTGGGCGGGTGACATGGGGCGCGGCAGGGCCTTACCGCGTCCGACTGCTGTTGAGGCATTGCACGATGAGGGTCATCCGCTCGCGGTCGACGACCTGCGATCACGGCTGAGAGCGCGAAGCAGCTCGTTCCCACATTTCAACGTAAGCCTCAGCCGATCGGAAGAGCGGCTCGAGTTGCTTGTCGGTCACTCCGATGCGTTTCAAGTCAGCGATCATGTCGGGATAGAGTCCAACGTGAGCCAGACCATCGACGTTGAAGTCGAACGTTTTCTGTCCCGACACTTGCTCCTCAAAGGTGCCGAATCCGTCAAGAACGAAAGGGTACTTGAGGCGAGTTTTTGCCCGTGCCTGGGCGCTTCTCTCAGCGCCCGAACCACCGCATGCTTCACTTCCAAAGCGCGGCCCCACATGACCTGCAAAGCCGTTAAAATCGCTGCCGAAGGCAACCGGACCTTTCATTTCAGAGATCGCAAACAGGTAGGCTTGCGCAAACGTCTTTGTCGAGTTGGCGCAGTTGTTCGAGATGGCTCCGAATGAAAGCGGCTTTTCTCCTTTTGCGGCTCCGCCGTCTTGCTGGTCGTCCTTGGTCATGACGGCGACAAGACCACCGCTGGCGCGAATCGCATCGAGATGGTCCGCCGTTCGCATGCGCTCGTGACGACCGACGTTGTCGCCGAAGGTCTGCCGGTGACGATCGAAAAACTGAACGTGACCCGCAACGATCGGATACCGGCGCTTCTTGACAAGCTGAAGCGTGTCCGCAAGCGAGCGCCTCGACATGTGATCGATGTCGATGATCATCCCGTGGTCCATCAACGATTCAATCAGCGTCTTGCCAAGCGCACTGAGGCCATGACGATTGCAGCTCGCATACTTTTGTATCTTGCCACTCGTGTAATTCAGTGGCGGTTCCTTCGGGCGCGACTCGATCCCGAGTCCCTCAATCGCCAATCGCTCAAAGGCCGAATCGAGCCAGAAGCCGTAACCTTCCTTGTGGCAGTCTTCGACTTCCCAATAGCGACCTTCCGAAATTGCGTTCCCGACGTTGATCGCGTCTTGCCAAGTGGCCGCTCCGCCAAACCCATTATCGAAATTGTGAATGGGGAAAATATGGCGAACGCCGCGCTTGTAGTACTCGTCGACCTTCGCTTGCACCCGAGCCGGCGTACAGCTCCCGTGTTCCTTGCAGTTGAAGAGATTGTCGACCTCGATTCCAAGAACGACCGCTAGCTTCCCCGCGCGAATCACTTCGCGGGCAGCCGCATACGAGGTCACAATGCGAAACCAACCGCGACCATGACCGCCGGATTCTCGGTCGAGAAACGTCTGAAAATCGAAAGCAGCGTCAAGTTGCTTGTCGATCGCGGTCATTGAATCGTCGCATTTTTCGCCGACCCTTCTACGTGACGCCTTACAGACCACTTCGTTGTTAACCGCGAGCATCGTCATGATCCGCATGCCTCCGCGCCACGCGCGATCGAGCCAGCGGTAGTAAACTTGTTGATGCATGACGCTCGTCCAGCGCGGCCATGCGCTGAAGGCGGGAGCTCCCATGTGCCCGTTGGCCCCATCCCCCAACCCACCGAACATGGGCGAATCGAGGAACATGTGATCACCATGGAGCAAGAACTTGCCGCAGTTCCCGAGGTACGTCGGGCACACCGCGAACGTGCTCTTGGCTGGCCACGCGCCTGCGGCAAGTGCCACCACAGGAAAGACATTCTCCATCGGAACGTCAGTTGCGTAGTCAGGGCGAAGGGCTGCGTTCACTCCACCCTTTGGATCATAAGAGGCGCCACCCATGACCCCGCCACCAAAACCCAAGTGGGCAAACATGTGAACGTGAATGTCCGCAAAGCCCATCATCGGGGAAGACAGTGATTGCGTTGGTGGCTTCCAACCAATCTCGGGTTCTGCGATAGGCACCATGCGCGCGCACGAAGTACTCGACAAGGTTCCTGGCACCGCTCCGAGACCGCAAAAGCAATCACCACTGCAGCCAGGCACTTCGGTGAGGCCCTTGTTGCACGCAGGTTCATTCTTGCGCTCACCAATGCAGCGTGCGCGTTGCCCCAGACCGCCCGCCGACGATGCTCTCGCGCACGTGCCTGACGAGCTGAACGCGCCCTTGCACAGACAGTTGCCCGAACAGAACGGCATCTCGAACAGTCCTGCGTCGCACGACGGAAGTTGTTCGTTGACGCAACACGCACGCTCTCCCTCACCGCCGCATGCGGAGACCGCTTCGCAATGACCGGATGCTTGAACCGCGGAACCCTTGCCACACTTGCAATCTTTCTTTCCGTATGTGCAGCCGCTGACCTCAGTGAAACCCGACTTGCATGCGCCAAATTTCGCTTCGAGAAGGCAACACGCGCGCTCTCCCTCCCCGCCGCATTCGCTGGCCTTGTCTTCTTCGCAATGCGACGACGCTGGAAATATCGAGTCTCCACACTGACACTTCTTCGAGCCGTATGGGCAACCTGAAACTTCGACGCGTCCGGACTTGCACGCGCCAAAGCTCTCCTCACCGACACAACAAGCGCGTTCATCCGTGCCACCGCACGCACTGTCGTCGTCAGCTTTTGGCTTCGCTTCACAATGCGACGACGCTTGAAATATCGAGCCACCGCATTGGCACTTTTTCGAACCGTATGGGCATCCCGAAACTTCTTTTTGGCCTCGCTTGCATGCGCCGAATTTCGCTTCACCGACGCAGCAGGCGCGCTGTCCTTTTTCTCCACATGGAGCGGCCACCGCGTGAAGCGCAGCGAGGGTCAATGCACCCGCAAGTCCCCAAGAAGGACACCCCAGAGAAAAAACCATATAGGCCTCGATCAAATTCGACCCGCAGCCCCGCAGGAATACGTAACAGCGTGGCATCATTTGTCCAATGTGGTCAAGGTGTGCCAACACTGACGCTGGCTTGAGCCGAGCCCCGGGCCACCCAGAGCTGCAACGAAGCCGCTACCTTCAATTTCAACAACGGTCGGGACTACGCCAGACTTTCTTGGCTCACGAGGCTCTGTTACACAGGCACTGTTGTCCACACCTGAACCCGCGCAAGCACCAACCCTCGCCGAGCGCATCAAGGCCGCACCTGTCACGTTCGCGATTCTCGTCATCAACCTCGCGTGGTTCTTGTGGGCACAAAAGCAGGGTTCGACAACGCACGTCGACATCTTGCTTCGCTACGGCGCCGTCGAGGCGGTTCACGTCTGGTCGGGCGAATATTGGCGCCTTGCCAGCCATATGTTTCTTCACATCGGTTGGATACACCTCCTGTGGAACGCGTACGCGGGCTTCAGCGTTTGTGCGAACGTTGAGCGAGCGATCGGCCCGCGTTCGTTTCTCATCACTTATCTGGTGAGCGGCATCGCGGGTGGATGCGCGACCGTCATCACGTACTACGAAGCAACGTCAGCCGGAGCGTCCGGGGCAATGTTCGGAATGATCGGCGCGCTGCTCGCGCTCAAGCGACGTGAACTCGGTAACTTCAAGGACTTCTTCCAGGACCCGGGCACGCGTTCCACACTTGGAAGCGCTGGCGTTTGGCTCCTCATTGGGACGCAGGTCAACTTCAACAATCGAGCACACATTGGCGGGCTCGTCGCTGGCGCGCTCGCTGCATGGGCAATCACGTCCCCTCGGCGACGTGTTCTTGGCCCGATCGTCGCGCTCGGCTTCGTCTCGTTGTTGGTCGCTTCGATCAAACCTGGCTGGACCCCTCGCGGACGTGAACGAACGGAGCTTCGATCGTGGGGAGCTCGCTATCTTTTCGGCCTCCACGAGATCACACCCAACCGCGCTCGAGGCGAACGTTTCGCACACAAGGCATGCGATGCCGGCGATGAGGATGCCTGCAACGATCTCAAGTACGAGGAGCGTCCTTGATGGATCTACACGCTCACTTCAACAGGCCGCCCGCCGCACGATCGATGATCCAGGTCGTCGCGCCAATCGCGTTTCTCAGCGCACGCAACGGCGTCTCGCCGTCATCGCCATGCGCCGCCCATGCGCGTTCGAGCGCCTTGTTCTTCTCGAGCCCAGAGGCGAGCACAAACACGTTCGACGCGTTCAGCAACATAGGAAAGGTGAGGGTAAGGCGCGCTTCTCGACCAGCCGCCGGCGCAACCGCCGTGACGAGCGCTTTTTGCTCTTGAAGCGCCGCGTCCCGCGGAAAGAGCGACGCCGTGTGACCATCCGCCCCGACACCAAGCGTGAGAATGTCAAGTTGCGGAACATTCTTCGGACCGAGCATAACGCGCGCGCGTAACAGCGACTCATAGCTCGCGGCGGCACTCTTGAGGTCAGTGAGATCCGCCTGCATGCGCGCGACTTGATTGCGATTCACCGGGAGCTTCTGCAGCATCGCCTCATCGACCATATGATAATTGCTGCGCGCGTCGCTTGGCGACACGGCCCGTTCGTCAACCCAGAAGAAAAGCACCTTGGACCAGTCGACGTGCTTCGCCAGCGCGAGCCGCGCGTAAGTCTCGCGAGGCGTCGTGCCGCCGCTTAGGGCGATGCTGACGAGCGGCTGCGTGCGCAGCTTGGCCTCGATGGCGGCGGCAATGCGCTTGGCCGCAACGTCAGCAATCTCGCTCGCCGTATGACAAGCGACGAGCTCGCCCCAAACGCTCAAGGTGCTCATTCGTCAGCCCTTTTTGATGGCGTGGCCGCCGAACTCATTGCGCAGAGCGGCGAGCATGCGTAGCGCAAACGAGTTGTCCATGCGCGATGAGAAACGCGCAAAGAGTGACGCCGCAATCGCGGGAACGGGGACCGCATGAACGATCGCTTCCTGCACGGTCCAGCGGCCCATACCGTTGTCGTCAACCCACGCCTTCAGACCTTCGAGAGAAGGATTCTTCTCCAGCGCACGTTCAGCCAGCTCAAGCAGCCACGAGCGGACAACGGCGCCCTGATTCCAGAGCTTTGCGAGCTTGTGCAAGTCGAAGTTGAATTCGCTCGCTTGGAGAAGCTCGAAGCCTTCGGCATACGACTGCATGAGCGCGTACTCCATGCCGTTGTGCACCATCTTTGCAAAGTGACCCGCGCCCGCCTTGCCGAAGTGACCGTAACCTCCCTTAGGCGCGAGTGCCGCGATGATCGGCTCGATGTGATCATATGCGCTCTTGTCGCCGCCAAGCATGAGGCAGTAGCCATTCTCGAGACCCCAAACGCCACCCGAGGTGCCTGAGTCGACCCATCGCAACTTCTTTTCAGCGAGTCGTGACGCCCACTGCATCGATTCGCGAAAGTTACTGTTGCCCCCATCAACGACGATGTCGCCAGGTGAGAGCGCCCCCATGAGAGTCTCGATCGTCGACGTAAATGGCACGCCGCCTGGGAGCATCGTCCAGCAGATGCGTGTACCGTCAAGTTTCTTAACTACATCGTCGAGTGAGGTCGAACCTATGGCTCCCTCTTTCACAAGAGCCGCCACTGCCTCCTGGTCGCGATCGTAGACGACCACGCTGTGTCCGTTTCGTAACAATCGGCGCGCCATATTGCCGCCCATGCGCCCGAGCCCAATCATCGCGAGTTTCATGGTTAAGCATCGTAAAGAGAAAGCCGCCCAGAGGGATACCTTTCCGTATCGCACGCCCGTACGAGCCCGATTCCTTGCCTTTCCGTGTTTTCGTCGCGCTTTCTAGGTTGCCCAAAATCGTGAATCGCACGCGCGAGGCGAACTGCATTCGCCGCGGTCGGCTCAACGAGAAGATCGAGATCCGCCGTTGCGCGCGGAACTCCGTGTACTGCGAGCGCGTGAGCGCCCACGAGCAGAAATCGCACGCGATGGGAGTTCAACAAACTCAAAAGTGTGCACCAATCGGGCGGAAGCGAGCCCAGGGAAGATGCGTGCGCGGAGCTCTTCGCCGCGTTGGGAGTGACACCCACCCAGTCCGCGGCTTGGTCATGAACGCTCTCCTCATAGGTGG